>JAFEGE010000027.1 GCA_018240105.1 Verrucomicrobiota bacterium | reverse complement strand
TTTAAGGGCTGCGTTTTCCGGTTTATCAAGAGCGCCGGATTGGCAAAACCAAGCGCGGTATGATTTTGGTAGAGTCTCTAGCGCCTCCCCACGGTGTTTACCAAAGGGCATAACACGAGGCAGCGCAGCATCTGTTTGCTGGTAGAGGAGAAGATAGACCTCTTCTAGAGGTAAATCACCAATCATCGTAGAGAAGATTTTATGCAGAATAATAACGTCATCAAGGGCGCGGTGCGCGTTATTGGCTTCAATTTGATACACTTCTCTTAAGTACTGTAGAGGGTGCTTTGGTAGGTCGGGGCGATATTTTCTGGCCCACTTTAGAGAGTCGATATGGGGGAAATTTGGATAGGTAAGATTTTCTCGTTTACACTCATTGATAAGAAAAAGTTTGTCAAAAGAATCGCCATTGTGCGCAATTAAGATGACATCACCTTTACAAAAATCTATAAAATCTTGGCCTGCTTGTGCAAAGGTTGGCGCCTCTTTTACCATCTCATCTGTAATGCCAGTAACTCTAGTAGACTCTTCGGGGATTGGCATCATGGGATTTACAAGGGTCACAAAGGAGCGATCTTCTATAGGATCGTAGGCCGCAATTTCAACAATGCGATCTTTGTCTGGTTTAAGTCCGGTTGTTTCCGTATCGTAATATATAGCTTTTTTTGGCATACTGCTCCCTAGACGATTCTGACTATAGTATAAAAAGAGTCTGAGTGGTATGTAAAGGAATATGAATCAAAAAAAAAATAGTTGTGTCTCTTACAACTTTACAACACAAGATCAAGATAAGGTTCTAGCCTCTTTAGGTGAAAAAAAGGCGCTTGAAATCCTCGATGATATGCTAACGATTCGCCACTTTGAGCAGAGGGGTGAGCAGGCTTATCAGATGGGAAAAGTCTGGGGATTCTACCACTCCTACATAGGCCAAGAGGCGATTCAGACGGCTGCCGTTTATGCTTTAGGCAAAGAAAAAAACCTCTGGCTTACCACTTACCGCTGCCACGCCTTAGCGCTTCTTTTAGGGATGACGGTAGAAGAGGGGATGTGTGAGCTTTACGGTAAAGCTAATGGCAATGCAGGCGGTAAAGGCGGCTCGATGCATTTTTATACCCCGAATATGTTTGGGGGTATGGGTATCGTAGGCGGGCAGTGGCCTGTCGGTGCTGGCCTTGCCTTTAGCCTCAAATATCAAAATAGACGTGATGAGATTGCGATCTGCTTTGGAGGCGACGGCTCTGTCGTACAAGGTACCTTTCATGAGAGTATGAACCTTGCCAAGCTTTGGGAACTACCTCTTTTAATCGTCATAGAAAATAACCAGTTAGGAATGGGAACACAAGTAGAGCGAGCTATTGCAGCGCTTCCTATCGGTGAAAATATCGCAAAGGCCTACAAAGCTAAAAGCTATACAGTAAATGGTATGAATTTTTTTGACATGTACGGTACCTTTCAAGAAGCAAGCGCCTATATCAAGGAAAAGCAAGAGCCCGTCATTTTAGAGGCCATTGTGCAACGTTTTCGAGGCCACTCTATCTCTGATGCGGCTCACTATCGCACCAAAGAAGAGTTAAAAAAGATTATGGAAGATGATCCGATTACATCTTATGTAGGTGCGCTCTATAAAGCGAAAATGATCACAGAAGAGAAGTATCAAGAAAGAAGCCATAAGATACGCGATAGAGTTATTGAAGCGATGGGTTTTGCTGATGAGAGTCCTTTTCCTGATGTGCTTACACTTGAAAAGGGAGTCTTTAGCGAGTAGGTATGGGTCAAGAAATAGAGATGCGAGAGGCCTTAAGACAGGCAATTGATGAAGAGATGACCCGGGATGAAAATGTCTTTATCTTAGGGGAAGAGGTTGCTGAATATAACGGTGCCTATAAGGTTACTAAAGGCCTTTTTGATAAATGGGGTGGCAAGCGCGTTATCGATACCCCTATTGCTGAGGCAGGCTTTGCAGGGCTTGCTATCGGCGCAGCCTTATCAGGACTTCGTCCAATTGTCGAGTTTATGAGCTTTAACTTCTCTTTTGTTGCCTTTGATCAAATCGTCAATAACGCCTTCAAAATGTACTACATGTCAGGCGGACGCTTTAAGGTGCCGATTGTCTTTCGTGGTCCTAATGGCGCTGCTGCAAAGGTCTCTTGCCAACACTCTCACAATGTGGAGATGATCTACGGTAATCTACCAGGATGTAAGATTGTCTCTCCCTCTACTGTCTATGATGCCAAAGGGCTTTTAAAATCTGCAATTCGCGACGACAACCCGATCCTCTTTCTTGAAAATGAGATGATCTACGGCCTTAAAGAGGAGATTCCAAACGAAGAGTATCTCGTTCCGATCGGCCAAGGAAAAGTTGTCCAAGAGGGGAGAGATGTGACTTTAATCTCTTACAGCCGGATGATGCTCTTTTGTAAGGAAGCCGTTAAAGCTATGGCAAGTCGCGGTATTAAAGTAGAGCTCATAGATCTTAGAACCATTAAGCCACTCGATATTGGCCTTATCACAAAATCTGCCCGCAAAACAGGCCGTGTTGTTGTTGTGGAAGAGGGCCATCGCTTTTCTGGCATTGCAGCAGAGGTCATTAGTGAAATCCAAGAGCACTGCTTTGATTATCTAGATGCACCGATTGAAAGAGTCTGCCAAATGGAGACACCTCTTCCTTACGCACCGCCCCTGGAGGCAGAGACAATTCCAAACGTAAAGCGCATTCTTAAAGCTCTTGATAAAGTATTAGAGGGAATTTACACTTAAGCCTTATGCCGATCACAATCACTATGCCAGCACTCTCTCCTACTATGACTAAAGGCGTTATTGCTGCTTGGTTGAAAAAAGAGGGAGACAAAGTAGAAGTTGGTGATGTTCTTTGTGAGATCACAACCGATAAATCAACCGTAGAGTTTCAGTCGATCGAAGAGGGCTACCTTAGAAAGATTGTTGTCTCTGAGAAGGGCTCTGCTGTTATCAACCAAGGCATTGCCGTTCTAACCGCGACCAAAGACGAAGATATTGCAAACTACAAACTAGAAGAGCCAAACCTTAAGAAAGCAGCCCCTAAACAAGAGGCTACCGAAGAGAGGGAAGAAAAAAAAGAGGAGAGAAAAGAGGGTTCAGCTATCTCTATCGCCTCTTTTACCCCATCGCCCCCCAAGACATGGTACCGCCTCCCTGAGCGTGAAGAGGGGACGCCTCACGCCTCACCCCTTGCTAAAAAGCTTGCTAAAGAGAAGGGGCTTCTTCTTAGCTCTGTAAAGGGCTCTGGTCCGGAAGGACGGGTTATTGCAAAAGATCTAGAGTTTGCCCAAAAAGAGGGGCTCTCCTCCTACTTAAGAAACGATACACCCATTCTAGCCCCCGGAACCTACGAAGAAGAAGAGTTAACCCCTGTAAGACAGATTATTGGGGATCGTCTCCAAGCTTCTAAAATGACCATCCCTCACTATTATCTCGTAGATGAGATCCATGCAGACAGGATGATCGACTTACGAAGCCAGCTCAAAGAGCTTGGGATTAAAGTGAGCTTTAATGATTTCATTATCCGAGCGACAGCGATTGCTCTAAAAAAGCATCCGATTATCAACAGCGGCTACAACTCACAAGATAATAAGATTATCCGCTTTAAAACAGTCGACATATCGATGGCAGTCTCCATTCCTGAAGGGCTCATCACACCGATTATCTTTCATGCCGATCGTAAAAATCTTGTCGAGCTCTCCGAAGAGGC
>JAFEGE010000026.1 GCA_018240105.1 Verrucomicrobiota bacterium | reverse complement strand
GCTCAGCTATTCGGAAAGAGGGAGCTCGTATACAAACAGAATTGGATGTAATTCCTCGTGTTCTTGATGCTCTTCACGATACAGTAACGAGGTCGCTTTCTCTACCTTCAGATACTTTAGATGCGGATACGATGGTTCTATTTGATCCTGTATTTGCGATAAAAGAGAGCGCTACAACAGCTGTTTTAGAAAGAGCTACAGAATATCACGCAGCATTATCTGAAGTTCAAAAACAGAGCTCCGAAGAGATCAAGGCAAGAACAATGCTTGCTATCTGTAACACGCGGCTAGAGGCTTTAGGGGCAAGGTTAGAGGAAGTCAAAGCTGAAATTGCCACGCTAGATGGCCGTGCAGGAAGAGGGGTATCAAGAAGAACGGGGAAGCGCCAGGCAACTGTTTTAACAGATGTCGAGGTTTTAAAAGTCGAATTAAAAGGAATATTAGAAAAAGTTAGAAGTTTAAAGTATTTAGAAAAAAAGGCTGAAGCCAAAGAAGAAGCTGCTGCGATCGCTAAGGATGAAGCAATAAAGCGCTTTACTGCGGCTGGCGCTCTTTTAGAGAGCGTTGTTGAAGAATCATTGTCATAATAATAAGTTATAAGAGGAGATAACAGATGAAACTTATAGGATCTACAGAGCTTTCTATTTATGAGCGTTGGCAGTGTCAAGTCTTAGCCAAAAGAGAGGGATGCATAGCGGCTTTTGGGGAGCTTATTAAATTTTTTGACCCTGCGTGTAAGTTGGACACCCCCTTTGACGGTATGACTTGGAGTAGAAAAGAGAGCGAACAACATCTAGAATTTGCTATG
This sequence comes from Verrucomicrobiota bacterium, assembly GCA_018240105.1. Lineage (GTDB taxonomy): Bacteria > Chlamydiota > Chlamydiia > Chlamydiales > 2-12-FULL-49-11 > JAFEGE01. The sequence continues at coordinate 6,670 of JAFEGE010000026.1, read as the reverse complement.
GCTTGCTTAGGGCGGGTAGTTGAAGAGATTTCGGCTTAGGGCTTAAGAATTTTTTATAAAAATAAGGATAAAAGTATGGCGATTAGTTTAGATGCTGCTTTGACGCGTCAATTTGGAGATGTTTTAGCAACCCACGAAGCTGCTATAGGGCGAGTTTCTGAAATAACAAGAGCTTGTAGAGAAGGCTTTTCTAGGATTGTAGGGTACTATCAGGAAGCAGTTCTGGCAGACAGAGCCTTTCAGATGTTTGACCGTAAAGTAATGGCTTTGGAAAAGGAGACAGACGAATTAGGTAAGCGGATTGCTCTATTAAAAAAACGTTGTCAAGGTGCCTCGAGACAGAGAACTAAAGACCGAAAAGCCTCTGTTTTAGAAGATGTACCAGCTCTAATAGAGAGATTAACTAAAATGCTAGAAGAGTTAAAGGACCTTGGTCCTTTAAAAAAGGATGCAAAAGCAAAGTACGAAAAAGCTATGGCAGCTAAAGAAAAAGAAGCCGATGCTTTAGGCTCTGCTGTAATTGCTTTAGCGAGAGAGGCTCAAGGGGCATTAGGTTGCTACCTCTAATAGACTTTCTCTCTACTTAATAAGATAGGGGAAGTCTTTGAGCGGAAGGCGGTCACCGTACCCAAGGCCAAGCCTTTTGGGGAGAGGAAATGGCTCTTCCGTTTCTCGATAGCGGCAGGTGTCCTCACCGTAGACGATGATGTAGGTTGGGTTTACGGGAGTAACTTGTGATAGGTGAAACTTTTCGCTAAGGGTTGTTAGATCAAAAGAGAAGGCGATGAGAGCCCCTTGGTAGGGGTGTGTAGGAAGGTCTACCGGCTTTGTTCCTAGATAGTCGATAAGAAGGCGAATAGGTCTTTTCTGTGTAAGGGCTCCAGCAATAGAGCCGATTGTCTTGGAGAGAGCTAGTTTTTTAAGACGCTCATTTTTGCGCCAAAGGTCAATTCCCTCTTTTTGATTAAGAAGAAGCTCTTTTTCGGCGGCTGTCAAAACATCTTCAAAAAGAATCTCGCCGTTTGCGTAGAAATGGCGCTCTTGCGCTTCTGTAACTTCAATATTCATAAGACACCTTGTGTAACTGTTTCTAGCCGGCTTAGGGCTTTTTCTAATTTAGCGGGGGATAGGAAAGCGGATAAGCGTATAAACCCTTCGCCAGAGGGGCCAAACCCCTTGCCTGGGACTGTAATAAGACCATACTTGTGTAGAAGCGTATCAAAGGCTTGCCAGGAGTCGCCGCCTACTTTCCACCATAGGAAAGGGATATCTTCGCCTCCATAGACTAAAAAGCCTTTGGCCTCTAGAGTCTCTTTCAAGACTTTTGCTCCTTGCAGGTAGCTTTCTACTTGCGCTCTAGTCTCTTCTTTACCGAGGGGAGAGAGCGCTTGCAGCGCTCCTTTTTGCACAGGATACGCAAACCCATTGCTGTAGACGTCTTGTCGAAGGCGCCAGAAGGAGGAGATAGCAAGCTCTTTTGGGGTGACTACATAGCCAAGTCTAAGCCCTGTAAAACCGGCTGATTTGGAAAAGCTTCGAAACTCTATGGCAACCTCTTTTGCTCCTGTACAGGCGTAGATGGAAGTTGGCACAGAGGGGCTCTGTATAAAGGCGTGGTAAGCGGCATCGAAAAAGAGAATAGCTTTATGAGCTCTTGCGTAGTCTACCCACATTTGCAAATCATCCTTTGTCATAGCAGTGCCAGTCGGGTTATGGGGAGAGCAGAGGTAGACGATATCAAGTTTTTCTTTCGGAGGCTGAGGGATGAAGCCATTTTCTTCAAGACACGGTAAGAGGGTAATCTCTCTCTCCTCTAACCTGGCAGCATTTTGATAGGCAGGGTAGGCGGGGTCTATAATCCCTATTTTATAATCTTTAGGGAAGAGGGAGGTCATCGTCGTGATGGCAGAGCTGATGCCATCGTTGATAGAGATCTCTTCTAAAGTAAAGTTGTAGGGGGCATATTCAGTCTCTAAAAGCGCTTTTTTAAGAAACGGATAGCCGTCGGTTGGGCCATAGCCTATAGGGCGAGTGCCCATCTCTTCGACTGCTTCTATAATGGCATTTTTAACGCTCGGGGCCAGAGGTAAAGAGACATCGCCAACCCCAAGGCTTACTAGATCCAAAGATCCGCTTTTGACAACTCTCGCTTCGATCTCTGTAAAAAGATAGCTCTTAGAAAAGTGCTTGTAACTCTCTTTGACTGCTTTCATAGCAAAGAAGCATACCAGAGGCAAGAAAATTGTTCACCATTTTCTAAATACAGGCTTTAACGAAATCTTTACTATTGTAAGTAAAATTTTTCTCATATACATTAGACCTCTTACAAAAACTCCATTCGCTTGTTAAAATGCCTCTTTTTGCCATCTTTTTTAAGCGATTTTTCGACCATATGCATACATATGCTCTCAAAATCCCTGAAAAAATCTGCTCAAAAATAACTCATTTTTCCAAGCAAAGCGAGTTTTGCAAGAGGTCTATTGCTTTGCTTTCTAAAAAAGAGGGGGATTTTGTATGTTCCGAGTGGCACAAGGTTTTAGAGGTGCGTGTATAGGGCCCTTATATGTTTCTGCAACAGAGAAAGAGAGGAAGGCTTTGGAGGAGCGTATGGCGCAATTAAAGCGTAATATAGAGCTAGCAAAGATGGGTATTGCAGGAATAGATACATGTATAGCAGAAGTTGCAGCAAAAGACCCTAGAATCCAACCTCTTTTAGATAATTTAAGAAAGGTGGAAGACGAGGTAAAGGCTCGCAAAAGGAGAGTAGTTTTAACAGATTCTAAAGAGGCACGCTCTTATGCTATAGATCTTTTAGTAGATTCTGTTAGAAATGCAAGTGGTTTAGAGTGGCATTTAGAAGATCTGGGCGTTCGATTTAAAGGGAGGTCTCTATCAGTCGAATTGCTAAAGGGATGCAAAGAGGAATTAGCCATATTGCGAGGGGGAAGAAGAGGCTCTCAATCGCTTCCTGCTATAGAGCCTTCTGGAGAAATTCCAGCTGAAGCTAGAATTGCCTACCTTAGAGACTGTATAGAAGAGAGTGCTCGTAAAAACGCGGCTTTAGAAGAACAAGTCCGTACTTTAGAAGGGAGAATCAAAGACTTAAGGAGAGAGAAAGCAGAATTAGCAGAGTGGCAGATTGCTTAGCCTATAAGTAGAGAGACAGCCTCTTCGATTCTTTCGACGCCAACAAGCTCTATGGCGTGCTCTTTTTTAGGAAGGCATCTCTTTGGCAAAATACACCGCTCAAAACCCATATGGACCGCCTCCTTTATTCGAACATCGATACGCGGCACCGAGCGCACCTCGCCGCCAAGGCCTACTTCCCCAACGATAAGGGTGTTTAGAGGAATCGGGCGGTTAGCAAAGGAGCTTGCAATCGCAATGAGAAGTCCTAGATCTATCGCAGGCTCTTTGATCTTAAGACCGCCGGCAATGGAGACAAAGACATCTAGGTTGTGAAAATGGTAGCCCATTCGCTTTTCTAAAACAGCTAAAAGAAGGGCTAATCTGTTGCCATCGATACCACTAGCGCGCCTTGCTGCAGTAGAAAAAGGGGAGGAGGCAACGAGCGCCTGGATCTCTACCAAAATAGCTCTAGAGCCTTCGATAGTCGGGATAATGGTAGAGCCAGAGGAGCCTTTGATACGCTCTTTTAAGAGGACTTCAGAGGGGCTATTGATTTCAGCAAGACCTGTCTCTGTCATCTGAAAGAGAGCTACCTCTTCTGTTGGGCCAAAGCGGTTTTTGTGAGCGCGCAGCATGCGGAAACCTTGGCTGCTATCGCCTTCAAAATCTAAAACCGTATCTACAATATGCTCTAAAACACGAGGACCCGCAAGCTCTCCGGTCTTTGTCACATGGCCGATGAGAAAAGTTGTGATATGCATCCTTTTTGCGATATGCATACATTCGATAGCTATCTCTTTGACTTGCGTGACAGAGCCTGGATAGGAGGCGATGCTGCTCTTGTAGACGATCTGTACAGAGTCTACAATGAGGACCTGTGGCTTTATATTTTCGACCTCTTTTTTAATCTCTTCAAAGACGGTCTCTGAAAAGAGGTAGAGATCTTTTGAGCTAATTTTTAGGCGCTTGGCGCGCATGGTCGTTTGTTCGATCGACTCTTCGCCTGAGATGTAGAGAACTTTAAACCCTTTTTTGCAGAAGAGATCAGCGAGCATTAGCATGAGCGTTGACTTACCAACGCCTGGATCGCCGCCTAAAAGGGTAAGAGACCCTGTGACAAAGCCGCCGCCTAAAAGGCGATCGAGCTCTTCTAAGCCTGTCTTGGTTTTTTCAAAGGGCACAAGGCTTACTTCATCAAGAGGGATAGGTTTTGCTTGGCGAGAGGTTTTAATGGCATAGGAGGAGGCCTCTGTCTTTTCGACAAAGCGCTGCATCGTATTCCAATTCTTACAGGCAAAGCAGCTACCAACCCATTTGGCTTGGACATCGCCGCACTCTGAACATAGCCAGCTCTCTTTCGTTTTCAAATAATTCCTATTAAGTAAGAAGGCCGAGTTTTTGAATCGCTACAGAGGCGGCCTCTCGCTCTGCCTCTTTTTTAGAGGGACCTTGCCCTTTACCTGCTACTTCACCCTCTATAAGGACGGTGATATGAAAGACCTTTTCATGGTCAGGCCCCTCTTCATGGTTTAGAACGTATTCAGGTTTACTTTGAAGCTTTCTTTGGACGTAGTCTTGTAAAATGGCCTTCCAGTTACGAGAGGGGGCTGTAAGAAGCGCTACCATATCCTCTTCAAAGTGGGCAAAGAGAAATTTACGAGCTGTCATAAGGCCGCTATCTAAATAAATGGCTCCTAAAATGGCCTCAAAGAGGTTTGCTTGGATCGACTCTTTGCGTAAATTTTTCTTCTCGCCCTGCCCAGCGATTAGAAAGTTGATTAAGTTGAGCTTTTCCATGTGCTTGCTGAGGGTTGTCGTCTCTACAAGGCGGGCTCGAAGTTCAGAGAGTTGGCCTTCAGGACCGGTTGGAAATCTTTTATAGAGAAAGTCGCTGACAATCATATTAAGGATAGCGTCGCCTAGAAATTCAAGACGCTCATTATGCTCTAAGTCGTTTCTTTTCTGCTCGTTACAGTAAGATTTGTGTAAAAAAGCTGCCTCTAGAAGGGTTGGATTCGCAAAGGTATGGCCAAGCTGCTCTTCAATGATACTTTGATTTTTACGAAAGAAATCTAAAGAGTCCATCATCTCACTACTCACTGGTTATCTCACCATGATACCAGATCTCAAAAATTACTTCACAGAATCTTTTCTAGAGATAAAAATTGCTAAAAAAAAATCTGTATATTAAGTAGAGGTTGTGAAAAAGATTTTACTTACTAATGGTCGCTCTCCGATTACGTTGGATTTTGTTCGTAATTTGGCATCTTTAGGCCATGAGGTGTATGTTGCAGAGACAGAGTCTATTAACTTTTGTCGCTTTTCAAACGCTGTAAAAAAGATGTTTGTTTTACCAAGCCCCCATGAAAATAGAGTGGGCTACGTAGAGGCGCTCGCTAAGATTGCTCAGGACGAAAAGATCGATCTCTTTATGCCGATGTGGGAAGATGGCTTTCTTATTTCTGATCACAAAGATAAATTCCCATCGACCTGCAGAGTCTTTGTAGGAGAGGCAGCTCTTCTCCATACACTACAATGTAAATGGTCTTTTATAAAGTATGCGGAAGAGCTCGGGTTTCCGATTCCTAAAACAAAACTCTTACGAGCTCCTGAGGATTTAGATAGCGTTACTTTTTCCGATTACGCCTTAAAAGCGTGTATATCTAGAGGCTCTGGTGATGTCTATCGCATCCGACAAAATAGCGTATTACCAAGTGTTGTGCCAAGTGCTGATAAACCGTGGGTTGCACAGGAGTGGTTAGAGGGAAAGATTTTCTGTACCTATTCTGTCTGTCAGGGAGGGGTGGTAAGAGCGCATGCTGCCTATCCTATGGATTTTGTAAAGGAAGATGCAGGTAGTTACTGTCTCTCCTTTGCGGCCGTTAACCATCGAGGTATCCTTGCTTGGACAAAGAAATTTGTAGCATTAACAAACTACTCGGGCCAGATCGCGTTTGATTTTATAGAGCTTAAAGATGGGACTCTCTATCCGATAGAGTGTAACCCTCGTATGACAAGCGGTATTACGCTTTTTACAACAGAAGATAGAATCGATCAGGCTTTTTTTGGTAAAGAAGAGAGGCTTATTACACCAAAAGAGGGGTATCAAAGACAGATGCTCTTCCCGATGCTCTTTTTTGGTTGGCAAACAGCTTACGCTAATAAAAAACTGAAAAAGTTCTTTCAGAATTTCTTCTCATCCAAAGATCTAATTTTTAACAAAAGAGATCTTAAACCCTTTCTAGTGCAGCCGATTTTTCTTTTTAAATCGTTAAAAGACTCCTATAAATATAAGAAGAAAATTCCCTCTGCTTTTACCCATACGCTCGACTACGAGCCGGTAGTTAATAGAAGCTGTGTAGTTGAAGTCGAAAATGTGGGGTGAAAACGCCCGCAATTTCTAAGCATCTAAAAAATATTTGTGATTGCTCCCTCGCCTAAAGGCGAAGGCTTCTAGGGATTACTCCCAGGCCATCCAATCCGAGGGCCAAAATATTTTGCGCTGCGTTGAAATCCCTATGTGCTCTATACCCACAATCTG
>JAFEGE010000025.1 GCA_018240105.1 Verrucomicrobiota bacterium | reverse complement strand
GGTTCTCTAATCGCGCTGATGTCAAGCAAGTTTTTCTCCTTTGTCGAATCGTGAAAAAACTCCGCGGTTCTCTACGGGGTCTTTAATGGCGAATAATTTTTTCACCGCCCCACCATACCTTTCGAAGCAAGGGGCAAGACAATGTATAAAACGGCTTCTATGAGCCAACCGCTCGACGTCTTTGCCCTTCCTTCGGGTTTTTCACAAATTCTTTAATAAGAATCCTAACTCTAACTCCAGCTTTTATTCTCAGTAACATCAACCCCGGGTTTGCAAAGGGCGAGTAGTCCTTTGCCGGGGTTTGGGGCAGAGCCCCATGCCCTTGCTACGCAACCTTTGCTTCTTTAAGTGTCTCTTCTCCGTATACAAAATCTTTCTTCTCAACCAACATTCGATGCATAATAACCGCAAGTTTTCGTCCCATAGCTACAGAAGCTTTTTTAGCTCCATGCTTTCTCATAATTTTTAAACCCCATGCTTTCACACGACTCCATTTTTTGCTCCGGGTTAGACATACTAACCCAGCCTCCGTTAGCAATGTTCGCATTTCTGATGAACCACACTTAGATATATGTCCTTGTTTATGGGTCTCTCCTGAAGAATATTGCCGAGGAGTCATTCCTAAGTAAGCACCTACATCCCGGGATTTTTTAAATCTAGCAGGATCATCAATCTCTGCCTTAAAGGTCATTGCCGTAATCAATCCAACTCCAGGAACTGTCATCAGCCTTTTCACATCTTCATCGCCTTCAGCAAGGTCTGTTATCTTACGCTCAATTTCCCGAATTTGTTCACACAATTTCTCATAACAACACAGCAGACTCTCGATACCGGCGCAAGCAATCTCAAAAATCGCTGGTAGGGAATTTCTTACTTTCAAAGCAAATTCTTTTTCACCACTAGAACTCAAACGAACACCATATGCCTTGAGATAGCCTCTGATCGAGTTGGTAAGTTGCACTCTTTGGTGTACCAAGGTTTTCCTGCACTGCATTAAAGTGTTAGTTTCTACCGCTATTTGGGATTTTTGCGACACTTCTGTATACATCCCGCATCTCATAGCATCGGCAATGCCTCGTGCATCATTGTCATCGGTTTTATTGACTCGGATTGATAAAACAGCAGCCATTTTTCTTGCATCGATGCAAACTGCAGGCACTCCCAGCTTTTTCAACTCATTGACCAACCAGTGACTCAGAGATCCACTTTCAATTCCGGCCTTTTCAATTTTAAATTTAGAATGAGTTAAGTGTTGAAAAATTTTTTCAGGATCTGTTTTTGCTCTGCCTTTATGGACAGATTCTCCTTTTTCATTAACAATACAGATAACTGTCTCTTTCATTGAAACGTCCAATCCTACATAATAACCCATAGTTGCTCCTTATGCTCTTGAGGCCTTTGACCTCGGTTTATTGTTTGGAGAGTTCTATAACTACTCCGTCATTAAGGAGCAACTGCTTTTCCATTTCGCCTTTAAGAGCGAGCGCGATTACAGTATGTATAAGTGACAAGAGGGTACCAAAACTTGGCGAGCTTTCTAAGTTGGTCAAGTTTTGGCAATAAATTCTTAAGAAGTATAAGTGCTAATAAAAGAGCGGAAGAGCTCTGTTTGTCTTAGATTTTCTAGCCAAACATCTTCCAACACCTCATCTAAAGGAGGAAGAGCCTCTAGTTTTTCTGCTTTTTCTAAGAAAACCATCGCCTTTTCATAATATCTCATCAAAGAGTACAAGCAAGCTAGATGGTAATACGCTTCGGTCTCGCCAAGCTTTGTAGCTTGGATAAGCTTATATTCGGACTCTTGCCATAAACCTAGGCGCTCTTCCGATGATGGAGAGGTCTCTGCCAAATGAATAAGAGTTAAAGCCCAATCTAATAAAAGCTCTGCATGCTCTTCATTCGCTTGGTAAGCAATTTTATAGTGGACGAGCGCTCGACGATAAATTTCTGTCTCTTCTGTAAGCTCACCTAAATGCGAGTAAACAAGAGCTATTTTGTAGTGGATATCAGGAAAATCTGGATCCAACATTAAAACACGCTTTAAGATCTCAAGAGATTTAAGGTACTGCTTATCATCATCTAAGATATCGCCAAGGAGGTCAAGGGCAAGGGCGTATTCAAAGAGCCACTCTGGGTCTAAATAGACTACATTCTTTTGTAAATCAAAAGCCTGTCTAAAGTGTAGAAGAGCTAGCTCTACTGTATTTTGATCTTCTGTCATCTCGCCAAGCTTGACAAGGTTTAAGGCGTACTCATAGTAGTAGGTAGCTTCAGGCTGAAGATTGATCGCGCGGCTAAAGAATTTTCCGGCTCTCTCATATAGAGCCGCATCATTTTCAATTTTAGCGACAAGACTGTAGGTAGAGGCAAGAGAGAACCAAAGCTTATGGTAGGTTCTATCGACAGATAACCCCTCTTGAAATTTTTCAATCGCTTGGTAGAAGTAGTCTAAATCATGAAAGTATTTACCATAACCGAAAAGTGTCGTACCGAAACAGAAGAGAATCTCTGGTGTCTCACCAAAATGTTTTACGGCCTCTAGAACTTTATTGTGAGCTTCATGAAGAAGGTCGAGTCTTTCAAAATTGGCGCCTAAAAAGGAGAGCGCCTCGATGTAGATACTTGTTAATTTCTCATCTCTTGCTTGGTGGGCGTAAGCTTTGCGGCATTTTTCTAAGCAAGAGTAGAGCCTTTTGCTGTCTTTTAGCCTTTTACCAGAGTATAACAAAAGAGCTGCCCAGTCGATCCATAAAGGTTTATCTTCTGCCTGGAGCTTAGAGGCGTTGATAAAACATTCATTAGCTTGGCAAAAGTGGTCTTCATCGTGGGTCCACTGGTACAAAAGAAAGAGCGCTTTGCCTAAGTAGTGCCAGCTATCAAAAGAAGACAAGGACTTACTGAGGGCATTTTTATAACAGTTAATCGCTTTGTAAACGAGCCTGATATCATTTATTTGAACGCTTAATTTTAAAGAGATGGAGCCGAAGTCTTGCCAAAAGGTAAGGGGTAAATCTTCAGAGTAGGAAGAGGCCTGGCCTTGGGCTGTTAAGGCGGCGTTTAAATCGCACACCTCACCAGAGTACTCAGCAAGAGCGCGCATTACCTTGGCATAGTTCCAATAAAGGTAGGCTATTTTATCGGGCGGGCTTCCTCTTACTAAAGCAAAGGCTTTTTCATAGGAGGCTTTGGCCTGTATAAAAAAGTGGTGCTCTTTAAAGGTCGTGCCTAGAAAAGCAAGGGAGTTTCCGAAAGCCTGCCAAGCCAAAAAAAAATCGGGCTGTAGCTTGATAGCCGCTTTAAATTTTTTATTAGCAAGTAAGAGAGTTTTTTTAGTTTTTGTCTCACTGCCGTAATTTAAAAGGGCAACCCCTTGTTGGTATAGAAGCTCTTGGTTGGTTGGATCGATGCTCGAGGCTAGGTCAAAATATTTTAACGCCTCTTCTGGGGCATTAAAAAGAGAACTTTCACCCTGCTTTTGTATAAAAGCAGCGTGGTTGTGGTTCTCCAAATCGAAGAAGAGAGGGTTTAAAGAATCACCTTTAAAAATGGGTTGTTTTTCTGTATCCAACGGCTTTTTCTTCCTTTGAGAAAGTTTGTGATTATAGAGAAAGAGACGCTTTTTCCTCAATCGCAAGAAAGAGTTTAAAAACGCCTTAGCAAACAAATTTTTAAAGGGACTATCTTAGAAAGAAGATTTTAGAAAAATCGATTTTTACGTAAAATTAATCAGGATTTTATCTATGGCTAGCTACGAGAGAAAAGTTGCCCTTTCAGAGACAGATGCTACTGGCTATCTGTATTTTACAAACCTCTTAAAATTTGCAACAGAGGCGTTTGAATCTCTTTTGGAAGAAAGAGGATTTTCTCTTCCCGACGCTATAGCTGATGGTGACTATCTCTTCCCGATTGTAGATGCGAAGGCAAGCTATTTTCACCCTTTAAAGCTATCCGATCGCTTCACAATCGAGATAGAAATAGAGCGCATTGGCAACACATCGATAGAGGTTTCAGCCCTATTTGAAAAAGAGGGCGTAGTCGTTGGTAAAACAAAGATTATTCATGTCCTTGTTTCCAAGACAACTGGTAAGAGCCTCTCTGTTCCAGACTCCCTTCGACAACAGTTATGTCCTCAGCATAAGGTATCTTAAACTTTACAAGAAGCCTCTCTAACTTCTCATAGAGTAGAGAAGAAGAACTCGCTTCTCTTATCCAAACTTTTGCTATAGGCCGCTCTCCAAACTCTTTATCGATCCTTTTGCTAACCACTACGCTCTCTACTTCCGATAAAGATAGAAAAGCTCTCTCTATCTCCTCGGGATAGATGTTTTCTCCGCCAGAGATCAGCATGCGATCTTTTCGGCCAAGGATTGTAAGGCCATTTTCATCCAAACAGCCAAGATCTCGTGTCGGCAGCCAGCCATCAACAAGGGGAGAGGGTAGACCATAATAACCAAGAAAAAGGGTCCCTCCTCGTACAAAGACCTCCCCATCTACACCGATTTTTACCTCTCGTCCAGGAAGGGGGTAGCCAAAGTTGATACCATCCTCTAGAGCAAATCGTTTTGTGGCCACCTGTGAGGTCATCTCTGTCATCCCATAGGTGAGATAAAGAGGTAGATCTTTTGCCTCTTCACATAAAGAGAGAGGAATCGCTGCTCCGCCAAGTAAGATAGCTCTAAGATTAGGATAGCTCTCTTTTTTCTCTAAAAAACGCTTTAATTGTGTCGGCACAAAAGAGCTATGGGTCACCCTCTCTCTAGCGCCCCCCGGCAGGACAAGGTTGCTATCCGCTAAAAAAGAGCGCAAAAGAAGCGAGAGGCCGCCTATGTGATAAAGAGGCAGAGACACAAGATAGCCATCTTCTTTCTGTAAAATCAGATCTCTATGGGTGCTTCTTGCGTTCGCAAGATGGTTTTCTAAAGAGTGCATAGCAAACTTGGCTCCAGTAGTACCAGAAGTTGCAAGACAGCTACAAATAGATGCTGGTAGAGAGAGCTCTGGCAAAGAGGACTCACGTGGCGAGATCGGACACAAGGGGATCCCTTTTTTAAAGAGGGCGAGGATATGTATAATGGTCTCAAGAGTTGTTGGCGCAAAAAAAATAGAGGTTACATCTTGATGGTTCTCTATGAGCCTTTCAACCTCTTTATCATCGAGAACTTGATCTGGCAAAAAGATCTTCATAGTTTTGTGAGGCGGCTAAAGAGGATCGGCATCTTAAGGAAGATGGAGCTCGGCACAAATCCCGACCGAATATCAACTAATTTTTTGAAAAAAGGCGCCTCTACAACTGGGTCTATTCCTACAGCTTCTTTAGGAGAGAGTCTATCTGCTAAAGCAAGGGTATGGAGAAGGCCGATCGGCGTTTCATAGCTGTTACTAAAGACTAAAGGAATGGAGCCTGCCTTTTCTTTAATCATTTGTAACCTATCGTAGCCGCCAAGAGCCATGGGCTTTATGATAAGGTGAGAGAGTCCCTTTAAAGAGAGGATGTTTTCAAGCGGTTGTGACAAGAGTGGTCGATCTACAGCAAAGGAAAAGCCACTCTCTTCATAAAAAGGCTGAAAGTGGGTGAGGCGATGGACAGGGTCTTCTATGTAGCGAAAATCCGATGGCTTGAAATGTTTGCAAAAAGAGAGAGCCTCTCTAAGCTCCCACTTTCCATTGGCATCGAGCCGTAGCTTGTGGCCTTTCTCGAGAAGAGAGGCGCATCTTTTTACTGCCTCTTCTACTGATAGCTCACCTATTTTTACCTTTACTTCGCTTAAGGTCGGCTCTTTGCCCTCTTCGAGTAATTCAATCGTTTGAAAAGAAAAATCTTTTTCTTCCATAGCAAGCTGGCTTAAAGCGGAGGAGAGACCGAAGTGTACAGAGGGTAGAAGGCTCATAGGGGTTAGATCGCCCTCTAAAAACTTCTTCTTTACCTCTTTTAGCTCCTCTTCTGCCTCACTAAGGCTCTCTAAGTTTATACCAGCTAAAGGTGCTACCTCTCCCACTCCCATGCGTCCATTACTGTCTGTAATCCGCAAGAGAAGCCCTTTTCTTTTACCGATTCTTGATGGCAGTTTATAGGAGAAGATATCAAATGAGGAGAGCATAGCACCCCGCTAGCGTATAGCATAAAAGGTAAAGTGCTGTTTTTGGTAGTAGGGGAGCAAAGCTACCGGCACTTTTTGCCCGATATACCTCTTTTATAAGGGTATAGGATGGTAATAATAAAAAGCTTAAAAGGCTAAGCTTCCAAGAAAACCCAAAAGCAAAAACTAACGTAAGAGGGACTGCTTGGGCTAGAAGGTGCATGGTGACATACTCTCTTCTCCCAAACTCTCTCCCAAAGCGCACAATAAGGGTTCTTTTGTTTGCAGATCTGTCTACTTCATAATCGCGTAGGTTATTAACCGTAAGAATAGCAGTTGCCAAAGCGCCGGGGGCTAGGCCAAAAAGAAACGCCTCTTTATAAAAAATCCCGGTTTGTAGATAGGTTGTCATCCCCATCGCAGTAACACCAAAGCCTGCCAGAACAAAAAAATCGCCCCATCCCGTGTAAGCAAGAGCCATCGGCCCTGCTGTGTAGCCGATTCCCAAAAGAATGGCGAGAGCTAAAAGCATGAGAACCACCATCCCTCCTTTGACATAAAGGTAGGAACAAAAAAGGGCCGCTAAAAGAAAGGCGAAGACAATGGCCTTCAGCATAGCCTCCTCTTGTACAAGAGAGGCTTGCATCACCCTTCTAGGTCCTACACGTTGTGGTGTGTCGCTTCCTTTTTTCCAATCGAAGTAGTCATTGGCAAGATTTGTCCCTATCTGTATCCAAAGGCCTGTCCCGAGTGTTGCTAAAAAGATCCAGAGGTTAAAGGAGCCTAAGTGCTTTGCAAGCGCCGTTCCAAGAAAAATAGGCGCAATCGAGGCAATCCAGGTTTTAGGACGCATCGCCTCTAACCATATAAAAGGGGAGGTCTCTTCTCGAATCTCATACTCTTCCAAAGATAGCCCCTCTCTTGTCATATTATCCGCGTTTGGGGAATTTTCCAAAGTTTGGTCTCCTCTTTTCTAGGAACGCCTTGTGTCCCTCTTTTGCTTCTTCGGACATGTAATAAAGAAGTGTCGCATTGCCAGAGAGCTCCTGTAGTCCCGTCTGTCCATCACAATCTGCATTTAAAGCCGACTTAAGACATCTTAAGGCAAGGGGAGAGTGTTTTAAAATCTCATGACACCACTCTATCGTTGTCTCTTCTAACTTTTCTAGTGGTACAACTGTGTTAACAAGTCCCATATCTAACGCCTCTTTAGCGCCATATTGGCGGCATAAAAACCAGATCTCTCTTGCCTTTTTCTGCCCGACAATTCTTGCTAAATAGCTCGAGCCAAAGCCCCCATCAAAGGAGCCCACTTTAGGACCCACCTGACCAAATATCGCATTATCAGCAGCAATGGTAAGATCGCACACCAAATGAAGCACATGGCCACCGCCAATAGCATAGCCCGCAACCATAGCAATGACAGGTTTTGGTAGTGTACGAATCTCTCTTTGAAAATCTAATACATTTAGGCTCTCTGTCCCGACTTCATCGCTATAGCCCGCATGACCTCTAATCGACTGGTCTCCACCCGAGCAAAAAGCCTTCTCACCTTGTCCCGTCAAAATCACCACACCAATGGTCGTATCCATACGCGCCTCTTGCAAAGCCTCGCGCATCTCTATCACCGTCTTCGGTCGAAAGGCATTTCTCTTCTCAGGTCGATTGATCGTAATCTTAGCAATCCCGTCTCGTTTTTCATACAAGATGTCTTCAAAAGAAAGGCATGGCTTCCACATAGTTTCAACTAACATAGGCGAGACTCCTTTTAAGGAAAAGTTAAGATCTGTATTGTAAGACAAAAGTGCGAATTTTTTCTAGAAATACAAAAGGTTCATCTTCTTCTCCAAAAAATAAACCCTTCGGCATCATAGGCTCCTAGGATAAGGAGCTCTGCCTTTTTTGCAATTTCGTTAATCTCTTCTGAAGTTAAAGAGCGATCTTCTGTTTTCGGAACGGCACTTAAAACGCATAAAGAGTGCCAAGCACCATTCGATGCATAAAGGCAAGTATCTAAAAGAGCCTTTGAGATGCTTCCTGAAGAGATAATATAATACACCTCTTCTCCATAATGGGCGCCCGTTTTTGAAAATAGTTCATCCTCGTAGCCATCGGTGTAAGTAGCACCTATATCATCAAAAATGCAAGTAAGTTTTGGTGCTTTTTCTAGCTCTTCCATGATCAAATAGCTAAGCTTGTGGCGTACTTTGCCTGCAATGCCGCCACTTGTAAAATTGTACATCTGATGTTCTTGTATTCCGCTCGGAAAAAAGGTGTAAAATTCTCCCTCTTTAAACGGAGTTTCTCTTAAGACTGCGTTTGATAAAGCGTTTGTTCCCTTTAGGTTGTCTTCAAGATAAGCTAAAGTCTGCTTAGTTTCTAACACATGTTGGTTTAAGAGGAGCATTTAATCTCCTTAATAAAAGTGCGAATTTTTTCTAGAGACTCCTTTGGTTTTTCGAGAGGAAGAGAGTGTGTCGCTCCCTCTAGCAAGCCTGTCGAAATGTTAGCAATTTTTGTAAGGCGCTCGTAGATCGGAAGAAACGTCTTATCTTCACCGCCAAATAAAAAAAGAAGAGGCGTTTTTGTCTCTTCTAAAGCTTGCCAGTAAGAGGGCTGCTTTCCTAAGGAATACGTAAGAAGTACCTCTTCTAAAAATTCTGGATTTTGCTCGGTCCTATAAGCAGGGATAGGAGACTTAGCAAAGAGAGGGCGGTTATACCACTCCTTTAAAAATGCCTCCATAGGAAGAGTCTTTAAAAGAGCTGCCCACTTTTTATCGCTCTCGATTCTAGCCTCTTTAGCCTTCATATCTTCAAGACCTGGATGAGCAGAGAGAAGGGAGAGTGATGAGAATTTCTTAGGATAGGAAAAGAGAAGTCGTAGAGCGATTCTACCACCAAGAGAGTAGCCCACAAGATGAGCCTTCTCTGGTATAGCATTGTAGAGCTCATCTAAAGAGTAGATACCACTTTTGCCATGGCCTGGTAAATCAAAGGCGAAGCTATGAGAAAACGCTGGCAAAAACTCGCTCCAATCAGCATGACTGCCAAGGAAGCCATGCAAGAAGACAACGGGCTCTTCTAACGACTTTTTGCAAACGTAGAACATGAGGCCTTTTCTTTTAAGCTTTGCATAAAGAGGTAGTTCTCATCGCTATTGGAGGCTATCTCTACGATCTTTGTAGCGCCCTCTAGGTTTTCTAAGCTTGTAACTAGGCTATAGGGCAGGTTAAAAGCTTTAGCAAATGGCTCTATCTTAAGGTCATGTTTAGAGACAAAGAAGCGATCGAGATGAGGGGAGCTAGCAATCGGTAGATACTTAAAGATAGCGCCGCCTTGGTTGTTAAGGACGATAAGCTGTACTGCAATCTCATCATCTTGCAAAAGGGCTAAGCTATTCACATCATGAAGGAAGGTGTAGTCACCGATCACTCCTAGTAAAGGCTTTTTACTTGCCTTGGCAATACCGCCAATCGTTGCTATGTTGCCATCAATACCAGAGACCCCTCTGTTGCCAAAGATCGGCCCACAGCCTCTTTTCGGAAAGAAAAAAGAGTCTGCATAGCGAATAGAGAGGCTATTGCCAAAAAATAGCGTCGTCTCACTATCTACTTCGCTCGCTAATGAGAAAATGGCAAGAGGCTCTAGAAGAGTTTCTAAAGCGTTAAACTCTTCTTCTAGCATCTTTTTGATGGAGATGCTTTTTTCCTGATACAAGGTAAGATACTCTTTTTTACTTGTAGGCTCTACAGGAAGATGGCTACAAAAGAGGTGAGGCGTCATCTCTACTCGCTCTGTCACCCTTTGAAAGGGATCGTTTCTCTCTCTGAATTCTGTCACATGGATGTAATCTCTAACAGATGAGCTCCCGAGCCAATTATTTAGAGTCTTCGATACAATTTGCCCACCGAAGTGTAATACCACCTCTACGTCAGGGGGAGATTCAGGTAAGAAGGTGTTGTAATAGGGAATAAGGCAGGGATGTTCTCCAAAGCACCTTACATGAGAGAGGGGATCAGCAAATACGGGCCACTGTAGCTTTTCTGCTAACACTAAAATTGAGTTAAGATAGGGGCTGTAGGGTAAATTGCCTACCACAATAACCCCTTTTTCTACCTTAGATAGTCTCTCTCCTAGCTCTTCTAACACCTCTTTAGGCAGCATTTTTATCGATTGGTGGTAGTGCCGCTCTCTTGGCATAGGAACTTTAGAAGAGGGTGTAGAGGAAAAAAGAGGCTCTCGAAACATGCAATTAAGGACCACAGGTCCTCTTAATGCCGTAGAGGCGTAATAAGCGTGATCAATGCTGCTTGCAACAGCGCTATCAGGTGTCATCCCATCCGCACACGGCAAGTCACACTCAAATCTAAGATAATCGCCAAACATCTTAACCTGATCGATTGTCTGGTTAGCCCCACAATCTCTAAGCTCAAAGGGTCTATCTGCGCACAAGAAAATCATCGGGACATGGTCAAGGCTTGCCTCCACAATCGCCGGATACAAATTAGCAATCGCCGTCCCCGATGTGCAAATAATAGCCACCGGTTTTCCAGAAGCCTTAGCCATTCCTAATCCATAAAAGGCAAGCCCTCTCTCATCAAAGTGCACAATTGCCTCAACATCATCCCTCTCTCCCACAGCTAGCACTAAGGGAGTACAGCGTGATCCCGGCGCTACTAAAAATGTGGAGACCCCATTTTGGACAAGCCTATCAATGATAAGTCTGCCTCTCTGATCGTTCAATACACCGCTGCTAGTAGACATAGGTAAATCTCCAGGAGTTAAGGATGAAGAAATGTTATGGAGAGAATACTTGCTTTAGGAAAAAGCTGCATGGGTTTTTATTGGGGGAGGGGCTTGGTTAGTCTTTTGCCATCAGAAGCGTTTTAGTAATTTTTTCAGTATGTTCTCTTTCGCCAGGTAGACCCATGTACTCTGTTTCAATGAACCATAAATAGTTAAAGAGATCTATTTCTGTTATGTTTGCATTGAGTAGATTACATATCGGATCTACATAAGAATCGTACTCATCTTGCGCTTCTAAAAAAAATTGAACGCCTATCGGATCCCACTCTGTTAAAAGAATGGTGCGGATTTTAGCGTGTAGAGAAGAGAGGTTTTTATTCATGATAGGGGGGCTGTAATGTTAATGATTCAAAGAGCTTTTGTCTTATTTCTAGTTGGATTGTGAAGGGCTTGGTCACATTTAGGGCAAATTACCATCGCATCGATAGAAGTTGTTTCCCACGCCTCTTGACAGGTAGGACACATAAGCCATCCAGAAGAGGCTTCTACGGCCGTTTCTAAAACATTTGGATCAGATAATATAAGATACTGCTCTATGACAGAGCTGACTATCTTCTCTATCTGTAAAAGAGATTCCTTAATGTCCTTTTTAAAATCTCCTATCCACCTAGATATTGAGCCATCTTCTATGCTGTCATAAATTAACTCTAGGCCATTGATTTCAGTTTGAAAGCTTCCTTTCCAACTTTCGGAGAGAGACTCTAGAGTGTTTAGAAGGCCACTTAATTCAGAAACCAAATCGTATAAATGTAAACGGTCAGATGCGAATAGAGAGACTCTTTTTTGTATGAGCCTAAGCAGTCTTAAATCTCTTTGTTTTAAGGGAGGTGGTAAGAGTATCTCTTTTGTTTGTAGTATCTTTTGCTTTACCTCCTCTTTGTCAGTATAGATGCCAGGGTAGTTTTGCATATCTTCTTCAGATCCAGAAAATCTACTAGCAACATCGGCTAAGGCAGAGAAAGCTTTCTCTTCTTCTCTTGTAAGGGTTTCGTAATCTAAATCTACGTCATAGAAAGGGATAAAATCGTTACAGAAAGCTATTTCATCAATTTCTTTACTAAGATACATCTCTATAAGCTGATATATTCTTCGCTTGTCACTTCTATCGTACATACGAAACTTATCCTATAGGGAGCGAAAATGGTCCGAGTTGGTCCTTTGTAAAGAGTCTTGTCTCTAAATCACCAGCAGGTTCAAGGCCGCAGAAAAACTCTTTTATCTCATATTTTTTAGAGAGGATATTCGATAGGCGCATTAATGCTTCCACTAGGTCTATCTTTGTAGAATTGTAGATGTCTAAAATTTCAAAATTTATCTCCAAATTTATCCTATTCTCGATTTGATAAATAGCCAGGCCACATTTTTTTAGGGAAATGCCTTCTATATTGAGCGCATCTAAATTGATAAACAAGGCGCATTCTTCATGGTCTTTAAAAAACTTTGCAATAGTCTCTTCCTGCTTCCAGTCAATCTTTAGAAGATCGTAGTTATCGTAGTAGCTTACGACATTTTTTCCTTCTGAAGTTAAGTATTGTAACAAGGGGATGAGGTTTTTGAGATCTACTTCTTTAAAAATGATCTCTACTAAGTGATCAGACATCCCAAAGCCCTTCTGTCTTGCAACCCATGAATTCATCCCAGGCTCTACAATAATCAATAGAGTTTTTACCAAGATATTTAGAAAACTTACGGAATTGGATCTCATCTGGGTCTTTGTTCATTAAATACTCCAAATAAGACGTTGTCAAAGCCGTCTGTAGCTTATCATCACCCTCGTCCAGTAAAAATTCAACAAAATCAAAGATCCGTTTAGTCTCGCTCTCATCATTGGATTTCATTACATCTATAGTATAGTCACAAAGAGGAAATACTTGGAGAGTAACTCCTACAGCTAGGCCAAAGCTTCCAATATGGCTTTCCCAATAGGGAATAAAATTAGGAAATTTTTCTTGCATAAGGGTAATAAATGTCTCAGCATCTATTTTCTTTATCCCTTGGTTATTTTCGGAATCCAGAGGGTAGTCATATAGAACGTGCCAAAAAGAGTGTTTTTTCCAAACCTGTAGAGCTTCTTCTTTTGTCATGCTAAAACGCATAGGAAACTCAGAAGCATCGATCATCTTGCACACATGGTAAAAAGAGTTTATTAACGCCTCTAAGTCCCTATCGCTAAAAACAAAAAACTCCTCTTCCTTCGCAATGCGATCGATAAGGCCTATTACGAATTCTTTTTCGCCGATAATTCTTTCAAAGTTCGGGACTGTTAATGCATAGCAGACTTCGTGTAAGATATTGATTAGAAAGCAACTCTCAAAAACTTCTAGCCTTATTTTATGAATATAGATAGCCCTATTTAAAAAATGGTTTACAAACTGCGATAGTTAAGTATCCCATTTGCATATTTTTACATGATGGATAAGTTCATTTTCTTCGCATTGTTTTTCGTTTGAGAGCTCTTCTCCACCCCAATCTTCCGACATCAAATGGATATGATCACATCCATTTTTGCTAAGAAGAGTATTTACAGCGCTTCTTAATTTTTCTAATCCTTTGCGGTTCGCATGAATTTCAAGGGTTTCATTTTTTGTATCCCACTCAAATGTTAAGAGAGAAGTAGAGTTTTTTAAGGCCATATAATCCTTTGCTGTATGCTCGACAGAGTTCATTTCAAAGCCGCCTGCATCGGGTGCAATGTAAGGGGGAGATTTAGCTATTTTTTTCAAAATGGCTTTTGCTTCTTCCTTCAAAATGCCAACTCTTATAGGAAATTCCCAATCATCGATTTCTTTACAAACCTCGTCAAAAGATCTCTCAATGATTTGTAGTTCAAGAGCGTTAAGAGTCAAAGTAGCATCGGTTGTCTCTTCCTCCTTCACTCTCTCCATAAGCTTCGCTATTCGCTCCATAAGAGCAACAACTGCTTGCTTTTCTCCAAGTATTTTCTCAAAATCGGCTATATAAATACCGTGACATACTTCGTTTAATACATTTATCAAGGGCCAAATTTCATCGGAAGTTAAGGTTGCTTTTATGGACATGGGCTCTCCTCGTCCAGCGTACAAAGGTTTTTAAGCATTAGAGCTTCTAAGTGAAAACGGAAGTAAGGTTTGTTTTTTCTAATCATAGGCAATCTATCTTTTCTTGAATTTTTATAGCTTCCTCACGAGGTATTCCAATTCGTGTCTGAAATTCCCACGCCTCGATTTCCTTAAAAACCTCTATGAAGGATCTTTTAATAATTTCTAGATCAAGATTGTTGAAAACAAGAGGGCGTACTTTTTCTTCCGCTTGTGCTAATCGATCCATGAGATCGATTAATAACTCTCTCTTTCCAAAGAGCTTTTCAAAATTGGATATATTAAGGCCATGACAAGCTTCATTTAATACGTTTAACAAAGGCCACATTTCTTCTGGATTTAACGAAATTGTTTTCAGACCGATACTTTTCATTTTTCAATTGGTAAGGTTTTTGGTTGCAGCCAGACAGCAACGAGTTCTTGTTCTTCTAACGCAGCAACAGAGTGAGGGGCAAACTCTACTAATTTTTTTCCGGCTATTTGGGGATCGCCTATACATACCCAACCAGTTTTTTTTGTTAATGTACACAGGCCATCTTACGTCTTTATTTAATTGATAAGAAATCCCGAAAATCGGAGGTGCCTTTAAGATAGCCACAAGATTTTGTTTTGTGTAGTTTTTTGGAGTCTCTATGGTCTCTTCGTATTTTAGGAGAGGGCAGTAGCCCCAGGCATACATCACAAGGCCTTCATGATCGATTTCCAATTGCAATTGGTTAACCATAATAGAAGCATCGCCCGCTCCATAAAGTGGCTCAATATCGAAAGCGTAGTCTTCAGCTCTATAAACAAGCGAAAAATTCTGTTCTTGTTGGTAGTCTTGGAGAGAAAATTTCATGTCTGATCTCATGCCAGGGGAGGTGTATCAATTTTTTCCCAAATGGCTCTTGCTTCTTCCTTCAAAATACCAACTCTTATAGGAAATTCCCAATCATCGATTTCTTTACAAACGGCATGGAAAGAGTTTCTTAAAATTTGGAGCTCAGTGTCATTGAAGGTAAACAATCCTCCATCATTTTCTTCTTTTATAATCCGATTCAAAAGATCAACAGCTGATTGTTCGTTCCCAACTGTTTTTTCAAAGTTTTCCATAGGAATTCCATAGCAAACTTCATTCATGATGTTCATCATAAGCCAAATTTCAGGCATATCTAGTTGTATGTTCATTTTCATATATTGGTATCGCAAACTGTGAATGCCCTAAGGAGTGTTGCTACTGCTCCCATCTTGAGCTTCTATTTAATTTTTAAAGGTTTTGAGCTCCTTTAGTTTATTCTCAGTCATTTTTCTTAAAGTCTCTACAGCCTCTTTTACTAAAGCGTATCTGCTATCTGTAAGCTCCTCTAACTCCTCGTCTAAAGTTAAAGCATAAGCAGTTTCGATATCTAGCCAGATTGTTCTAAAATCAATTTTCCAATCACTGTTAATTGTTGTAAGTTGTTTTAGATAGTTTTCAAGATCGTTAATCAACTTTCCTATGAAAAGAGCATTTTCTAAGTATGAGCCGATTCTCGAATTTATCAAATCTAAGATATCAATATCTTTTTGTAAGGTGTTTTCTACGGTCATTCCTTAAGTTCCCGATAAGAAATAGGTATTACGTGAGCGTTGTTTTAAGAGAAGCCGTTTGCAATCATGTGCAACAAGCGAAAGAGAGGGGAGAAGAAAGAGTAAAAGTCTCATAGCTTAGGGGATTGTATAGAAGGGATTTCTTTCTGTGAAGATTTTATTAATTTTTGTGGACTTGAGAAAGAAGCTTAATAGAGATAAAAACTTCGAAATAGAGTGGTTTTTGGCTGTAGAACAATCTATACTGCCCCTTCTGTTTCTAATCGTGGTATATTTGTGCTTCTAGAGATCGTCTTCCTATTTTATTTCGTTTTTTACTTCATTAAAATGATACTCTTTTTTGTTTGTCGAATTATAGCGTGGCTAATAAAGGAAAGGAGACCCACGCAAGAGGTAGAGAGACCTAGGCGAGAGCTATTGATTGATAAGTTTATGTATGAAAGCGAACCTTATGAAGAGGCTGTGGTTAATCAAGCTGTGTATGCAAATATTCCAACATTTCCAAAACCTCAAGAGGTTTTAGAAAACTTTCTTGTCAAGATCACGAATCGTGGGGTTGGCATGCAATATGTAAATCCAAATGATTTTAGCATTTATGTGCGAGTGATGCCTGGAAAACTTCACAGCCCACTTCCTTATCAAAGAACTCCTTATGCGGTGCAAATGAAAAATGGAATGGCTGTTACAAAATCTGGAAAATTAGTCCCGAGCTTCTTTCCTGAAGCTCACATACCTCTTGAAGAATTTACCGTTAGACAGGAACACCTAGTATGAATACAACATTCTTAGAAAAATTTCTTTCTACGCTTCCACTCAACATTGATCGCTATCATAGAAAAATCTGGAACGCACATGATAAAGACCAGGAATTTAGCAGATTAGGAGAGCTACTTGATGATTGCGAGTATGTCATTTTGTTTGAGCATTCAATTCTAAGCAACAAACAATATGACCTACTAGTGCAGTTCTATATCCGATTTGAAGCGTTTTACCAAGACTGTGATCGGCTTGATGAATATGATCAACACCCCGAATGGGAAGGTATTGTCCAAATCGGGCAACAGATCCTTGAGAATTTTAGGTGTAAATCTGAAAATTATAATTAGACATATCCAGTGTGAATAAAAGGCGGTGGAAAAGAAGTTAGGTTAAATTTTAATTGATGGTATAATCTTTAGTTCCCATTGAACTTGGTCTTCTAGATATATGCGTACATGTTGCCCTTCATGCGGTTCTACAGCTTTTAAG
>JAFEGE010000024.1 GCA_018240105.1 Verrucomicrobiota bacterium | reverse complement strand
GGGCGGTGAAAAAATTATTCGCCATTAAAGACCCCGTAGAGAACCGCGGAGTTTTTTCACGATTCGACAAAGGAGAAAAACTTGCTTGACATCAGCGCGATTAGAGAACCGCTCGTGATTCAAGAGTCGGGATGTAGCATCGTCGGTAGCTCTCGCCTTTGAAATTGCCAAAATTTAGCCAACTTTTTAAGTTTGGCTAATTTTGGCACCGGCTTTGCCTATTTCAAATGCGAGGCACCTTCTTGCCACATCCCGACTCTTGAATTACTCTCGGTATATCACTTCAATATAATAGTTCTTGTTCTAAACCTGGGCAATAATTTACAAGAAAGAAAGCCGTCAGGTAAAATGCTAATAGAATTGTAGGGGAAAAAGGTTTTTTTATGTTTGAGAAGTTTACAAACCGTGCAAAGCAAGTGATTAAGCTCGCAAAAAGAGAAGCGCAAAGACTTAATCATAACTATTTAGGAACAGAGCATATTTTACTTGGTCTCGTTAAATTAGGCCAAGGTATCGCCGTAAATGTTCTAAAAAATATGAATATTGAATACGACACGGTCCTTGCAGAGGTAGAACTTATTTGTGGCTACGGTCCCGAAATTCATGTTTACGGAGATCCAGCCCTCACAAGTAAAGTAAAAAAAGTTTTTGAATATGCTAATGAAGAGGCTTTAGCCCTGAGCCATAACTACGTAGGAACAGAGCATCTTCTCTTAGCTCTTATCCGCCTCCAAGATGGGGTTGCTGTACAAATTCTAGAAAACCTTAACGTCAATTTAAAAGAGATTCGCAAAGAGATCTTAAAAGAGCTCGAAACCTTTAACTTACAAGTCCCTCCCGTCTCTCTTGGCCCCACACAAAATGCAAAAAATCAAGAGAGAGCCTCATCTTCTTCTAACTTGGGAGTCTCCTCCGGTCTTGATAAGATGCATGCCCTTAAAGCTTATGGCCATGACCTCAATGAGATCTGCAAAGAAGGCGGTCTTGATCCTGTTATCGGACGACAAAAAGAGGTTGAGCGCCTTATTTTAATTCTTTGCCGTCGTAGAAAAAACAACCCTGTCTTAATTGGTGAAGCAGGCGTTGGTAAGACTGCGATTGTAGAGGGGCTTGCCCATGCTATCGTACGCGGTGAAGTGCCAGAGAGTTTAGCGAAGAAAAAATTAATCTCTCTTGACCTTACACTCATGATTGCCGGTACAAAGTATCGCGGCCAGTTTGAAGAGCGTATCAAAGCTGTCATGGATGAAGTTAAAAAACTTGGCAACATCCTTCTCTTTATCGACGAGATGCATACCATTGTAGGAGCCGGTGCTGCCGAAGGTGCCATCGATGCTTCAAACATATTAAAACCAGCACTTTCTCGCGGTGAGATCCAGTGTATCGGTGCAACAACGCTTGATGAGTATCGTAAACACATTGAAAAAGATGCTGCCTTAGAGCGTCGTTTTCAAAAGATTTTGGTAGCGCCACCTTCTAACGAAGAGGCGATTGAAATCTTAAAAGGTCTTAAGAATAAGTATGAAAGCCACCACAAATGTATCTATACAGATGAAGCTGTAAAAGAAGCAGTTCTTCTATCTGATCGTTATATTGCTGGTAGATTTTTACCCGATAAGGCGATCGATGTACTTGATGAAGCTGGCGCTAAAGCGCGTATCTCTGTCATGCACCAACCACAAGAGCTTGCGCAATTTGGCTATGAGATCGAAGAGCTTCGGGTCTCTAAAGAGTCTGCTATCGGCAACCAAGAGTATGAGAAAGCAGCAAAGCTGCGTGATCAGGAAAAGCAGCTACGCGAGCGTCTAGACTCTCTCTCTGAAGAGTGGGAAAAGAGCAAAGATGAGCAGAAAGTGATCGTCGATGTAGAAGATATCGCAGAGATTATCTCTAAACATACAGGCATCCCGATCACACGTCTTACAGAAGCAGAGACTTCTATGGTTTTAAAGATGGATGATATCTTAAAAAAAGATATTATCGGTCAGGATGATGCAGTCTCTACAGTTTGTAAGGCACTTCGACGCTCTAGAGCCGATATTAAAGATCCAAATCGCCCTATTGGAGCATTCCTCTTCCTCGGCCCTACAGGCGTTGGTAAAACGCTCTTGGCGAGAAAGCTTGCGACTCACCTCTTCGGCGGTGAAGATGCCCTTATCCAAGTCGACATGTCTGAGTATATGGAGAAGTTTGCTGTCAGCCGTATGACAGGATCGCCTCCGGGCTATGTGGGCCATGAAGAGGGCGGCCAGCTCTCTGAGCAAGTCAGACAAAGACCATACTCTGTTGTGCTTTTTGACGAACTTGAAAAGGCTCACCCCGATGTGATGAATATTCTTCTACAAATTTTAGAAGAAGGTAGACTAACAGATTCGGTCGGTCGTAAAATCGATTTCCGTAATACCATCATCGTCATGACATCTAACCTAGGCTCTGACCTTATCCGTAAATCGACAGAGGTCGGTTTTGGTGTAGAGTCAAGCCCGCTTGACTATGAAGGTATGAAAGATAAGATCGACAAGTCGGTTAAAAAACACTTTAAGCCAGAGTTCATTAACCGTCTTGATGGCATCGTCATCTTCCGCGCCTTTGATCGTTCACAGCTTACCGGCATTATAGACCTAGAGGTTGGTAAACTGCAGAAAAGGCTTCTTAGAAAGCATATTACTCTTACAGTCTCGCAAGAGGTTAAAGAGTATCTTGTCAACAAAGGCTACCAGCCCGAGATGGGGGCCCGCCCTCTACGCCGCGCTGTAGAGCAGCACTTAGAAGATCCCCTTGCGGAACTAATTCTCAAAAACCCTCAAAACAAAGGGCCTATCCACGTCACTATACGCGATGAGAAGCTCGAGTTTGAAAGAGAAGAGCTCCGTGAAGAGGACAATAAGCTTGTCACCTCTGGACAAGGATCCTCTAATGGAGCTGTTGCTACAGCCGCTAAGAAGAAAAAAGAGAGCGTAAAAGGGATCTACCCAACGCCTCCTCTTGATCCAAAAGCGTAATCTTATAAGCTCTTACAAAAGCGAATCAAAGCTCTACACTTGATTCGCTTTTTTATTTCTTGGAATTTCTTTCCCAAACAATATAATTTTCACCGTCATGAGCTCCAGTAAGGATATAGCTAACATTCTCACAAATCGACTCAAAGTCTTTTAATGTGACTTCTTCCAAGGGCTTTCTGCCAAAGGTCAATACCATAAGAGAGTACCAACTATAATCTGTGCGCCGAAGCGTTTTACAGATTTCTTCTACAGAATTCTCCTTGGAGAGTGTGTAATAAACTACATTTTCGTAAAAATGCGTTGTTACTTTAGGCATAGCTAAACGTGGATCTTGACGACTTTGCATGACATCTTCACAAATGGCAAAACAATCCCCATCTCTTGTCATACACTCCTTAATGAACTCACTAACTTCGTAAGTAGTTGTCAGGCGCATCTCTATAGTAGAGCCTTTTACTTCTCGTATATAGGAAGGTTTCTCATCGAAAGATATTGGATTGATAGCTCCTTCGGAAAATGCATATAGTCGCTCCATTACCGCATTTTCAGGCAAAAAAATAAAAAATCGACCCTCTTTAAAATTAAGGGATTCCAATAGAGTTTTCCCTAAAACTCCCCCGCCATTTATATGATCAAGAAAATAGGCCTCGGTTCTAGAAAAATTTAACTCTTTCTTGAGAATTTTTATTGCCATGCAAACTCACAAATAAAGAGAGGAAGAATAGACCTCTTGCGAAACTCGCTTTGCTTGGAAAAATGAGCTATTTTTGAGCATCTTTTTTCAGCGATTTTGAGAGCATATCTGTGGATATGGTCGAAAAATCGCTTAAAAAAGATGTCAAAAAGAGCCATTTTAACAACCGAATGGAGTTTTGCAAGAGGTCTAATATAGGCGGTTTTGTTTTTCTGTAAAGATACGTTTTTGATTAGAGATCTATAGCGAATCAAAGTTCTACACTTGATTCGCTTTTTTTATTTAAGTGGCCAAAGAGGCTCTCGCAGCAAGCCTTGCAGCTTTTAAAAAATCTATAGGACTTTCTTTTAAAGGAGCCGTTGCACAGGCAGATAAAATAGCCATACAAAAGAGACGTTTGCGTTCACAACTTTGCATATCTTCTGTAGTTTTTTCTATAGCCCGAGTGATATCATTTGTTGTTTTTGTTATACCCATGGCTTTAACTTCTAAGAAAGCTGGCTCCCCTTTAGGAGCTCTTTGGGCTCCAGTTCTATGACGCGTCGATCTTACTGAAGCCCTTCTTCCATCCGATGCAACGCCTAAAAGAGCTAACCCCTCCTCACATTCTCTTTCTAATTGGATTAATTCTAGACGTAATTCTGCTAGCCTAGCAGTCGCTGTAGCATACGCTTTTTCATTAGTCCCATAAAGTGTCCACGCATCAAAAGTTTGGTTTAAGCGCTCTTGTTTAAGAGTCTCTACTTCTCTGGCAAACACTTCGATAGAGCCTGTATCAATACCACGAGATAAATCCACTGTCATAAATTACCTTTATTTTTAAAATTATAAAAAATAATTATACTAATTTTTATAATTAAAAAGCAAGGCGTTTTTACCCGGGTGGTAAGGCTATCGTCACTGCAGTGCCCACCGGCGCATTGATAAAAACACCGTCGGAGCCTGGAAAAGCAGGCCTTAGAAGCTGGTATTTGATGTAGAGGGATGTCTCATAAGCAGCGCCATTACTCCCACGGGTTGTAACCCCCTCTAATTTGCCATTTGTTGCGACCACAGCATTAGGATAGCTTTTTCCAGAGGGTCCCCCTTCAAAGGTCCCATAACCTGGCACCGTGATGTAGTTATTGGCTGCTATATTGAATGTTACATTGTAAGAAGTAGGATCAGAGGTGTAGGGATTGGGAATAGCCGAAGTGCCAAGGCTTTCTAATTGGATTGTAACTTCGGGGTTCGAAGAGCCACCTGAGTCTAAGGTACCATCGACACTGAGGACATCATCATAAGCAAAGGTATAGATTTGATTGAAAGTTAGAGGTGACTGGCCCCCTGCCTCATGCATCGCCCTAGAGTAAAGGTCGTAAAAAGGGACACCTGCCGGAGGTGAGCCTGGTAGATTAGCGCTATTTTGGTAGTAGCTTGTTTTATTTGCTGCAAAATAGGCCTTATCTAAATAGTTTGAACCAGTGCCATCTAAATCAAGAGGTACGATTCCGACCATTACCCCTGCTGTCAAATCTTTAACTAAAATCGATTTTACCGTTTTGTTATCGGCTGTAAATGTCCCACCAGAGCCCGCAAAAAAAGGAATCGAATTTGTCGGCTCATCGAGAGGCACGGTATTTGTGCCTCCTATGTTTGTAAAACTAAAGACACCCGAACCATTGACCTGGCCTTTATAGATAGGATGGGCTAGGTCAGGATTATCAGCGCCAAGTTCAGTTGTATCGATCGACAGAAAGTGGTTGCCGCCTCCGGCTGTGTAATACGTGTTCCAGACTTCAGTCATCCAGTTATAGTTACCATAATTCAAGGAGTTTAAATAATTCGGATCAAAAATTGTGTCTTGGAGAGCAGGCGTTGTTAAACTTCTAGCTGTCATAGCCTTTCCTGTTGCGGCTATACGTAGATAATTAGAGGGGGTTGTAGGATCAGGAAGAAGAAGACGATTCCATTGGGTATTTGCAGCTGTATTTCCAACTGTTCGTACCATGAAGGTATTTTGGACATCTGTAATGACATCTGATCTCGGCAAAGAAAGGCCCACGACTGGTAGGTTTGGGTTTGTCATCGTGATCGTTAAAGGCAGGCAGAAAAAGTCCAGTGCCGTTGGATTCAGCGTCACCTTAGAGGCAGCTGGTGGCATAAAAGGCACCGTAAACTCTATCTTGTCATACAAAGTATAAAAATTAGAGTCGGCTGTTTGTACAGAGGTTGGCCCTTTGAGCGCATCAGGATCATTGATGGTTGGCACACCTGTTGCAGCCAATGTCACTTGTAGATCCATCGGATAGCCAATAGAAAAATAGATCCTCCCTGAGATTAGAGGTGGGAGCTTAATCGTGCTAGAGAGCTCGGAGAGCTTATAAGAAATCGTCTTAGATTCGAGGGTTACTACTTGCCAAATCCCCTGATCAATACCAT
Organism: Verrucomicrobiota bacterium; assembly: GCA_018240105.1. Classification (GTDB taxonomy): domain Bacteria; phylum Chlamydiota; class Chlamydiia; order Chlamydiales; family 2-12-FULL-49-11; genus JAFEGE01. Next base: position 8,035 of record JAFEGE010000024.1, on the reverse strand, counting down.
CGCTTCCTTTACTAAAACTTAAGTAGCACGACTGGTTTGGCGCTGGCGGGATAAACCCTTTGATCGTGATGTAGACATTGCTGTCCGGCTGCCCTGTATTGTTGACTAAAGTAAAAGGAACATAGGCGGTAGAAGGTGGAGCCGGAGGCGGTGGCGCTGGTGGTGGTCCTGGTGGCCCCGGTGGGCCTGGAATAAAGCCGGCATCGCCAACCAATAGTGCTTGATAAAGGACGGTTGCTGGCTGTGGAGGCTCAAAAGGAAAGGTAAGGACATAGGTGAGATCATAAGCCGGTGGATTTGGCTGTAGCGGCGCTATATAACCAAAGGCCCGAATCAAACTCGGAATAGAGGCAAAGTCCCATACAACAAGAACGGTTTTCCCATCATAATCGGGATTCGTGAGAACAAAATTAGCAAGGCTCTCTGGATTCTCTTGGCTAAAGCCCACATGCAAAGGCTCAGCGAGTAAGCCAGAAGTAGGTGTCCCTGTCTCTATAATCCGAAGGCCACCCTTTGTCGCCTTGGTTTGTCTTGCCCCGAAGATCTCCACAGGCGGTCCGTAGAAAAGGCTTAACCACTCACTAAAGTAGTAAGGCAGGCAGCTTGCCCTCTCTTTACCTCTCGTATTTAAATTATAATCAGAGCCAAACTCTGCATAGCTAATGATGAGGACATATTTAGGAGCCGCAGAAAGAGTTGTAACTCCTATAAGACATAAGAAAAAAAGCCACACTCTCTTCATGACGAATCCTTTTTAAAATTGCAGACAGAGTGAGCCGTGTACACCGTATAACGAGAGATCTGTCTTATGTGGATTGCCAAGGACCTCGGCTCTTCTAAAGGCGTTTTGGCGGTTAAAAAAGAGGTAATCTCCCCCTACATCTAAGATAAGAGTTAAACAGGGATCTCTGAAATTATAGCTCCAAAGAAGCCCGGCCTTCGCATCGCCATTCCAACGAAACCGTTGGGGCGATCTATGGATACTACCAACCTCTACCCCGACAAAATCTTCACTCTCTTTCACACTAAAAAAGCCGTAGAAAAAAGAGGCCCCTCCGCCAGCATAGAGTGAGAAATTACAGGGCAAAAAAGCGATAGGAACAAGGCCTACACGTGGTCCTATCCCATAAAAATGGCTCTTCATCTCTACAAGGTCAGGCCCTGCGTTGAAGCTGCCACCATGATAAGTTGTGTGGATACTCTGGTAGAACCAGGCACTTCGTAGGCCGAGCATAGCTCCCAAAGCAAAGCGATCTTTCCAGGAGGCAGTTGTCTCGGCTAAAAGATCTAAAATATTCGACTTAAGCTTCCATGTCATGTTGGCCCCTGTCGCAAAATCACCGACAAGAGTGCCCTCATTGATAGAGAGAGCTGGGAACATCCCCTCAAAGCTTGGAGCCGCTACACTTTTAGCCGCGCTTCCATTGTAACAGATCCAATGCATGCCAAGCGCCCAATCAGAGCAAGGAAAAGCAAAATCAGCTGTCAGACGAAAGCCTGGCTTCCAGGCAAAGTTTGGCCCGACAAGAGAAGTTGTGGTGTAATCTGTTGTTGTGAAAACAGAGGAGGGCTGTGTGACAAAAGAGAGGCCTCCTTCATGAGATTGCCAGTAGAGCAGCGAACCGCTCAGATACGTCGTTAATTCTGGAGAATTGGCTGCTAGAGTTGTTAGAAAAAGAAAAATCTTACAAGCATAGAGTCTTTTTAACATGAAAGAGCAACACGTCTTACAGAGGCTTCAAATTGCTTTATCTCTTCTAAAAGAGTCCCCTTACTCGGTCTAGAGCGTAGAAATTGTAAGTTCTCCTCCTCTGAGCAAAAGTGGGCAATCTTAGCTAAAAGATTTAAATGCCTTTTATCGTCACAGGCAAAGACAAAAAAGAGGGTGTGGACCTTTTCATGGTCTAAAGCGCCCCACTCTAAAGGCTCCTCTAAAAACACCACACAGACAGCATCAAAAAGGCCATCTAATAAAAACTCTCTTGTATGAGGAATGGCAACGCCATGACAAAGGGCTGTCGGCATCAAACTCTCTCTCTCTAGAAAAAGGGAAGTGACTACCTCTGCATCAAAGTGTAACTTATTTTTTAAACTCTCAATCGTCTCTTCTATGACACGCTCTTTTGTCCCTCCGGAGAGATTTTCTAAGACATCTCCCCTGTGGATCGCGCGATAAAGACCAAACTGCTGCCAAGGGCTGATGATCACATCGCGATTTTCACCAAAAGGGAAGTTCTCCTTCTCCTGTGAAAATCTCTTTACAATCCAGTTTTCAATCTCCTGGCGATTAAAGCGGTTCTCCCCCTCCCATTGGTAGGTCGGAATGCTCCCCTCTCGCACCCATCTATCAATGGTGTCGAGGCTTACAGTGAGAAGTTCAGCTACATCTTTTTGCTTAAGATCCATAATTTTTTTATTTTATGCCAAAAAGTTTACACTTGTCAACCTCTAATCGAATAGCCGTATGGTGAAAAACTCGCAGCTCAGGCTATTAAGTTTTTGTGAACGCTTCTATAATTCTTGCTTTTATAATAGGATGCGCTCCACCCATTAGCAAGTGTCTTTCAGATAAACGAAAAGAACTTGTAAATTCTCGAAAAAGCTCTAGTAAATGATCGAAAAGCAGCTCTTGCTGCCAATAAGGTATATGCCTTAGAAGCCCTAGATCTTTTTCTAAGGCCGTTTTATAAAGCTCCGCAGTTCTAAAGCGAGGTAAAGCCCATCTGATAGCGCCTGGCATGCGAACTAAGACAGATTCAACTAACCCCTTACTCTGAAAACAGGCTGGAACAAATTCTAGAGCGGAAGAATTTTGCCTCACGGCTAATTCACAAAGAGACTCTGTTACTAAGGAAGGCCTGACATATTTTAAAAGAGTACCATCTATCTCCAAAACCGCTTTTACCAGCTCTTCTGTTTGCAAATCAGAATGTAACTCTTTAAACCTCTTTGGATCGCCTCTTAAAACTTCCATGCAAATTGCTTTAGCCTCTTCTTGTAAAGCAGCATTTACATGTTTATATTGACTTAGATCTATAGCAAGAGCAGCTCTTATCATATCTACCCTTTGTAACTCTGAAGGTATATACTCTAGAGCCCTCGGATTCTTTTCTACAGCTTTTCTACAAACAACTTCTGTTAGAAGTGAAGGCGCTACCCATATTATAGCTGCCCAAACTTTTTCTATACAACCAAGAGCCATTTCTTCTGTCTGTATTTCTGGGGGCACGTAGCGTAAAGAGCTCTTAACCTCTTCTAAAGCTTTTTTACAAACAAGAGCTGTTCTAAGCCTTGGCGCCACATGCCGTAGAAGAAAACCATCTTTCGTTACAACAGCCATAGCCATTTCTTCCGTCTGCTTATCCTCGGGGACAAAGGCGATACTCCTTACATCAGTAGCAATAGCTATAGCACAAATCTTATCCGTTCTATAAGGCAGAGCAACATGTTTTAAAAGAGTACCATTAATTCTTATAATTCTTTCTGCCATCTCTTCATTTTGCTCACAAGAAGGGACTCCGACAAGAGCTTTTGGATTTTGAGATAAAGCTATCTCACAAAGAGAAGCTGTTTTAAGAGAGGAGCGTACATGTCTTAAAAGAAGGCCATCTTTTTTAAGAGCGCCCTCTACCATGGGAGTATCTTGCAGCGCCAAAGGCACAAACTCCAAATTTAAAGGCTCTCTCTCCACTATCTTTCTACAAATCTCAACCACTCTAAATTCTGGAGCAATAGATGCTAAATCCGTATACCCTCTTGTCACAGCATCGCTAACCATAGCTAACGTTTGAAACCTAAAGGGTACATAAGAAAGGTTGGCTGGATCTTTTCTTACAGCTGCCTCACAAGCTCCCAAAGATTTCAAATGGTCGCACACATATCGTAAATTATTAGGATCTTTCTCTAACCAACCGCCTACTATAGCTTCGTCTTGGAGATACTCCGTATCATCAGACATCCCAGGCTCTATTTGTAACAATTCTTTTGCTCGCATCCAAGAATCTGTCACATCAACAAATCGATGCATCCACTCTAACTCTTTAAGCCATTTGATATCTTCAGGGATCTTCAGCAAAAGGCCCCTTAAGAAATCCATACTAATATCCCGCTTTCTAGAAAAACCATACCATAAACCAGAAAGAGCTGACGCAAAGCCTTTAAACTCTTGATCGGCGCTTGCATGTAAGATAGCTCTTACATAGCGAGAAAAAACTAAAAGCTCTGTCTCTGTTGCTTGCGCAAGCTGCCATCTAAAGGTACAATTATACTCTGTAGAGATAGCCTCACTTCTATAACCGCCCATGATATCGTCAACAAATTGAACGCTTCTAACTAAATTACCCCATCGACCGTTTTCATTACCGCCATAAACAACCACTTCAACGGAAACAGCCTCTCTTTTTTCATCCGAAATGACTACTAATTGGGCTCCATGTGTACGTAAAGGGACGTGATATTTTGTAGTGATTTTAGAGCCCTCTACATGGATCTCTGACAACAGTTGCATTGGCATCTTATACTCGACAGTATCACCTTCCATATGAAAGAATCCTGTTGAATTTTCCTTTGGTGGTGAGGAAGGATAGATACGCATAGCTTGTTGTTTTGCTGGAAGAATTTGCTCATATACAGGGTTTGCCATGGCTATATGCAAAGCCTCTTGCATATTTCTATGACACGTTGTAAACATATCTTCGAACGTTTCAGGGAAGTTAGGCTTTCTTAGTGTATAGCTTGCTTTCAAAGCGAATGTGACTAAAGAAACATCAAATCCAGGCGATGCCCTACAAAAATTCTCTGCTAGAGTCTCATCACAATCAGCTGGAAAACCTAGAGGCGCAACTTCCCTCATGTATGCGGGTACGAGAACTTTACTTGGGCCACCCTCTTCGTCAGGAGAGAAAACAAGAGATAGGATATAAGAGGTAAGGTCCCTGTAAGGTAATAAAAAGGCATGAAAATGGGCCGCCTTTAATCTAAAACTTCTATACTCTATAGATCCTGTACACTCTTTTATTGTCAGATCGAACACTTCAACAATTCTACTATAAGCCCTCCATACAGGACCTCTACTTGTCTCACTAAGAGCTAGCATTTTATCCCTTAGAGGACCTTCTGTAATTGTCTTTATTTGAGAAGTTAGCTTTAAAACATATCCCCCTACATAATGAGGGTCTCTACAACGGAGGCGACAAGCCTCTATCTCGGTAGCTATTTGTTGTAATTCCAAAGAAAGATCTACCGCTTCTTGAAAATCTCTTGCTAGGGTGCCTAATTTTTCTATGACCTCTGCGGGAGCAAGAGAAGCTCTTAAAAGTGGTCTTATAGATAAATTGGCTACATCTGTAAGAGAGTCGCATAGAGCTAATCTGCTAAAAAAGGACTGGACGCTACGCAATGCATTAAGATCACTGCCTCTTAAAAAAAGATCCCACAGATCTTTGTCTTCTTCTTGTATAAAATGGTTTCTTACTTTTACCAGGGGGCCTAAAGATAGTAACTCCCCATCTAAAGGCATTTCGAATGTGCGAGCTATAGCTTTTGCCCCATGAGCACTTTGCAAACAGCGTGTAAAAGAGAGTCCCCCGATAATTCCCCTGCCTGTTTGAAAAAGCAAAGCTTCAATTTTGCGTAGAGCATAGAGCTTTTTTAGAGAAGAACTTCCGTCCAACGAAGGGATAAATTCTCTTTCTAAGACATCTAGAATAGCCTCTAATACAATAAGCAACTCTCTTCTTGTCTCTGGAAGGATCTCAGCCCCTCTCATGTAAGCACAGAGCATAACAATAAGTTTTTGCGAAGCCTCTTTAGACTCTTCTATGGATCCCTGCCTCATAAGAGTTAGAAGATCTTTAAGGTCTTTTATAGTGAAAGGAGCTCTATCTACTTTAACTTCGCCTACAAAAGCTTGTAATCTTCTTCCTAATACCTCATAGACCTCTCCTCTCACGTCCCCATACAAAACAGTTCGAGTAGGCCGAAGAGAGAGCTCTAAAGGTATAGGAAAAGCTATGTAACCCTCTCGTACTTCTCCCTCACCACGCTGTAGACATCCTTGTTGTGGATCTACCGCATAAGGAAACTCTGGCGGACTTGCCTCCATAGATAAAACGGCAACACCATGGGATCGTAAAAAAACGACACAATGGGAGGTAGCTACAGGAGTTTTTTTAACAATCACTGTTTTAACTAAAGCTTTTTCATCCTGAGGAATCGCAATAAATTTTGCATACGCCTCTTCTATATCAGCTGATACAACTACATCTTTTTCGCTGCGTATGGATCGCACATAGCCCCCACCATCTTCTATGGTAGAGAGTGTAAGAGCATCCGCTACATCGGCTAGATAAGAAGGACTTTTGGCTGGAGGCGTTATAAGAGGGCGCGCTTGCAAAATATAAAACTTCTCTCCAATAATCGTAAATTCGATATCTAGAGGATACCCATAATAGCGACGCAATCCCTCCACAATTTTTCTCATTTGTAAGAGCATAAGAGAGCTTAAAGCAGGCTCTTTAGGAAGAAGATCACCAACCGGAGTCAAAGTACATTGAGGACCTCCATCTAGCTCTTGCATACGCAGACTTCTATCTTTGCAGCAAACAACAACAGTTTCCTGTCCGTCTAGAGGCATATATATACGATCTGCAGGCGTTGTACCGTCGGTTGCGCCCGCTGCTAAACCATAGACAACAGCTACGCGAGCTATGTCATCAGAAGGCACGAGTATAACACCTGATCTCTCTAAAACAGTGTCCCCATAGACCATACTTTGCAATAAAACAGGAACAAAGGGTTCTTCGAAAACTGTTTTATCACCCACGCTTAAGCGTTGGCCATACGATTTTTCAGAGAAATAAGAGGCTATAACTTTGCCTATATTTTCCGAAACAGCTCTAGGATTATCTTTAGGAATAAAAGCGATACTTTCGTTACCACCGGCATTTGAGCTCGTCTTTGAATCTTCTTTTCCCGTACTGCGAACAATAAGATATTTACCTTCCAAAGACGCTAATGTAATAGGAAAAGGATGGTCTATAAAAACCCTCTCTATGGAACCTCGGATCCTTTCTAAAATAGCTTTTACTTCAGGGGAAAGACCTCTCCCTTCTAATAATAGCCCTTGCAATTTTGCATAATCTTTAAGAAAATCTGGATATTGCGCCTTGATATGAGCTAATAGAGCTTCGTGGCCTATCGCCCAAAAAGAGGGTACAGAAAAACCAAGAAGGTCTCCTACAGCTCTTAAAGCCTCTAAATTAGCGGCCTTATAGCCAACCGATTTAGCCCTATCATCTAAGGCCCCTTCGACAAAGGACGGCAGAGGAGGAGCCTCTCTTCTAAAAGATCGCGGTAGTTCTAGCCCCTCCAAACGCGATAAAAGCCCCAAAACCTCTAAAGGCGCCGAAGGGCTACTTTCGCAAGGCAGTCTTCTTAAAGGCGAGGGAAAAGAACCGGTTAATTTTTGCATATGTTAATTATACAGAATCTATTTTTTTATAACAAATAAATAATTATACCAAGAAATATAATAATAATTTTAAAGTTTTATAAGCAAGATGGCGCCAAAGGTCTCATATTAAGAAAAAGAGGCCATTATTAGGGCTTTTAAAGAGCTAAAAACCTTCTCTAACGCTCTCTTAAGATCTTTATTTACCCCTCTCCCTTCTTTGAGTCCTGAAGTTAGAAAACAAGTTGCGCCGCTACTTCATACTCTAGTGATAGAGACAGCTACTGGTAGCAAAGAACCTGCAAGCAGTGGTTTAATAGGACTAGGAGTTTCCCATTCTATGTTAACACAAAGCGCTCTACATATCCTAAGAGGTGGCTATTCGCGCGATCGAGAGCTTTGGTACGATGCCTCGGCTTTAGCAGCCTTAGTGGGAGGAATCGCTCCACCTCATGCCGCGCCGGGTGTGTAAATAGGTAAACAGAATCTGATTGGCATCTTTGGCACTTCTCAAAAGGAAGTGCCTTTTTTCATCTTTTTTAGAAGATCTACCCCTGAAAGAGGGAGAGAAACTCCTCTTTGTCT
>JAFEGE010000023.1 GCA_018240105.1 Verrucomicrobiota bacterium | reverse complement strand
TTTTTGGCATCTTTTTTAAGGATTTTTTCGACCATATGTACACATATGCTCTCAAAATTCCTTAGAAAACCTGCTCAAAAATAGTTCATTTTTCCAAACAAAGCGAGTTTCGAAAGAAGTCTAATGTTTAATTTACTGGTATTTACAAAAAACCATCGATCCTCTACGATTAAAAAGTTTTGTTTAAGGTTCTTATGCGCTGGTTTCTTTTTCTCGCTTTTAGTTTTAGGCTTTCTGCAGGATCGTTTGATGACATTACCCCTTCAAGTCCTGAAGAAATTCTTTCTTTAAGTACTGGTTTATTGATTGATGGATTCGTTTCAGTGACATCAGGCCAGATTTGTATCTCTGAAACTGATTTAGCCGTGAAAGGTGCTCAAGACCTGGTTTTAAAAAGAACTTATATCCCACCGCGTATTTTAGGACGTTATGATGATAAAGATAAAATAGATCGCCTAGCTTTAGGTAAAGAGCTCTATCAACTTGAAACCAAAGGTTGGGTTATTCATCCTCATCTTTGGGCAGGGTATAATCGTAATTCGAAATATTTTCAGGTCCGTGATCCTCAGGGATTTGTTTTAGAATTTCAAATCGAGGGCAGCAAAGGAATTTTAAAAACGAATTCCTATGGCTGCTCTAACTTAAGAGGGGAAAACGCTACTAGCTCTGTAGATATTCGGAATATCCAATTTGTAGTAGAAGGTAATTGGGTTAAAATCACTTGGCCTGATGGGTGTATTCGGCACTATTTAAGAAGCTACCCAGGAATATATCGCCTTGAAAAAGAGACCCTTTCCAATGGGAAAATGATTCGATATGAATATGAATCCGGAGACCTTTGTAAAATAGTATCTTCCGATCCTTGTGGTAATGTAACTTATGCTTCTATTAGGAAAAATGGGGATCATTCTTACATAGGTTCTGATGGTAACAAAGCTAATTTCATGTATGAAAGAAGAGAAGTCAAGGGTGAGGATAAAAAGAATGGGTTTAAACAAAAAGCCAGCTTTCAATTTCCTGTAATGACTAGGGCGTTTAATCCAATTTATATCAATACAGTTGGTTATAATGAAAGGACTCTTCTGAATTCATATGATGGACGCAGTTACCCTATTTCATGCAACTATTTTGAGGAAAAACATGAACTGGCTCGTATTAAAACTTTTTCAAACCCATCAGGCTCCTTTTCTTTTTCTTACGACCCCGTAGTCATAGGTAAAAAAGGAGGAGCAACAACTGTTACTCATCCTGATGGGACTCAGACAATCTATCGATTTAACAAACTGTTTCTGCTAGAGGCCATTGAAAATTGGTTTGAAAATAAGCTCATTAATAAGAAAATGTTTGCATACGATTTCAAACAGCATATCGCAAGCATCAAAACTCTAGATAGCTATGACAACCTACTTATAGCAAAATATTTTGAATGTGATCATGCAGGAAATGCTGTCCGAGAGACAATTGAAGGAGATCTTGGTCTTTTTACTATCAAACGAAAATTCGATAACAATAGAATCGTATTTGAAGAATATGATAACGGTCTAAAGCATACGTTTACATATCTAAAAGACACTAGGCTTGTTACATCAAAAACAACCTTCGAATTTGATGTTAAGCTTCGTAGGACACTTTACATTTATGACGATGCCAATAACCTTATCCAAATGGAAGAAGAAGGCAAGACAAGAACAACCTATACGTTACGTGAAACAAATCCACACTTACATCGTGTTGCATGCGAAGAGGCTCGAGATTGGGAAGGACTGTTAATCTATAAAATTCATTATGGTTATGACCAATGGGGGAATAGAGATCAAGAAGAGTATTTTGGTTCAGATGACACCTTAGCTTATACTATTCAACGAACTTATAACGAAAAAGGAGAGCTTCTAGCTGAGACAAACCCTCTTGGAGAACGAGCTGTATATGAATACGATGCAAGAGGTAGATGTTTTCATGAAAAGCCTTTTTCTAATGGACTGGTAATTGATCGAACATTTGATGATAAAGGGCGTTTAACACTTCTTCAAGAAGACGACCATAAGACCCAATTCGAATATAATGCATCAGACAGACTCATCAAAAAAATTGATTATCTAGGAGTTACAACAAGATATCGTTATCATCCCGTTCACAAAAATCCAGATCGAATAGAAGAAAGATCTGCTGTTACGGAAATTAGGTACGATCTCTTTGGCCGGCCAATTCTTACTATAGATTCAACAAATGCTAAGACAAAAAGAGAATTCAATAGCTATGGAGACATTGTAAAAATCATCTATCCAGAAGAAGGTGAAGAGTTTTTTACCTACTATCCAAATAGCCTTCTTAAATCTCATACAAATGCTGACGGTTTAATCACTGCCTATAGCTATGATGCTCTTAACCGGATAAAAGAAAAAACCGTAGGAAAGCTCACCACAACTTATGAGTACGATGGATACAATCTGTGTAGCATAACGGATCCTGCAGGCTTTATTACAACTTATAAATACGATCTTATTGATAGAAAAATTGAAGAAACTCGTGAAGGGCGAATAACTCGTTACCAATATGATTCTTTAGGCTTCTTAAGCAAAGAAGAAAAAGGTAAGCATACAATTGCTTATACGAATGATGCTACAGGTAGAGTTCTTATAAAGTCCATTGATGGGGTTTTACCAACCTTTTGGTCATATGATGGTGGTGGAAATGTTACCGCTATCGAGCATGGGGAAATAAGTCGCTTTTCCTACGACTCTCATAATCGATGCCTAGAAAAAATAGATGAAGAAGGAAATAAAACTACAGTTTTCTATCAAAAAGGGCCCGAAGTTCTCATTAAAAAAATAACTGATCCAATAGGGATTGAAACAGTTTATACTTACAATTCTAGAAATCAGCTTTTAACAAAAGCTGTAAATAGCCAAATAGTCGAAGAATTCGAATACGACCCTCTTTCTAGATTACAGAAGCAAGATCATATTTCCTTTGGCTACACACCAAATGGGAATAGACAGTGGATGAAAGAATCTAATATTCGCAGCACTAACTGGACATATACTCCCGGTAATTTAACACTTACAAAACAAAAAGCTGATGGCACCAGCTTGCGTTATCAATATGATGAAGAGCTATTTTTGAAAGAAATTGGAACAAGAAAGTTTCAATATGATGATCTAGGACGACTCATTGGAGGAACAGGTTTTTCCAGAACCCTTGATCCGTTTGGTAATATCTTAAGAGAAGAATGGTCGAATGGTCTTTGGATTACAACAAATTATGATGAGCTAAATCGGCCAATTCTACGCACACTACCAGACCATAGTCAAATTAAATATCAATACGATGGTCCTTTACTTAAAAAAGTTTCTAGATTATCAAGCGATGGAAATGAGCTCTACTCTCACAGTTATAAAGATTATGATGCTAGAGGTAATGTACGAATAGAAAAAGGACTCTTTGAAACAACCTACGAATATGATCGAAAAGGAAGAAGGATTAGGCAGAAAAATCCTTATGTTACAGAAGAGCTTACATACAATCGCTCAGGACATCTTGTACAAAAGGGAGATATAACCTATACCTACGATTCTCTATCACAGATGACCTCAGAGTCTGGCAATTTCACAGCTTATTATGATACTCACTACAATCCAACGAAAATCAATAACAAAACAATAGAAATTGACTTAACTAATCAAATTGAAGGGTTTAATTACGATTTAAATGGCAACTTGATCAATCCTGGATTTATTTATGATGAATTCGATCAATTAATTGAAGCCGCAGGAGAGAAATTTATTTATGATGCTCTTGGAAGAAGAATACAAAAAGGAGCAACTTCTTTTCTTTATATCGGCGATCAAGAGATAGGTGCCTTTGAAAATGGAGAACCTAAAGAACTAAAAATTCTTGGAGCCAATACACCGATTGCTATAGAGATAAATCGGACTCCTTATGCTCCGATTATTGATGTACAAGGAGTCATACGATCTTTAGTTGATTGGCAAACTAAAAAAGTCGTCAAACAAAACGAATGCAATGTCTTCGCAGAGGGATTATCTGCAGCAATTCCCTATGCATATCTAGGAAAAAGATACGATCAAAATACAGGATTACTCTACTTTGGAAAACGGTATTACGATCCCACTTTAAGACGTTGGCTAACTCCCGATCCTATCGGACCTTCCAATCATGCAAATCTATATCAGTATCTCTTTAATAATCCCTATTTATATCAAGACGACAACGGAGAGTTTGCTTTTGCAATCCCTCTATTATTTTGGGGAGCAGAGCTGGCTGTACCTACTATATCTGCTTGCATTACTGCGATTACATATAGCGCAGTAGCAGGAGCTGTCGCTTACAGTGGCTATAAATTTATCGAAACCTTCAATAATTTCGAATATCCTGCTTTGAAGAGCTATTGCACAAGAGATTTAGTTCCTACTTTAAATAAATGGTCTTATTCGATCATGAAAAACGGTAGCGTAGATCCAACCTTGCCATCAAATCCAGATGATTTATTAAAAAGACCCGGCTGGGAAGAAACTACGCATCCAAGTGCAGGGAAAAAGGGACATAGGACATTTGAGAATGGAAAAACAGGAGAAAAACTAAGACATGATAAAGGGAAGCCAGGAGAATCTGGACATGAAAAATATGATCACTACCATCGACCAAATCCAAATAAAACAAATAAACATGATGAATATTTAGATCATAATTACAATCCAGTAGGCCGGCATAGTGATTCATCTCACCTTTATCCTCCTAATAATATTTGGTGGAATAGATGAAAATTGCAAATTACACCTCTTATTTTCATGATGGTTCAATAATTGACATATATCAACATCAATCTGTGATTATATTGTCTATGGAAAGCGCAGAAATATCTCCAGAGGAAAATCTAGATAATATTGTTCTTTCTGAAAACATTACCATTAAAGGCAAGCTTCACCTTGAGAAGGTTGATTTAGTTATAGAAAATGAAAAAGAAATTCCCTTACTGAAAATGTTGTATGATAACGGAAATATCCTTCATTTTAAAATCAATGACGGCACAGTATCACTAGATTTGGAATGGGTCAATTTTCCTCCAAACCCTAATGTAACTAGCTATTCTTTTTATACTATACATACAAAAAAAATATGGTGGGAAAATATTCCTGATCTCTACGATCCATTTAACTAATTATGGTAACCCAGTACGAGATATTGATTTTACCGATCATGGTCGCCCTCAAAATCATCCAAATCCCCATGAACACGAGCACCTGCAAAATCCCACTGGAGGAACTCCTCAAAGATCTAAAAATCCTCAACCTGTAACAGGCTGGAACTACTAATGAAAACATATGGCATCAGAATTTCTGACGGGAAAGGAGAGGTTCTTAGCCCTACTCTGCGTGATATATTAGAGGAGATTAATGTAGGTATTTCATTTACTTGGTCTATTTTATTTTTAGATGGAACACCAAATCCTGGAGAAGGCACATTTTTAATAGATTATGAAAAGAAGATTAACGATTCCAAGAATGGGTTAGTTCTTTCTTTAGAAGAGCTTAAAAATTTATCAGGTAAGTTTTTTCAGATGTTTGAAACTACTATTTTGGGATCTTATAATAGCAATTTATTACATCGGTATGAAGAAGAGAAGGCTATGTACAGGGCTTGTGATGTAGTTATCGAACTAATAGATTGTGCTTTTTGGGAAGTGTATGCAAAAGATATAAAAGTTATCGAGAAGCTTCAAGAAAGATTCAAGGAAACAGAATTGTTAGACCTTGACATTACTATTTAATAACGGGTCAGGCCAAAGCGAGGATTCTTAGCTCTGGCCTAAACCATTACCGATTTCGTTATCAACCCTCTTCAGCAAACCGCGTGAGGGCTTTGGCCATAATGAGATAGCCTACTTTAAACTGCTTTAGGCTAAAGTGCTCGTTTGGGGCATGGATGGCGTCGGAGTCAAGGCCTGTGCCGGGCATCGCAAAGGAGCCTTTGGTATACTTGACAAGCTCTGTTGTGATCGGGATCGAGCCGCCTGCAAGGACAAAGTCACAAGAGCCTAACACATCTTTTGTCGCCTCTTGCATAATGGTCGTTGTTTTCGAGAGGGGTGAGCCCCAGATAGCGCCCCCGCCTCCATGGTAGTGGAAGGTAAGCTCCATCTCTTTCGGTACATTAGCGCGTATAAAGTGACAGACTGCTTCGTAGATCTTCTTTGGGTCTTGGTGTGGGACAAGTCTTGCAGAGAGCTTTGCATGCGCCTCACGCGGAATAACCGTCTTAAAGCCAGCACCTGTATAGCCACCCCACATGCCGTTTATTTCAAAGATTGGCTCTATGTAGTTAGCCTCTGCAGGCGTCTTGCCTTCCATCGTGAAAAAGGTTCTAACGCCGGTATCTTCCTGTATCTTTTTACGATCAAAACTAAAGTCGATGCGCGCCTTCTCTTCAGGAGTCATCGGCTGTATGTCTTTGTAAAAACCGGGGATGGTGACTTTGCCTTTATTATCTACAGCTTTTGCTAAAACCTCGCATAAAACTCTTAAGGGATTTAGGACAACACCACCTAAAGCCCCGGAGTGGACATCTATATCCATATTCTTAAGAGAGACGTCCATTGTCATAATGCCGCGGGAGCCGATCGCTAAAGCAGGCTTATCAAAAGAGCGTATGCCCATATCAACAATAAGAAGATGGTCTGCCTTAAGTCTATCTTTGTGCTTCTCTAACGTTTCGCCAAGGGTGGCACTCCCCATCTCCTCTTCGCCCTCTATCAAGATCTTAAGATTGAGCTTGTCTTTTTGAGAGGTCTCTAAAAAGGCGCGTATCGCCTGGATGGTCATAAAATTTAGACCCTTGTTGTCAGCAACACCACGGCAGTAGATCTTCTCATCTAGCATAGTTGGCTCAAAAGGCGCCGTTTGCCATAGCTCAACAGGATCTTCGGGTTGCACATCATAATGGCCGTAGCAAAGAACAGTCGGTGCTTTAGGATTTACAATACGCTCCGCGAAAATCGTTGGATGGCCAGAGCCATGCCAGAGTTCTACTTTTAGGCCTGCTTTTTCTAAATACTTAACCAGCCACTCTGCACAAGCGAGGAGATCAGGCTTAGCCTCTGGTCTTGCACTAACAGATTTGAATCGTAAATAGTCGAAAAGATCGGCAAGGATTTCTTTCTCTTGCTTTTGATACCACTTATCGTAATCCATACTAAACAGCCCCTTCTGCGCTTTTAATTAAGTAGGAGGCAAGCCATGGCTCTCCCTCATACTGCATCTCAACTTCCATAGTGCCATCCTTATTTGGTTCACTACAAGTCAAAAGTACATAGCAGATGGTTCTTCCGCTTTTTTTCTTTTTTATAACGGTTTTTATCTCTTTCTTCGAGGGTCCATATTCATCAAAAAGCCCTTCCAGAATCTTACTCATGCCATATAAAAATAAAAAAAACCTGCTCAGAGTATACTCTGGATTACTTTTTAAGTCATGTTGATTACTTATTTTTATAGGCAAGTGGGTTCAAAAATTGGCATTTTAGCAAGACGGTATCCGCAAATTCTAACCAGGCTTTGCGGGCGCTAAAACGAGCCACTGTGGCACACAGGGCAAGTTGAAGCGGGTTAAAATTTACGAAATACCAACGAAGCTAAAAACTAATTTTTAAATGCAATTGCCTATATTACAAAAAATTAATCTTTGGAGGTTAAAAAGCGCGCTATGCTAGACTGTGTCTATTGTAGCGTTGAACCACCGAGGTGCTTATATGTTTAAGAGGATCTTTCTTTTTTTAGCTCTCAACTTTGCCATTGTCTTAACCATCTCTCTTCTCCTCTCTGTATTCCAAGTAAAGCCTTACCTTAATGCCTATGGCATCGATTACACACAACTTGCGATCTTCTGCCTTATCTGGGGTATGGCTGGAGCCTTTATCTCTCTTCTCTTATCAAGAAAGATGGCTAAATGGTCTATGGGTGTAAAGCTCCTCTCCGGCCATGAAGCAAATCCTCTTCTTCAATCTGTTTACGATATCACGATACGCCTTGCACAAAGAGCTCACCTACCTGAAATGCCTGAAGTTGGCGTCTTTCAAGGAAGTGAACCGAATGCTTTTGCAACCGGTCCTTCTAAGAGACGCTCACTTGTTGCGGTCTCCACAGGTCTTTTAGAAAAAATGGATAAAACCGAATTAGAGGCTGTGATTGGCCATGAAATCTCGCACATTGTAAATGGCGATATGGTCACGATGACACTTCTCCAAGGCGTGATCAATGCCTTTGTGATGTTTTTAGCAAGAGCTCTAGCCTTGGCTTTCTCTGGTTTTGGTAGAGATCGCGATGGTAAAAGCGCTGGCTCTTATCTCTCCTACACCCTCTTTACCTTCCTCTTCGAAATCATCTTTATGACTTTAGGCTCTCTCATTGTTGCCTACTTTTCTCGTTACCGCGAATATAGAGCTGATAGCGGCTCTGCTGACATGCTAGGCAAACAGCCTATGATCAGAGCGCTTCAAAAATTAGAGGCCTCTACAAAACACACCTCCAAAGCAGAATCTGTACCAGAGAGTGTCGCTGCTTTCTTAATCCACCGCCCTAAAAAACGGTCTTGGATTACCCTCTTTGCGACGCACCCTCCGATAGAGGATCGCATCGCCAAACTAAACGAGCGATTCTAAAATCTCTCCTTCTCGTACTTGCTAGAAAAAGAGGCAGTTGTTAATCTCAAACTATGCTCCTCATGCTAGTGACAAAGATTAGAGAAAAGTTATTTCTCGGAAAAACCGGCGCTATCTTTCTTTTAGTTTGCCTCGGCCCTTGTTTTTGCTTGCTTCTAGGAGCGATTGGTCTTGCCCCCTATAACCCATGGCAAGCAGGTCTCTTAGCCCGCGGTCTTCTCCTTCTTTACCTATTTTGGGTATCGAGCCTCTTAACAACCCTCTTATGGGTTGGAATGGTTGTAGAGTCCGTTTGCCTCTACTCTTGGGGTATTGTTGGCTCGATGCTTTGGCACTTCTCTTTCCATCTCTCGCTTTTAATATCTTACTTAGTCATGGAAGAGATTAGAAAAATTCTTGCGACCAATGACCATACGATTCTAGACCAAAAAAAAGAACTCGACCTTTGGAAGGTGCGCTTTGATACTTTACATGAAAAGATGCGCGAGGATCAAAAAGTGTGGGAAGAGGAGATTCAGATGCGAGAAGAGCAGCTGAAAAGCACTGAAGAGGTACAGAGAGAAAAATTGAAACGAACAGAGACCTTGCTAGGAACAAGCCGCAAAAAGGCTATCTCCCTTGAAACGATTGCTAAAGGAGTCAAACGTGAATCGAAAAAATGATAGCTCTCTGGGCGGGCCTTCTGACTTTATCTCTCTTTTAGAAGAGAATCGCTACGTTGATGATAAGTGGGTTGTTATTACAGGAGCTCTTGGATTTATTGGCTCTTCGATCGTCAGATACTTAAACGATGTAGGCTATGATAGAACCCTTGTCCTTGTCGATGATTTTAAAGAGAGCTCTAAATGGAAAAATCTAATCGGTAAACGGTATGGAGAGTTTTTATCGCGCCATGAGCTTATGCGCTGGCTTAAAGGCAGAGGCGATGAAGTAGGAGCCTTTGTTCATATGGGAGCCAACTCTTCCACCGTCGGTACAGATGGGGATGATTACTACCGCACGAACTACCGCTTCTCTGTCGATCTTGCAACCTTTGCCATAGAGGAGGAGTGCCGCTTTATTTACGCCTCTTCGGCCGCAACCTATGGGAATGCAGAGCAAGGCTTTGAAGATGATCCGACGACGATCGATGCCTTAAGACCTATGAACCTCTATGGCCAATCCAAACAGATGTTCGACCAGTGGGTTATCCGTAACAAATATCTCAATAAAGTAGTTGGCCTTAAATTTTTTAACGTCTATGGGCCTAACGAGGCGCATAAAGGCCGTATGGCTTCTATGGTATACCACCTCTTCCATCAGATCCAAAAAGAGGGCAAAGTACGACTCTTTAAATCCAACGCCAAAGAGTTTAGCGACGGAGGCCAAATGAGAGATTTTATCTACAGCAAAGATGTGGCAAAAATTGTCTTTGAACTTCTCTGCAGCGATATTACAGGAATCTATAATATTGGCACCGGTTCGCCTAGAAGTTGGAATGAATTAGCAACCATCATCTTCAAAGCCTTGGACCGCGCCCCGAGTATTGAGTATATCCCCATGCCCGTAGAGCTTATGCACTCTTATCAAAACTACACAGCTGCTAAAATGCACCGCCTCTCTTCACAACTACCTCTTCCTACAACCTCTCTAGAAGAGGGCGCAAGCGACTATGTAAAA
This sequence comes from Verrucomicrobiota bacterium, assembly GCA_018240105.1. Classification (GTDB taxonomy): domain Bacteria; phylum Chlamydiota; class Chlamydiia; order Chlamydiales; family 2-12-FULL-49-11; genus JAFEGE01. The sequence continues at coordinate 11,374 of JAFEGE010000023.1, read as the reverse complement.
AATTATCTACTTAGTGGAGCCTTGTGGTAAAAGCTTTATACGAGACTTTACATGCCTTAAGAGATGTTAAAATTCTTGTGCTCGGCGATCTCGTTCTTGATGTTTACACAAAAGGTGTTGTACAAAGGATATCGCCCGAAGCGCCTGTTCCTGTCCTACTCGTATCCTCTACAACAGAGTCACCAGGTGGCGCAGGTAATGTTGCTTTAAATCTCTCTTCTCTTGGTGCTACGGTCACTTTAGTAGGTAGAATTGGCAATGACGAAGCCGGCAAAAAAATAAGCTACCTCTTAGAGGATCGCTTCTTTGATACAAAAGGCTTATTTGTACAAAAAAAATGGATAACGCCACGCAAAAATCGGCTCATTGCAGATAGCCAACAGATCGTACGGTGCGACTATGAAAAGATCCTTCCCTTAGATTTAGAATTAGAGGAAGAGATTGTCTCTTATCTAGAAAAATCTATCCTAGAGCACGATCTTATCGCTCTTTCTGACTATGGGAAAGGCTTTCTAACTCCCTCTCTTTTACAAAAAGTCTTCTCTATTGCTAAAGAACATAATATCCGCGTCCTTGTAGACCCAAAAGGCTATGACTTTACAAAATATAGCGGCGCTTTTCTTATAAAACCGAACAATAAAGAGGCCTATACTGCTGCCAAATGCGAGAGTGATGCTCCTTTAGAGGTTGTGGCTGCTAGACTTTTTCAAGAGAGCTCTATGGAATTTCTTCTCATCACACGAGCAGAAAAAGGGATGACTCTTTTTGCCAAAGATTTATCGCGTCAAGATTTTCCCGTCTCCAAACGCGATGTCTTAGATGTAACAGGTGCTGGCGATACAGCCCTTGCTATGATAGCGCTTGGTATTGCTAGCAATTTACCCTTAGAGACTACCATTAACCTTGCTAATATCGCCTCTGGCCTTGCCATTGAAAAGCTTGGCTGCGCTGAGATCTCCTTTTCCGATGTGCTTCACGGACTTGTCAAAGATAACCCCCTAGGCAAGATTTTCACCTCTCTACATCTAGCTAAAATTCTCCAAGACGAGTCTATTATCCTTCTTTTGGTAACCGATGAAGAGATCTCTAGTTATCTCTTCCATGGCATTAAAGAGGCGTCCGAACGTAAAGGAAAAAATAAACTTGTCATCCACGTAACGCCAACAAATAGTAATGAAGATTTTATTCACCTTCTAGCCTCTATGTACGGTGTAGACTTTGTTTTAGCCACCTCTCCCCTTTCAGAAGAGGCTCTTAAAAATTTCCAGATAGAAGAAATGGTGGAAACTTCCTCCTTTTCTATGGTAGAATGGAAAAATAAGTACTGCTAAACCATGTGCCCTATGCATAGCGAAAAATCTAGCCCCTTAGAATTCTTGCTATCTCACCTTTCCTTTAAGGGGGTGCTCCGTAGCCTTAGAAAGATTGCCTCCAATCTTTGTCTATACCTTGTTGCCCTTTTATTTGGCGGGGTAGAGGTGGTTCTTTTCTTTATAAAGCGCCGTTTTTTGCGCCATGGCCTACCAAACTATCACAGCGTTGTTGATAAGAGGCTCTATCGCGGAGGACAACCCTCTAGCCAAGGGCTTCGAGAGCTTGCTAAACAAGGTATTCGGACAATCATCAACCTACGGATCGAAGATTTTAATAAGGAAGTGATCGAAGAATACAAGAGCCATGATATTCGAAGCGTCCATTTGCCCTTCTCCCCTTACGATCCACAAGACCGTATCTTTATTGAGTTCCTAAAGATTATGCGCGATAGAAACCAAGGGCCAGCCTTTGTCCACTGCTTCCATGGTGCCGATCGAACAGGTGCTGTTGTAGCCATCTACCGCATCATTATGCAGAATTGGGATAAAGAAAAAGCCATCGCAGAGATGAAGCTTAAAGGCCTCCATTGGTGGCATAAGAATCTTATTCGTTACATCAAAGATCTTGATGTAGAGTCAATCAAAAGCGAAGTCGGGCTATCAACTTCGTAATACCAACTATTTTCAGAACGTTTTAGCATAGTAACTGGTATCCCTTCTGCTCTTCTATTTTCCTTTAAGCCGTAGCCAAAAAAAGCAGAGCCACTTCCGGTTAATGCTACTTTTTCAAAAGTTCCCTGTAAAGCTTGTTTTACTTCTCCTAACTTTGGTACAAGACGAAAAGCTGCTTTTTCTAGATCGTTAACAAAGAGAGGATCTCCCTCTAAAATGCGCTTAAGAAGAACCTTCGGATCTTCTCTTGAAACTTCACTAGGCTCGCACTCTTTATAGACAGAGGGTGTGCTTGCGCATAGACCTTCTCTGTGTATAAGCCATAGAGGTAGCGAGATGTTCTCTTTGATATTTTCTATTATCTCTCCCCGCCCTTGGCAGTATGCAAGGCCGTTTGAGAGAAAAAATGGAACATCAGAGCCTATGGTAGAGGCTAAAGAGATTAATTCTTCTACAGAGAGTGGGTAACCATAGAGTTCATTTAAAGCCCAGAGTGTCGTTGCAGCGTTGCTGCTGCCTCCACCAAGACCTGACTCTATAGGAATTTTTTTACTTAAGGTAATAGCGACAGGGTCGGTATCTTTTACCGTCTCTCGAAAAAGTATAAGTGCTTTTATAACTAAATTTTTGGCATCGGTTGGAAGATTTTCCATACCCAGTATCGTAAAAGAGTCTTTGTTACTTTTACTGATAGTGAGCGTATCGCCAAAATTGATGGCAGTAAAAAGGGATGCTATCTCATGATAGCCATCCCTTCTTTTGCTAAGAACACGAAAAAAAAGATTGAGTTTAGCAGGAGAAAAATAGGTTTTCATCCTTATTAACTCTTGCCTTCAGCCTCTTTGCCGAGAGCATTTTGCTCTTCAAGTTTTTTTTCTTCTTTATCGCTCTTCTCTTTCTTCTTAAGTTCACGATCTGGCTTAACAGCAAGACCTACAGAGGCTTCAATACCTTCTGGTAGTTTTAAAGTAATTTCATAAGAGCCAAGCGCACGTATCGGGTGGATAAGAGCGATATACTTCTTATTAACAGTAAAACCTTTGTTAAAGAGAATATCTGCGATATCTGCTGTTGTAACAGAGCCATACATATGTCCGTCTGGATCTACCTTAACAACAGTTTCAAACATCTGTCCGTTGATCTCGCCTGCAAGTTTTTCTGACAAAGCGCGATCTCTTACAGCTTCTGCTTCTCTCTCTTGCTTTAGTTTCTCACGCATTTTTACAGTTGCATAAGAGGCAAGAAGAGCCTTTCCTTGTGGAAGAAGACAGTTTCGTGCAAAACCTGGAGCTACCTGGACTAAATCGCCCTTGCGCCCGTAGTTTACGAGGTCTTCAAGTAAAAGTAATTGGTATTTCATATAACAACTCCCGTTCTAATCATGAGCAACAAAGGGCATGAGCGCCATGTATCTTGCCTGTTTGATCGCTTTCGTTAATTTTCTTTGATGCATTTGAGAAACGCCTGTAATTCTGCGTGGTAAAATTTTGCCGCGCTCTGTTGTAAACTGCTTTAGCGTATCTACATCTTTATAATCGATTTCCCAAATCCCATCAGCTGTAAAGGGACACTTTTTTGGCTTCATGGGGGCGTTTGGAAGAAAGGATTTGCTGCTACTTGGTCTAAAACTTTTCATCATAATTACCTCTCTACATTCGTAAGGGGTTTAAATTTAACTTGCTCACCCTCAGGTAGAGCTTCTATCGTACGGTGTAAGTATCGAAGAAGATCTTCGTGGAGATGGTTCTCTCGGATCACTTCATCCATAACATTAGTTGGGAGAGAAAAGTAGATGAGAATGTAATGGCCTTCACGGCACATCTTGATCTCATAAGCCATTTTCTTACGACCCCAATCTATCGTCTTTTCGAGAGTTCCCCCCGAATTTTCGATAACAGTAGTAATTTTTTTTAGCGCTTTTTCTCTCGCCTCGTCACTGAGTGTCGGACGGAAGATATAGAGCCCTTCGTACAGATTTGTTTTTGTTGCTCTCATGTTTATTCTCCAACATTTTTTGTGGGGGTTATGCTGGCAATAAAACCATTGGCAGCCCCCATATCTCTTTGTATCCAAAAATCTATCAAGGCTATGCCATGATTAATGACTCTTGGTATTTCTTCTAATTCTTGCTCTGTAAAATCGGATAAGACGTACTCTTCTAAGCTCACGCTAAAAGGTGCCCCCACTCCTACACGCAGGCGTGCAAACTCTTGCGTGCCAAGATGGCCTTCAATACTTTTTAGCCCATTATGACCACCAGAGGACCCCTTTTCTCTAAGACGAAAAGAGCCAAATGGCACATAGACATCATCACTAATAACCAAAAGGTCTTCTGTAGCGATAGTATACTCGTGCATCGCCTTTTTTACAGACCCTCCAGAGAGGTTCATATACGTAGTTGGCATAAGAAGAGCTATCTCTACCTCTTTATGCACACCTACCGCTACTTTTCCCTCTACCATAGAATCCTTCTTAAGGCTAAAACCAAGACTTTTAGCAAGCGCTCCTACTAGGATATGACCTGCATTATGTCTTGTAGTTTCATATCGAGAACCTGGATTACCAAGCCCTACAATTAGCACACGTCTTTTTTCCATTTTTTACTTATTAACCGTTACAATTCCTTGATTCGGCTGGAGCGCAACTTTCATAGTAGAAGTTAGCGGTAAATCTTTTACACGTAGGGCCTCGCCAAGTCCTAACTTAGAAACATCAAGCACGAAAGCCTCTGGTATCTCTTGGCTTTCAACAGATACTTTAACAGCTCTTTTAACGCGCTTTAATTGGCCACCTAGGCTAACGCCTACACATCTATCTTCTCCCTTGCAGATGACTGGAACATAAAGAGAGACTCTCTCTTTATCTTTTAATTCCATCAAGTCGATATGCTCTATTCTGTATGTTGTGCGCTCGTACTGGATATCCTTTACGATAGCTCTACATTTTTTAGAATCGATCTCGAGATCAAAGATCTGTGTTGCTAGACAGCCTGGTGTAATTTGTCTTAAATAGGTTTTAAACTCATCGCCCTTAATAGTTACAGCGAGACTCTCTTTGTTTTTTACATAAAAAACAGCTGGGATATTACCTTCACGGCGAATTCTGGCTAATTCTCCCTTAGTTGTTTTTTCTCGTTTTTCCAATTTTAATTTCATACGCAGTAATCCTTAAAATGTTTTTTTTGTAGAGAAGCGTCTTAAAGAAATAGCTCACATTTGTCGCTACTTAGAACAGTAGTCGTCCAAAACATGCTACCCTTAAGAGACAAGAGGTCAAAAGAGTGGGGCTCTTTATGCCTATGGTCCAAACGCTTATCTCTTCCTCTGTCTATACGAAGGATTCTGTCTCTCTCTTCGTACTTAGGCCCAGGATGTATAGTCCCGCGAACCTTAAATTGGGGTGGCAGGATTCGAACCTACGCGTGGCGGTACCAAAAACCGCTGCCTTACCGCTTGGCGACACCCCAACAACTCTTTCTCAAGAGGAGTTTTCACTCTTCCTAAAAAGCAATTACTATACAGACAAAATGGTTTATGCTCAAGTGAATTCAATAATTGGTATTTTGGCAAGGACAGACCTTATAATTTGCATTAGATGAAATCGCCGCTAAAGCGAGCCCCTATAGAATATAGGGCGAGGTGCAGCGAATGTAAATTTTAAGGTTCTGGTGAAGCCAAAAGCCAATTTTTAATTTTACTTGAGCATAGCTCAAGAGGCAATTAAAAAACTCTGCTAGTCCCTCCAATCCACGCTTTTCAGGTAGTAATAAAATTTATAAACCCTAGTTGCGAGAAAGCGCTTTTTTTGTTATGTAAAGGCCTATGTATATCGTCCACATTGCTTCTGAATGCGCACCGATTGCTAAGGTTGGCGGTCTTGGCGATGTTGTCTATGGCCTTGCTAAAGAGCAGCAAAAAAATGGCAATCGCGTTGAGATCATCCTGCCTAAATATGATATTTTAAAATACGACTGCCTCCAGAACTTAAAAGTAGAAAGGGGCGATCTCTGGTCTTTTGAAGAAAACAATCAGATCCACAATACGATTTGGAGAGCCGATCTTGAAAGCCTTACCACCTATTTGATAGAGCCCCACCATGAGGCGTACTACTTTAATCGGGGCTATATCTATGGGGGCTCAGATGATATAGAGCGCTTTCTCTATTTCTCTAGAACCGCTTTAGAGTTTCTCTACAAGCAAGATAAAAAACCTGACATTATCCATATCCACGACTGGCCAACGGCTATCGTAGCACCCTTAGTCCACCATCTTTATCGAGACCTTGGCTTTCATTGGAAAGGGATTGTCTTTACGATCCATAATATGGAACACCAAGGCAAATGTTTTCCAAGCCATTTAAGTCGGATTGGCCTTCGCGGTGAGGATTTTCGCTCCTTTGACAAGATGCAGGATCCAAATAACCCCTCCCTCCTTAATCTTCTCAAAGGCGGCATTGTCTTTTCTGATTATGTGACAACCGTCTCACCTCGCTACCGTGAAGAGATAAAAACCCCCGAAGGGGGCGCCGGCTTAGATAGAGTTGTCCGCGCCTACAGCAGCAAAATTAAAGGGATACTCAATGGCATAGAAGTGGAGAGCTGGAATCCTGCCAAAGATCCACATCTTCCCTTTCCTTACCCTTCGAATCCAACCTTTATCAGCACAATACGCAAACAAAAAGAGGAAAACAAGAAAGCTCTTTGTAAAAAGCTACAAATACAAGCTGATGGAAAGCCTTTAATCGGCTGTGTGACACGACTAGTGAAGCAAAAAGCACCATATCTTATTAAAGAGGCTATCCACTATACACTAGAGAACAATGGATCCTTCGTTCTCCTTGGCACACCAGGCGATCAGGAAATTAGAAACACCTTTGAACATCTCAAGGAGAGTTATAGAGGCCACCCAAACCTCTATATAGGCCTCTACTTTGACGAGTCTCTCTCTCATCTTATCTATGCCGCCTCCGATGGTTTTATTATCCCCTCTCTCTATGAACCGTGCGGTTTAACACAGATGATCGCTATGCGCTATGGCGCTGTTCCAATAGCCAGAAAAACAGGCGGCCTTGCTGATACAGTTTTTGATAGCGATGACACCTCTATCCCCAAAGAAGGACGTACCGGTTTTTGCTTTGAAACAGCCGATCGAGGCGGCGTAGAGTATGCGTTACAGCGTGTTTTTGAGACCTTCCGAAACGAACCTGCCAAATGGGACTCTTTAATAAAAAATGGCGTAAGCTGTGACTTTAGCTGGAAAAAAGCAGCCCTTACCTATCAAAAAATCTATTTTCTAGCGCTTTTAAGGAATAGACCTCTTGCAGAACTCGCTTTGCTTGAAAAATAAGCTATTCTTGAGCAGCCTTTTTAAGGCTTGTCGCCCCTATAATTTCTAGCGGCGATCCGCCGCCCCTTGGTTTGGGGAATTATAGCGGCTGCTAATTCCCCAATTTTTTAAACCTATCTTTTATAGGATATGGTCTCTTTAAATCAACACTCCAGCATTACATATCTAAGACTACTTAAGAAGCCTATCGCCAGGCTTGTTTAATGTAACCACGATGGGTCCACATATACTCAAAGCCGGAGATAAGGGTATAGCATGCTGTTAAAAAGACGACCCAAAAGCAGCTTGTCCTAAAGACTTCTAAGGATATGAGATCTTGTGAATAGGGAATCATAAGACTTACGATCGCAAAGATAGCAATCGCTTGAATAACAGCCTTTACTTTACCACTAAATCTTGCTGCTAGGGCTTTGCCATGGAGTGCACATAAAGTACGTAGCGTGCTGATCATCGCATCGCGTGCGACAAAAACAAGGACTAAGAAAAGCGGTAGCTTTACAATGCCCTGGGTAAAGGTAAGAAGAATAGAGAGGCGAACGATACTATCGGCCATAGGATCTAAGATCTTACCAAGCTCCGTCACCTGATTACTGCGTCTTGCCATAACGCCATCAAAGATATCTGAGAGCTCGCAGAGGAGTAAAATAAAAAGTAGCATGTAGGGCATTACAGAGAGCGATATCTCTAATCTTTCATAAAAAAGATAGATGAATAAGAAGATCGGGCATAACGCAATACGCGCCAAAGTTAAAAATAAAGCAGCTTTCACGACTACTGGCACCCCTCCCTAAGTGGCGCTATACGCCTATATAATACCGTAATTGTCCTATTTCTTACATACACTTCTTCAATTTTTTATTCTCCCATTTGTCTTTTTCTGCTAAAATCTCACTCATTATGTTGACCTTTCAAGAAATTATTTTTCGATTACAGCAATTTTGGATGGACCAAGGCTGTCTCCTGCAACAAGGCTATAACTTGGAATCGGGTGCGGGCACCTTTAATCCTGAGACATTTCTGCGCTGTATTGGTCCTGAGCCTTATAAAATGTGTAACGTCGAAATCTGCAAAAGGCCAACGGATGGTCGTTATGGCGAAAATCCAAACCGCCTGCAAAGATTTCATCAGTTTCAAGTTATTTTAAAGCCATCTCCCCTAGATAGTCAAAATTTATATTTACAATCACTGGAAGCTCTAGGCTTAAATTTAAGTGAGCACGATATCCGCTTTGTCCACGACGACTGGGCCTCTCCAACCCAAGGTGCCTGGGGTCTTGGCTGGGAAATTTGGTGCGACGGCATGGAAATTACCCAGTACACCTACTTCCAGTCTGTTGGCGGTATTGATGTGCGTCCTGTAGTCGTTGAATACGCCTATGGCTTAGAGCGCCTCGCTATGTTTTTACAAGGCGTCTCTAATGTCTATGATATAAAATATAACGATACACTTACCTACGGCGATGTCTTTTTACAAAATGAGATCACAGCTTGCCAGTACAATTTTGAAGATGCCGATGTTACGATGCTGCGACGCCACTTCGATGATTTTGAAAGAGAAGGTAAGCGCCTTATAGAGTTAAAAAGAGTAAGCTCTGCCTACGAATTTGCCATCAAAGCCTCCCACGTATTTAACTTATTAGAGGCAAGATCTGCTATATCTGTAACAGCCAGAGTCGATCTTATGCATCGTATTAAAGCGCTCTCTTGCGCATCGGCTAAACTCTACTTAGATGAGAGAGAAAATCTTGATTTTCCTCTCTTAAAAAAAGATCCTCTTCCCCTCTCGACTTTTACACCACCGGCCAAAAAAGAGATCCCTTACAGCACACAGAAAGTGCAAGATCTTCTTTTAGAGATCGGCTCTGAAGAGATCCCTGCCTCTTTTATGCCAGCTGCAATGCTCCACTTAGAAAAAGCGCTTCCAAAAGCTTTGTCTGAATACGGCTTAACTTTTAGCCACGTAGAGGTCTACGGTGCAACAAGACGCCTCGCTATCCGCATCTTTTCTATCCCAGAAGGTATCCCTCCACAGAAAGTAGAAAAAAAGGGACCACCTCTCTCTACCCTCTTTGATAACGAAGGTAATCCTACAAAACAAGCTGTTGGCTTTTTCCAGTCGATTCCAATCTCCCCACCGACCCGCCAAGAGATCGAAGAGGGCCGCATTCCTTCACTTTCCATTTTAGAAGATAAATATCTCGTTGTTTTCTCTGAGAAAAAAGGCCTCTCTACCTTCTCTATTTTACAAGAGCTCTTGCCAAAGATTATCCAAGAGATCCCCTTCCCTAAAAAGATGCGCTGGTCGACTTTTGATACCACTTATGCAAGACCGCTGCGCTGGATTCTTGCGCTCTATGGCAGTAACGTTGTTCCTTTTGCTATCGATACAATCGCCTCTGGTAACCTCTCTTACGGCCATGGCCAGCTCTACCCATACCCAGTAAAAATTAGAGCCCCTAAAAAATATCTCACCAAACTTAGACGTCGTAAAGTCCTTGCTTGCACTGTAGAGCGAAGAAAATTTTTAGAAAAACAGCTCCACAAATGGGAGTGGAAATTAGAAGCGACCATCCTACACAAAGAGAAGGTTCTCTCTGAGGTCCTTTTCCTATCCGAATACCCACAAGTTGCCTCTGCCTCTTTCGATAAACGCTTCCTTAGCTTACCGCAAGAGCTTCTCTCTTCCGAAATGATCGACCACCAACGCTACTTCCCCCTCCAGAATAAAGACGGCTCCTTTAGCTCTACCTTCCTCTTAGCAATCGACCGTAATCCTAATGAAATCATCTTAAGAAACAATGAAGCAGTTCTTACAGCGCGCCTCTCTGACGGCTTTTTCCTCTATGAATTAGATACAAAACAGCCTCTTGATTACTACAATAAAGCCTTAGAAGCGATAAACTTCCACCCAGAGCTTGGCTCTCTCTTTGAGAAAACCAAACGCCTTTTAAAACTCTCTGAAACGTTAGGCTTTCTTCTTGGCTTCTCTGCCCCGTCTAGAGCTGCCCTTTTAGCCAAAGCTGATCTCTCCACACAAGTTGTCTATCAGTTCCCAGAACTCCAAGGTACGATGGGTAAATACTACGCTCTAAAAAGCGGTGAGACAGAAGAGACAGCTCTTGCTATCGAAGAGCAGTACTTACCTCTCACAGAAGGTGGCAAAATCCCAGATACCACATCCGGTGCGATCTTAGCCCTTGCTGACAAGCTAGACAATCTCATCAGCTACTTCTCAGTCGGTATAAAGCCCTCCTCTTCTAAAGACCCTTACGCTCTCCGTAGGGCTGCTATCGGCATCCTTCGTATCCTTATCGAAAAGAAATGGTTCTTAGATCTCTCTAAAGTAGTCGCTAACGCAGACCTTCTAACTTTCTTAAAGCAGCGCATCAAAGCCATCCTTCTAGATAGCGGCTTTGAAAAAGAAGAGATCGATGCTATTCTCTCTATCCCCTCCTATGATCCTTATGATATCTACTGCCGCACAGAGGCGCTTCACGCCTTTAGAGAAAAGAGTAAAGCTTTCGACCACCTTCTAGAAGTCTACAAACGCGTCCACGGCCAAACAAGCGCCTTTGAGAAAAAGAATTTCAGCCTCTCTCTCTTAGAAGAGCCTGGCGAAAAAGAGCTCTCTACCGCCCTTATTACAGTAAAAGGCACTCTCGAAATTGCCCTTACGAAAAAAGACTACCTTACAGCCTTTCAGACGCTCTCTACCCTCCACTCTCCCCTATCTTATTTCTTTGATACCGTGCGCGTCTTAACACCAGATGCGGCCCTCCAGGAAAATCGTATAGCGCTCCTCCAGGAGCTCTCGGATATTACCAAGGGGCTCGTTGATTTCACCTCTTGTAGCGTCTCTGAGAAAAAGTCTTAGAACTTTTTAAGGCTTAGCATAACTATAATTTCTAGCGGCGATCTAGCGGCGGTGGAATTAAGGTTAGGCTAAGTGATAAAGCATTCAATAACGTCAAGGTCATCTAAGAATTTCTCATAAGCCCATTGGTTATAATGATTCAAGAAGTACCGAATAGCTCCTATGTGATTG
>JAFEGE010000022.1 GCA_018240105.1 Verrucomicrobiota bacterium | reverse complement strand
AGTCTCTGTTTAGAAGAGGTTAATGCTAAGAGGTGGGAGATAGTCTCTTCCACCTCTTTTTTTGTATTTAAACGGCTAAAGGAAAATCGCAAGGAAGAGAGAGCGCGCTCTTTTGAAAATCCCATGCCAAGTAAGACATGTGAAGGCTCTAAACTGTTTGAGGCGCAAGCAGAGCCTAAAGAAGCGATAATACCTCTCTTATCTAAATTGATAAGTAGGATTTCTGCATCTACATCAGGAAAGTAGATATTCGATGTGTTACTGCAGCGCGGACCCTCTCCATTAATTTGTGCTCCCGGGATCTTTTCTAGAAGGGCAGTTTCAAAGAAATGGCGAAGCGATTCTACTTTTTCTCTATTCTCTTTGGTAAGAAAAGAGAGCGCTTTTGCAAACCCTAGGATACCTGCTAGATTCTCTGTGCCAGCTCTAAGGTCTCTCTCTTGGTGGCCTCCGATAAATAGAGGGGAGATACGGTGAGGCTTTCGTATGATCGCAATACCAATACCTTTAGGGCCATGGCATTTGTGGCTAGAAAAAGAGATCCCGGATATGGCTTTGGGAAGTGGTGTAAAATCGGCTTTTCCTAGAAGCGCTACACCATCGATAAGAAGAGGAACTCTTGCTCCTTCAGCGATAGAGGCGATTTCATCAAGAGGGAGCTTTACCCCCGTTTCACTATTGACCCCTGATAGAAAAATAAAAGAGGTCTCTTTTGTTAGAGCGCTTCTAAGATCTGATGGTGAAGGGGCTCCTTCCTTGCCAACAGGGAGGTAGATAATATCTTTAGTTAATCGTCTGATGGGAGCTAAAGCGGAGGCGTGCTCAACAGCGGTTGTAATAATCGGGCCCCGCTTTTTTTCATAAAAGCCCTGGATCAAAAAGTGGTTACTTTCGGTGCCGCCTGAGGTAAAGATAACCTCTTCAGGTAGGACGCCAAAGAAGGCTGCAATTTCTCCACGCGCTTGGATGATGCGGCTTCTTGCTTCTCGCCCGTAGGTTGTGACGCTAGAGGGGTTACGAGGGATCCCGTCAAAATCGTATAGCATGGCCTCTAAAACTTCTTTGACAAGAGGCGTTGTCGCATTATTATCTAAATAGATCACTCTAGACGCATTAAAAGGAGGGTTATATTATCATGCCCCCCAGAAGCTTTGGCCTCATTGATCAACATTTCGCCAATGGTTGAGAGAGAAGGCGAGGAGGTTGTGATCTCTTGTATGCGCGCGTGGGGGACTAGATCTGATAGCCCATCAGAACACATTAGATAGAGATCGCCTCCTTGCGCTACTTCACTTTTGACTTCCGGTAAAACGGCAATAGAGGTTCCGAGGGCTCTGGCAAGGACTTTTCGAGACAAGGATACATTTTTTGCATTTTCTTTGGTAGCAGAGAAAGTGTGATCTTTTGTAAGTTGTTGTAGCTCATAGTCTCGCACGCGATAGATGCGGCTATCTCCGACATGAGAATATATAATAGATTCTTTAAAAAAAAGAGTACTACATAGGGTTGTTCCCATCCCGTGAAGTGTTGGATCAGAGGCTCCTAAATGGTGAATCCATAGATTTGTGTTTTCAATAAGGCTTCCTAGATGATTCTCTAACTCATCTATAGCTGAGGCTTCTTGTCCTTGTATAAAAAGGTTCTGAACGGCGGAGCACATATACTCAACGGCGCAAAGAGCAGCTACTTCACCTGCATTGTGGCCACCCATGCCATCTGCAAGGACAAAAAACTTCTCTTTTGGTAATTCTCTAAAGACATCTTCATTACTTTTTCGAATAAGGCCGACATCAGAGATGCCAAAGCTTTCGATATGAAAAAAACTTCCCAAAATTAACCAATCATTCCATAGAGAGACTGATAATTCTCATAGCACTAATGAAATTGAATGTCACGTGTAAAAAGGCAGGAGCAAAAAGAGATCTTGTCTTTTCGTAGATAAAGCCTAAGTAAAGTGCGAAGGTAAAAAGGGTTACAAGGAGAGGAATATTTGTCACAGCTTGTTGTGGAGAATAGTGTAGCGCTGCGAAAAAAACGCTTGATACGACAATCGCTTTTATGGGGCCAAGTCTTGTACGAAGCCAAGACTGTAAAATGCCTCGAAATAGATACTCTTCCATAAAAGGGGCCGCAATCAAAATAGAAAAAAGGGCAACAAAGAGAGCAAAGGGCTCGTCAAGGGCAAGCTTTAAGTAGCGCACAGCGAGCTGCTCTTTTTCAGAGATACCAAAGAATAGGTCTGTTAACGTTTGTGTAAAGTAGGAGGTTGCAACAACCATGGGGATAGCTACTACCCAAGAGAGGACGCCAAATCCTATATCTTGATAAATTGGTTTAGAAAGGGGGAAGGTTTGGTCTTTCCATATTTTTAAACTCACCTTTTTCCCTTGGCAAACAAGGCCATACAATACAAGAAGAACCACTGTTGCAAGAAAGGTAAGAAGTTGTGAAATAGAGAGAAGGGTTGTTCTGCTGTGTATGTGCGCATGTCTGCTCAAAAACTTTACAAGCTCTTCGGCTAAAAGTTGATAAGAAGCAATAAAAATCAAAAAGACAGCAAGACAGTCGAAAAAGCGCACTTGCGGTCCCTCGAAATCCTTAAAAGGTAGAGAGAAGAAGTTTTTAAGATAAGCAATCCATGTAACAATTAAGGCGATAGCGCTCGAGAAAATAAACAAGCTAACGTTATCAAAGAGAGAGATGGTGGTAAGAGAGGAAAATAGTATCATTGCCATTTTGCTAACAGAATGTAGTCCTCTATTTGCGTTGAGATTTTTTTAAGTAGATCGGTATGGGCCGAGCTAATTAAAGAGAGATACATAGCCGCTTTTTGCCAGCTGCCTTTTTTTGTCTCAAAAGAGGTGAAGCGCCAGGGGATGTAAAAAGTCTCTTGGAATAGCTCTTGGAGAATGACTCTCGGTTTGCTTGCTCTTAGGTCTAAAACTTTAACGCGCATAGAGACATCTAGATTGTAGGACTGTACAAAAGAGACAGCTCCTTCACTATTCGGCGTCATTTTATGCTCTACCAGTTCGATAAAGACTAGAAATTCGGTTGGTGAGGCAGACTCTTTGATCCAATCTATATCGTCTAAGAAGGGGCTGTTGTCAAGAGAGGCGTGTTTTGCCAGCACTTCAAAGTCAAAGGTTAAGTAAAACTTGCCGCTTGTAAAAAGGCGTGAGAAGAGGTTTTCTGTAAGGTCTTGTGACAGACTCGGTGGGATCTCTCCACTTGTGTGGTCGAGGATAGGAACGAGGGCTACTTTAGGCTTTGGCGTGCCATTTTCATGGTGCGTAAGCTGCGCTGCATAAGGATAAGACGCCCTTTGCGCACAAGAGGAGGCAACGAGAGCGACAAGAATAGCAAAAAGATACCTAACCATAACCACTCTTCAAAATAGCAGAATAGCCTTTTAGGAACCAATAATTTACTATAATTCGCGTAAGATGTGCGAGTTTTATACGGCAGAGAATGCAAAATTAGAATTTTGGCAAAAAGCCAGGGCTTACAGTTTGCACAAGAAGATGATCGATGCCAAAACGGGTATGAATCTTAAGATTCTGGCGACAACCAAAACCAATTTTGCATTCCTTCCGCATAAAGCCATGAGCTTACGGCAGCGGTACTACCACCCGCTACCGTATCAAGCTAAGAGAAAATGTTATGAATCAAAATTTTCAAGTATCCTGGTGATATAACCTTCTTAGGTCAGGGAATTGTCTAAAAATAGCCTCACGCCGCTGTGGTGTAAGTCTGCCTGACGGTGTAAGAAAGCCCCCTGTAGGACGCGTTTCAGGAGATGTGGTAGGGGCCCATACAGAAGGCCTTATAGGAGATGATGGAGGGGAGTCATAAACCATACGAACAGAGGGGGAACGAGGTGGTGTAGGCGGTGGAGTAGGAGGTATGCCAGCCTCCCGTCTTGCGGTTATAAGGTCCTGCTGGGACCACAAACGTCTCTGTTGTGCAAGGGATTCGGGGCTAAGTTGACTGCTAATGCCAAAACGAGCCATTCCTACTAGCTGGTCTCTTAGAGCGTCTCCCGATTCAGCGTATTCAGATAGGGCTCTTTGCGATAAAGGGGGTGGTCTACGCCCACGAGCGGGAGGCGGCACGTCAGCCCCTCGCATGGTTAAAGGCGATGGGACCCGTGGTGGGTTTGGCGCATGAGCAGGCTGCGGAGGTCTAGCGAGAGGGGGAGAAACTCGACGAGCTGCACGCATATCTGCACTCATAGGAGATACCATATCTTGATCCCTAAACGAATCGTAATATGGGGAGGTACTCCTCCGAGGATTCCCTATACTAAGATCAATGGAAGGAGCCGGGGGTCTTCGCGTGGGAAGAAGAGATTTCAACCCCTTATAGAGAGCTTTGAATCCTCCCGCAGAAGATGGCTTAGGCACGGACGCCATAATTTATGTCCTTTTGTGCTTTTCCTACTATCTATAGGATAATAGACTATAAGGATTTACTCTTAAGTTGTTCTAAGATAAGTAAATGTGTTTTTTGCTTGTTGCGTATTATAGGCGCTCTGCGATGAGGGTGGCTTTAGGCGCTAAGAGAAAGGAGGTAAAAGAGGGGATTACTTTGGTGGCTAGGAGTAGCTCAAATTTTCCATCGAGTAGAGGGTGTAAATCGATCTCATGATCGGTACGGTTAGAGGCCAAAAGAATCTCATCTTGTAAGAGGAGGATTAAAAGATCCTTTTCTTTTCTTAAGACTTTAACCTCTTTTTCTTTTAGAGGTCGATTGGAGAAGAGGTGAGACAGCTCTTTTCGTAAGGCGATTGCCTTTTCAACAAAGGCGTAGAGAATGGCGCCTTCTCGCGT
>JAFEGE010000021.1 GCA_018240105.1 Verrucomicrobiota bacterium | reverse complement strand
GGCATGAGTTATGATGATGCTTGGGATATGGTTCGAGACGATATCATCATCAGAAACATTGCCTGGTATAGAATTTGGGCGCGCGTTCTACAACTTGTAAATCCTGAGGCGCTTAAAGCTGGTTACGAGCAATACGTAAAGAAGAACCCTCCTAAAGAAGAGTGGGTCTATAAAACAGTTACTATCCGCTCTCCGAATGTAGAAGAAGCTAAAACTATGGCAGAGAGAGTCCATGAAGAGCTTTCAAAAACGACGTATGATTTGATGGATGGAAAAATTGCTACCCTGCAGCAAGAGTTGAAAGAGAACAATCTTCATCTGCAAGTATCAAATGAGCTCTGTGTTTCAACCTCTGATCTCTCAACTGACCACTTAAGAGTTCTTTCAGGCCTGCCATTAAAAAGCTTTTCAGCTCCGCAAGAGCAGACAAGTAGAAGCGATGGGTCAACAGTTGTACGCTTTTTTCATCTAGTAGACCATGTGGAAGCAGCTCCGCCTCCCTTCGAAACGGTATCACAGAAAATTCAAGACACGTTAATGGAAGAGGTCGCGACAAAACAAAAAGAGGAGTACTTTAGTCGTCTGCGTAAAAAATACCATGCAGAAGATCTGACTGTTTCTAAGTTGTTTGAAGCTTCCTACCAGCCTTTTTCTCTTCGCTAATTAGAAGGGTGTCGTAGTGGATCCACGAAAAATCTCAGAGCTCGCCTCTTTTTTTAAAGAGCGGGCTCTTTTTCCTAAAAGAAGTTTATCGCAAAACTTCTTAATCGATAAAAACGTCCTCGAAAAAATTGCTAAAGAAGCAGAAATCGTTGAGGGAGAGACCGTTTTAGAGATTGGTAGTGGCCCTGGAGGGTTAACAAAGACGCTTCTTGAAAAAAACTGTAAAGTCATCGCGGTAGAGACAGATAGAAGATTTACCGCGCTCTTAAGAGAAATTTTGCCCGAGGAAAACCTGACGATTGTAGAGGGGGATTTTCTAGAATACCCTCTTATAGGGCCGATAAAAATTGTTGGTAATATCCCATATCATATTAGTAGCGCTATTTTAGAGAAGCTGTGTAACTCTTCTAAAGAGTGCTCTAGAGTGACTTTAGTGATGCAGAAAGATTTGGCAGATAGGATTATCCAAAAGCCACCCTTTAGGAATGCCACCTTTCTATCATACTATTTGCATTTTCATTTTACTTTTACTAAAGGCTTTGCGATCTCTCCAAACTGTTTTTGGCCAGCGCCTAAAGTCTTCTCATACGCGTTATCACTCGTGCCAAAACAAGTGCTTCCATCTGTTGATAAAGAGGCTTTTTTTGCCTTCTTAGCCCCTCTTTTCCAAAAGAGACGCAAGATGCTGAGCTCTTTACTAAAAAACAGCTCCGTAGAAAAGGTTTTGATAGAGATGGGCTTCTCTCCCAAGGCGCGGCCGGAGGAGCTTTCATTAGAGCAATTTCTAAAGCTTTTTCTTTCGCTTTTTATAAACTAAAAAAACAAGTTACAAAAAAATACGTTTAGAAAATTTTACTGGTTTTTGATAGCCTTGATTAAGATTTTTTTAACCAAGAATGCCTAAAGTGACTGATACATCGATTAGAGAGCCTGGGCTCATTTCTCCTAGATACGTTGAGTTGCTGAATATTCTCAAAGAAAAGATCCGCTCTTCTCAGATTAAAGCCTCTATTTCCGTAAATACAGAGTTGGTGAAACTTTACTGGGAAATCGGGCTAGAGATTCTGCAAAGGCAAAAGGAAGAAGGGTGGGGGACCAAAGTTATAGATAACCTGGCCAGGGATCTTAAAATCAACTTTCCTCAAATGACGGGATTTTCTCCTCGCAACTTATTCTATATGAAGCAATTCGCAGAAGCTTATCCAGAATTTTCAATTTTGCAGCAGGCTGCTGCAAAAATACCATGGGGTCACAATATGGTCCTGATCGACAAGCTTGATGAGTTGAACCAACGTATTTGGTACGCTCAGAAGACGATTGAAAATGGATGGAGTCGGAATGTTTTGGAGATGTGGATTGAATCAGATCTCTATAGCAGGCAGGGAAAAGCAATAACAAATTTTTCCATTACCCTTCCTCAACCAGATTCTGACCTTGCAAACGCTACTTTAAAAGACCCATATTGCTTTGATTTCTTGAAAATGCGTGAAAAAGCTGATGAGGCTGAGATCGAAGCGGGGCTAGTTGAACATATTCAAAAAGTTCTTATTGAACTTGGCACTGGCTTTGCATTTGTAGCGCGACAATATCGAGTTGAAGTCGATGGGGAAGAATTTATAATCGATTTACTTTTTTATCATTTTAAACTTAAAAGATTTGTAGTTGTAGAACTCAAGAGTGGCCCATTCAAACCTGAGTATGCGGGAAAGATGAGTTTTTACCTGGCAGCAATAGATGCGCAACTGAAACAGCCAAAAGATGCCCCTTCAATCGGGATGATTCTTTGTAAAACCAAGAAAAAACTAATGGTTGAGTATACTCTCCAGGAAAGTAGGCGACCAATTGGAGTTGCGACCTATACAACAAAGCTTGTTGAGGATCTTACTAAAGATCTTCAAACTAGTTTACCGACGATTGAGCAACTTGAAGCTCAGCTATTCAGAGATCAATCGAAAAATGAAGAATTGCGTGAGCGAATTGCAAAACTCAGGCTAACAGACTAGAAGAGCTTTTTTTATATTTTCTTGAAAGCTTTTACAAATTTGAATTCATTACCGGAATTCTTAAAGCTTTTTCTTTCGCTTTTTATAAACTAAAAAAACAAGAAAAGGAAGCGTTGTCAGAGAAGGCAAAGGGCTTTTCCATAAAGAGGGGATAAGATCTTCGGTCATGTGGTAGCGCCACTGTTTAGTAACTGCTGCCTCAGCATGAAGAGCGACTTTTAGGATCTCTTCATTCCTTTCATTGCGTATGGATAAGTTACCAACCACACTATCTTTGGTGATAGGTAAGTTAGGTGTTAACCACTCTAATTCAGCACGAGGGTGTATCTCTTCGGAGGGGTAAAAATCGATAAATATATCTTCGGCAATGCGAGCTTTAAGCTCACTTTTTGCGTGGGGGATAGCTTTATTGAAAACGGTTTCATCTTGTTTGAATAGAAGGCGGTGGACCTTTTTTTCAGAGAAGGCTGCTTCAAAGAGGTGACGTGCATCTTCATAGCGAGCCAGAGAGTTAGGGTTTTGGTGTAGAGCCGCGATAAGTGTTCGCTCCCCATCGGTTGCTGCAGCAATAAGATTGTATTTTGCAGCTTTTGTATAGCCTGTCTTTATGCCGATGGCTTTTGGGTAGTAATATTTGCTATCGGGGTGCAGAAGTTGATTGCTTTGACGCTGGGTGGAAGCCTCTTGTAGGTTCGTCTTTGGTCGGTTAAAAGAGGTTGATTTAACAATCTCTCTAAATAGGGGGTATTTAAGAGCTTCTCGCGTCAAAATAGCCAT
>JAFEGE010000020.1 GCA_018240105.1 Verrucomicrobiota bacterium | reverse complement strand
TGGGGGAAGAAGATCCTGCACTACTGTTTCAACATCGATAAAAAAGGCTCTAGCTACCCGCTCTATAATCTCTGTGCTTAAAACCCCTATGTCTACGGTCACCCCTAAGCGGTTATCAAAAATGATATGTCGCTCTTCGAAAAGCCTCAAAGCACTTTCCATAAACACTCTCTTTTTTAAAATATAATTTTAATCGATCCATTTTACAAATTAAAATTATTTTTATTCAATTGTAAAGGAGACTAGTAGCTGTGGTCGTGGAGCCTTGTCTTACCACGAAAGGTTGCATATAGAATATAACCATAGAGAAGAACTAACGGAACACCGATGAAAGCAATCATCAAAGCAACCTTAAGAGTCGTCGCTGTTGATGAAGAGTTATAGAGAGTTAAACTATAAAGATCACGATCTATACTTGAGATCACCATATTCGGAAAGGTCCCTGCCACAAAGAGAAGAAAAAGAAGGCTGATGGTTAGCATAGAAAAGAAAAAAGAGAGACCATAACGCCCTTTTATAGAGGCCCAAATTTTAGCGCAAAAAGCCCCAATAAGTAAACCGGGCAAAAACCAAAATAGCGGCATCTCTATAAAAAGTGCCCCCATGTATGGAAAAAGCGACCACGTCCAGATAGTCATAATCGTGAAAGTTATGAGGAAAAGAGCCGTTGTCCACGGAAATAGCTTATAAATACGCGCCTGTAATTCACCCTCTGTCTTTAACAAAAGAAAATGGTTGCCGTGCATAGCAAAAAGAAAAACAGCCATCAATCCCATACCCACTGTATAGCGGGTAAATAAGCTCCAAAAAGATAGGTAAATCTCTCGGGAAGCGTTTAAAGGAACCCCTTGGACAAAAGAGCCAAGAAGAATACCACTACCAAAAGTAATGGTAAGACTACTAAACCAAAAGACTGTATCCCATGTTTTACGCCAGAGGTTTGAGGTGTGTTTTGAGCGAAATTCAATAGCGCACGCTCGAAAGATAATCCCTGCAAGATAAATCATCAATAAAACATAAAAGCCAGAAAAAACAGAGGCGTAGACATCTGGAAAGCCGACAAAGAGCCCACCCCCGATCGCAATAAGCCACACTTCATTACCATCCCAAAAGGGGCCAATAGAGTTTAGACAGATTCTTCTTTCGGTATCACCTTTGATAAAAAGCTGCAGAGAGCCCACACCCAAATCAAAGCCGTCTAATATGACATAAAAAATAATTGCAATAACAACGACCGTATACCAAGCTAATTGTAGAATTTCTAAAGGCACGACTAACTCTCCACTCTATTAGGTATCTCTTCATACGGATCTCGATAATGCGCATCATCTGGAAGCGCTGTATTATATTCACCGGGACCGTGTTGAATTTTACGGTTTAAAAGAAAAACAAAGAGGCATCCGAGTAAAGTATAGACACAGATAAACATAATCAAAGAGCCAAGAACTTGTTCGCGGCTAACGACTCTAGAGAGCCCCTCATTGACACGCATTACATTGTAAACAATCCAAGGCTGGCGGCCCATCTCTGCTGTAAACCACCCTGCCATATTAGCAATGTAAGGAAGCGCAATAGAGAAGACTGCTCCCCAAAGATACCACCTTTGCCTCTCTAACGTCTTACGCCACCAGAAGAAAAGACCAAGGATCGCAATAGCCATCATCCCGCCCCATGCATAAATCATGAGATGATATGAGTAAAAGACGGCTGGCACATAGGGCCAATCTTCTTTCGGCACTTCATTAAGCCCTTCGACAGCCTCTTTAAAATTACCATGGGTTAAAAAACTTAAAAGGCCTGGGATCGCAATACCCCGCATCTTTTCATTTGCCATATCCACAAAGCCTATAATCGTAAAAGGAGCATACTCTTGCGTTTCAAAGATCGCCTCCATAGCCGCAAACTTTGTTGGCTGGTATTTAGCTGCAACCTTTGCTGATCTATCGCCTGAGAAGAGCTGTAATAGAAGAGAAGTCATGGCCGCAATAAGAGCAATCTTCATCGTGCGACGTGCAAAGGCAAGGTGTCTTTTTTTTAGAAGGTAGTAGGCAGAGACGCTTATCATTAAAAAGATGCCAAGAATCCAACAGCCTAAAAGCACATGAAAGAGTCTATCGACAAAGGAGGGGTTAAAGTAGATATCCCAAAGATTTGCAATGACAGCCCGTTTATTAGGCCCATCGCCTATGATCTTGTACCCTGTAGGCGTCTGCATCCAGGAGTTTGCCATCACAATCCAAATCGCACTAAAGGTTGCTCCAAAAGAGACTAAGATCGTCGAAACATAGTGCATAAGCGGGGTGACACGATCCCACCCAAAGAGCATAATCCCTAAAAAGCCCCCTTCCATAAAGAAGGCAAATATTCCCTCTGCCGCTAGAAGAGAGCCGAAGATATCGCCAACAAACTTCGAAAAGGTAGACCAGTTATTGCCAAAGGCAAAGAGTAGAACAAAACCTGTCGCAACACCCATCACAAAAAAAATCGAAAAGATACGCGTCCAAAACTGCGCCATCTTTTTATACATAGGATCTTTTGTTCTTACGTAGACGCCCTCAATATAGATAAGCATCCAAGCAAGCCCAATGGTCATAGGCGGAAAAAAATAGTGAAACGTGACGGTAAAGGCAAACTGTATACGAGCTAAAAGAAGAGTATCCATAGTACTCTTATAGCTATAGAGACTCATTATACTCAAGAAGTTTGCTAAAGGAGTTTTTATACCTAGTAAACTTAAAAACCAATTTTTGAGTTTACACCTCTTTTACAGCTAAAATAAAAGCATTTATTTATTAAATAAAAACAATTTTATTTCATATTTATTTGTAATAAATTGAAATTAATACGAATATTTAATAGCATAACACTATTAATATAATAACTAGATAAATTTATATAAGGAATATTTTATGGTTTATGTAACACCAGAACTAGCAAAAATAATGAGAGAGCACGCAGCAGCTCTAGGAGGCGCACCATCAGCACCTCCTCCAGTAGCGGCCGATATTCGGAGAACATCCGAAGCAGCTAGAGCATCTATTGTCCAAGGAGCCGCTACAACTCCACCTCCACCTCCACCTCAACCACGCTCTATACAAACGATTGCAGCACCCCAGCCAGAGGGATCACCTCCTAGAGCTTCTTTACCGCCTTCAGAAGGAAGACTATTTCCTACAAGAGCTACAGCAAGTCCAACATCGCTTTCGATTGGAGATACCAGAAATGCAAGAGAGCTTCCTCCAGCACACATCCGACCTCCTCAAAGAGGGGTCCCCGTTTCTCCCAGAGCTGCAAGATGGAGAGAGCCTTCGTTTCTAGATATAATCGCAAATATAGTACTAGACTTCCTTCAGGAGGTACGCTTGGCCATTTCTTATACTATTAGATTTTTCCAGAACGGTTAAGAAGATAGGCATCTGCTAAAACAAGCGCCGCCATACTCTCTATAACGGGTGGCGCTCGAAGCGCAATGCAGGGATCGTGGCGAGAGCCTTCCGGTAAGAGGAAGGCTTTTTTATTTCCCTCTCTATCCAGAGTGTCGATCGGCTTTTTAATACTGGACGTCGGCTTAAAGGCGACTCGAAAGGTAATCGGCATACCGGAGGAGATTCCTCCTAAGATACCACCGTGGTGGTTTGTACTAAAAGAGACCTTACCGCTCTCATCTTGTATGAAGGGGTCATTTGTAAAAGAGCCTCTTTTTGTGGCGGCTTGAAACCCTAAGCCAAATTCAATTCCTTTTACCGCAGGAATCGAGAGCATACCATAGCCAAGCTTAGCTGATAGCTTTTCATAGACGGGATCACCAAGACCAACGGGTACTCCCGTGATAGTACAAGAGATAATACCACCTAGAGAATCCCCCTCCTCTTCCACCTCTTGTAAGAGAGCCTCCCACTTCGTATGATCACTCTCTCCCCCGATTTCAGAGATTTTTGCGATAACCTCCATCGGCGCTATGTATTTTTTTGCAATCGCTCCTGCAGCAACACGGGCTGCTGTCTCACGCCCAGAGGCTCTACCGCCCCCTCTGTAGTCAAAAACGCCGTACTTTTCAAGGTAGGTAAAGTTTGCATGTCCAGGTCTATAGAGGTCTTTGATGGGATGGTATTTACTAGAATCGCTATCTTTATTGTAGATAAGAAGAGCAATCGGTGAGCCCAGCGTTTTGCCTTCAAAGATCCCAGAGAGAATCTCTACCTGATCTTCTTCTTGCCTTTTCGATGTGTGCGCCAAAACCCCAGGCCTTCTTTTATCTAGATCTCTCTGGATCTCCTCTCTCTCTATAGAGACCCCTGCCGGGCAGCCATCGATCACAACACCAATCCCTTTACCGTGTGACTCCCCAAAAGTCGTTATCTTAAAGAGGCTGCCAAAGCTATCCCTTCCCATAGAACTTCCCTGCAATTATACGAACTACCCCCTCTAAATTTGATCTATCCGCTCTAAGCCAAACACAAGAGTAGTTTTGATACGATTGTAAACGCTTTTCATACCAGCTATCAAAGGAGATTCCCTCTAAGATGAAAGCCATTTTTTTGTGACGCTCCTCTAGGTTTTTTTTATCGAGAAAAAGGCACAGGAGAAGACCTAAGCTGGTAAGCGGTCTATAGTTTTTCTCTGAAAGCGTGCTACCACCACCTAAAGCGATCACATGCCTGTCTAAGTTCACAAGAGAAGCTACCACCTCCTCTTCTAAAAGACGAAACTCTCCTTCACCCTCCTGAAAGATCTCTCTTGCTGTTTTTTTAAATCCTGTTTTTTTCTCATACAGCTTTGTAATCTCTAAGTCCGTATCTATAAAAGGCCAAGAAAGCATCTGGCTCACAGCCCTCCCAAGAGTTGATTTTCCAACCCCTCGCATCCCCATGAGGACAATATTTTCCTTAACTAATTTTTGCCCCAAGCTTTGTAAACTCCGAAAAAAAATCTGGATAACTTTTAGCAATATGCTCTACACCATCTACAATACTCTCTCCCTCTGCGGCAAGAGAGGCAACTATCATAGAGAGCGCTATGCGATGATCTTTATGTGAAGTGAGATGCGCCCCTTTTAAGGCAGATGGATAGACAACCATCCCATCTTGCTTCTCCTCAATAATAGCCCCCATTTTACGAAGCTCTTCTACAATAGAGCTAACGCGGTCCGATTCTTTATAACGCGCAATCTCGCCACCCTTTATCCAAGAAGGGGATGTGGCAGAGGTAGCCACAACAGCTAAAAGTGGGAGAGCATCTATGCATCTATTGACGTTCATCTCAATCCCCGATAGAGGCTTACCTTTACGTAGAAAAATGCTATCATGTTTCTTTTCGATTGTAGCGCCCATCTCTTCTAAAAGCTCGATAAAATAACTATCAGCCTGTCTATCTTCTAAAGGCAGTCCCGTTAAACAAATCTCCTCTTTTGTTAAAAGAGCTGCCGCAAGCGGATAGGTAGAGCTACTAAAATCCCCTGCAATCGTAGTATCAAAACCTTCGTAGACAAGCCCTCCTCCAACTTTGTAATAAGAGTATCCCTCTCTAGTAACCTCTCCCCCTAATTTAGTAAGCCAATCTAAGGTCATTTGAACCCACAGCTCTTCACCAGGATTTGTCACGTAAATTTCAGAGCTTCCTTGTAAGAAAGAGGTCGCAATTAAAAGAGCCGATACAGGCTGAGAATCAGCGCCATCTATCTCGATCTTTCCTGGCTTTAGCGGCCCCCGAATAATGATCGGAGCGTGATTATCTAAGGCAGCGCTCTTAGCAAAAACCTCTCTAGAGGATAGCGCCTCTAAAAGAGGAGCTATCACCCTTCTATTCTGTATCGATTCATCACCGGTAATGATGACATAGCTATCTAAAAGAGCTCCGATACCTGCCATCAGGCGAAAGACAAGGCCAGAGTTTTTTGCATCTATGATCTCTTTTGGACGGAGAAGATCCCCTCCTCGTCCTTCTATAACGATACGATCATCATACATTTTTACCCTCGCACCAAAAGAAGAGATCGCCTCTATCATAGCCATAGTATCAGGTGATAGGAGAAAATTATGGATGAGAGACTCTCCTCTTCCCATAAGCGCAAAGAGAATGGCTCTCATCGTATGCGATTTAGAAGGCGGCACTTTTGTTGTGCCAGAGACTTTACTGGGCGCTATTTTGTAAGAGACCACTCTGTAACCACGCTAACGTTTCCTTCACATCGTCAAAAGATAAAGGTCTATTATATATGCCTCTTCCAATTTTTTCTAACATGATAACGCGCGGTATACTATTTATCCCCTTCTTATCGCGCTCCATCTCTTTGTACAAAAGATGAGGATCGATATTTTCGAGAGATAAAAAAGGTTCATTAAACCTTTCTATGAGAGCGATAACTCTCTCCAATGCCTCTAAAGGAAAAATGCCCGATCGATAGCTGTGATAGCTCTCTGCCAAAAGACCTACTTGCAGCGCCTCTCCATGGGAGATAGTGAATTTATAAAGAGCTTCTAAAGCGTGGGCCCAGGTGTGGCCAAAATTTAAAAGAAGGCGGACGCCTTTATCGTAAGGATCTTCTCGTACGACCTTTTTTTTCAGCAGGATCGCCTCTTTTAAGATAGTCTCAAGGCTTGCCTCGCCCTTTTCGATTTTAGTAAATAAACTCTCCTTTAAAACGAGACTGATTTTTATCATCTCTAGCCATCCTCCCATCTTTTCCTTTGCAGAGAGGCTGTTCAAAAAAATTTTATCTATATAAACAGCCTCTGGTGGATAGATAGCTCCTAAAAGATTTTTAACAAGCGGATGGTTAATAGCCGTCTTTCCCCCAATCGCAGCATCGGCCATAGCCATCAGGGTTGTTGGAACGCTGACATAGGCTATTCCCCTCATGTAGGTAGATGCCACAAACCCTACGAGATCTGTAACGACGCCCCCTCCGAGGGCAATAAGCACGGTCTTACGGTCAGCTCCGCTATCTACTAAAAAATCCTCTAGAGCATCTCTTGTTTTCCGCACCTTAGAGGCCTCGCCAGGGGCAAAGGAGAAGAGAGGCAGATCGCCTCTTCCAAGAGAGGCTATAAATTCCTTACCATAGAGACTTTCAACTGTGTGATCTGTAATAAGAACGACTTTATCAGCTCTTTCTAAAGTTTCCACAAAGGCCTTAAAAGAGAATAGAACTTTATCTCTTACCATGGTATACTCCTGCTCAAGATTTTACCCCTATTCTCTACTATGCAAATAGCTGTCATTACAGGGCCTACATATGAGGTCGCCCTCACCCGTATTTTGCTAGCTAATAAGCTACGAGACGGGGTAGAGCTACGCCTTGATCTTTTCCGTGAATTTGACATCGAAAAAATCGAAAAACTCCTTAAAGCAAGCCAGGGAAAAACTATCTTTACCCTGCGCAAACGCACCTCTGGGGGCGGTTTTATAGGAAGCGAAGAGAGAAGGCTAGATCTTCTCTCAAAGCTCTTTGCTCTTCAACCAGATTACATAGATTTAGAATTTGACACCAATACGGAATTCCTAGCTAGTTGCACTCTAGAATATCCAGAGACCAAAATTATCACCTCTTACCACAATTTTGAAAAGACCCCTAAAGACCTCGATTTAGTTCTACAAAGAATGTTAACCCCCTATAGCTACGCGTATAAAATCTGCACAACCGCAAACGCCTCCTCCGACTCGTATAAAATCCTAAGATTCGTTCAAAAGCAAGTAGGCAAAGGGTTTCGTATGATCGGTCTTGCTCTTGGGGAGTATGGCAGAATCACCCGTAAAGAGGGGATAAAGTCTGGCAACTACTTAAATTACACAGTTCTACACAACCACGACTCCTGCGCGCCAGGAATCCAATTTGCATAGCAATACCCCTTAATACCCCTTTACTTTTCCCTAAATAGTGGTATAAAAGAGTAAGACATGGATTTTTTTCATACGATTACTCCGTTTGTAGAGATCGCGATCATCGCTGTGATGATTAACTATATCCTCTCGTTTTTTTGGAATACGCGCTCGATGGATTTAATCCTCGGCCTCTTAGCTTTTATATTTCTCTTCTTCCTATCCTCTTGGTTAAAATTTCCTGTCTTGCATAAGATTATGCTCCTAGTTGTCAATGTCGCGGTCATTGCGATCATCATCATCTTCCAACCTGAACTTAGAGTCGCCCTTTCGAAGCTCAGCGTCAAAGGAAAGCGATATCGAGAAATCACTGAATTTGATAAGTTCCTTGAGCAGCTAGCGCACTCGGTGTATAAAATGGCGGAAAAACAGATGGGAGCTCTTATCGTCTTAGAGAATGAAGACTCTCTTGAAGAGTATGCCAAAAAAGCGATCGTCCTCCATGCCGATTTTACAGGCGAACTTTTAGAGTCTATCTTTTCTCGCTACGCCCCCCTTCATGATGGCGCGGTCATTATTCGCGATACAAAAATTGTCGCAGCCTCAGCTATTTTACCACTTGCAGATACCCCTCACGTCCAAAAAACCTTAGGTACACGCCACCGCTCCGCCGTAGGGTTAAGTCTTATCACGGATGCCCTTGTTGTTGTGATTTCAGAGGAGTCTGGCAAAGTCTCTTTAGCCCGCGATGGGATTATCACAAGAGGGATTAAGATCGACCGCTTTAAAGGGGTTATCAGAAGTATCTTCTCTAATGAAGAGGAGGGCTCCTTTAAAACAGAGCGCGGCTTCTGGGGATGGTTAAAGCGATGATCTCGATTCTTAAGAAGATTTTCCTCGATAATTGGCTACGTAAACTCGCCTCTCTTATCTTAGCGATTGTCCTCTGGTTTACCGTGAGCCAATCTTTGACCGTCACTAAAACTGTGACAAACATAGGCGTTCGGATCCTCAACCTACCTGATAAAAAAACGATACCGGGCCTCTCCTCCTGCGGGCTTCTAAATAAAAAAATGGCTCTTACAGTCGTTGGGAGAAAATCGATCATCGAAGATTTATGCACAAAAGATCTTGAGATCGTTGTCGATGCTGCAAGAATAGAGACTGACTGTATTATCGCTATCCAAAAAAAGCACCTCATCTCTTTAAATCCAGAGATTAGCATCGCTGACCACATACAAAAGGTTTATCCCAAAAACCTTGTTATCAAGATGGTGCCCCTCTTCCAAGAGCGCATCCCTGTCCATGTCGCCCATCCGATTGGTGAGCCGCCTAAAGGCTTTCAATTCATCGATATCTGGCCTTATAACCTAAGTCTAGAGGCAAGCGGCCCCGAAGAGGTGATCAAAAAATTAAAGGCGCGCGGCTTAAAGCTTACCCTCAATTTGAATGATATTCCCAAAGCAGAGCTTGAAAAACTCTACGCTAAAAGCCAAAAGGACGTCGTGAGCTTTTACGTCCCCGAGGAGTGGAAAGCTTTTAATATCCCCTCTCTTTCTGATAAACCTATCTACATCGATGATGCCGATAGTAAACTCCTACACATCGACTTCATACGCTCTGATACGCTACCTGTCCACTTTCAGATCCCGATCCAACTCTTTGTCCCGCCTGATCAATCTCTCGGTCTCCACAACTCTCTAAAAATTGTTGATAGTGATATCGTGCAGACACTTCATGGCATTAAAGTGCTCAACAAAAAACTCTATGTTAAAGGGGTCTCAGAGCTCTTTCTCAAGATGGTGACCGACATGATCGCTCTCTCGGTCAATGTCACAGAGCGTGGTCGCGATATCGACTGGTCGATCCTATTTATTAACCCTAATCTCATCGAAGATCGCTACGTCTCGCACATGATGACAGAGGCTTGTGACGACGTCTTAAAAGAGATCCACCCAACCCTTCGCCAAGAGTACCTCCGTAACCGCTTCCGCACCTACATGCGCCGCCTACAGCTCTTTACACAAGAAGAGCTACCACTCCACCTCATGATAGAGCTTAAAAACAATGAACTTATCCTCAAAGAGATCCCCTCCTCCTAATGTACCGCTTCTTCTCTACCACGCCCCTCTCACAAGATAGCTCCCCCACATTCTCCGAAGAGGAGAAAAAGCACATGCGGGTTCTGCGCCTCAGAGCCCAAGAGCCCTTCGAAAT
>JAFEGE010000001.1 GCA_018240105.1 Verrucomicrobiota bacterium | reverse complement strand
CCAATCTTACAGAGATCTTCCTATGCAGATCAACCAGTGGTGTAATGTCGTTCGTTGGGAGATGCGCCCAAGGCTCTTTTTAAGAACAGCAGAATTCTTATGGCAAGAAGGCCATACGGCTCACGCTACCGAAGAAGAAGCGCGCGCTAAAGTTTTAGAGATTTTAGAGGTGTACGCAGATTTTGCGGAGACCTACCTTGCGATTCCTGTCATCCGTGGAGAAAAATCAGAAGGCGAGCGCTTTCCTGGAGCTCAAAATACCTACACCTTTGAAGCGATGATGCAAGATGGTAAAGCCCTCCAGATGGGAACATCTCACTACATGGGAACAAATTTTGCTAAAGCTTGCGGCATTCGGTTTCTAAATGAGAAGGGTGAGCTTGCTTATGCGCATACAACTTCATGGGGCTCAACTACCCGTATGATCGGCGCTATGGTCATGGCTCACGGCGATGATAATGGTGTTATCTTACCGCCGCGTCTTGCTCCTATACAGGTAATGATCATCCCATTCTTGATGAACGAAGAGAGTAAAAAAGTAGTCCTTCCTTTCTGCCAAGAGCTCAAAGAAAGACTCTCTAAGATTGAGTATTTCGGTCGTAAAGTCGGTGTTTCCATCGATGATCGCGATTTAAAAGGTAGTGAAAAGAGCTGGGATGCCATCAAAAAGGGGATTCCGATCCGTTTAGAAATAGGCCCCCGCGATATAGAAAATGGCAAAGTTCCTCTCTATCTACGCACTAAAGAGAAAAATGCAAGCTTGCCACAAGATAGTGGAAATATTGAAGAGGCAGTTCTTCAGTATCTAGAAGAGCTCCACCACGAAATCTACCAGAGGGCTCTCGCCTATCGAGAAGCGAACCTGGTTCGGGTTGACTCCCTCGCTGACTTCAAGGATCTCTTTCTCGAGGATCGACTCCCACATCGCTTCGCGCTCGCTCCGTGCCACGGAGGGAAGGCCTTGGAAGCCCAGATTAAAAATGATTACGGCGTTACCATCCGCTGTATCCCCATCAAGCAAACTGCACCTCCTGCTTCCTGCTTATTTACACAAAAAGAGAACGCACCACAAGCAGTTTTTGCAAGGTCTTATTAAAGAATAGGATGCACCTCTTGTTTTGCAAGCTTTAGCTCTCTCTAAGGTTGAGTTCGATGGGTATCTAAAAGAGCATATATTTAGGAGAATTTTTATGGTGTTTGCAACGAAAAGCACTTCAGCTACACACACTTATACATATGCAGGGGGAGAGATTAATCTTTTTTCTGATGATGAAACAGGCTTAACCGTAACTATCGATACGGAAAGGTTACACCTACAATCTGTCCAAGCAACAGCTACAGAATATGATCGATATGCTGCTTTATTTGGTGACACAGAGGTTATGAATAAGTTTTATACGGGAGAGACAAGGAGCCGTGACCAGGTCGAAGATTCTATCAAGAATATATGGGCAAGGCGTTGGCGGGAAAGGGATCCTTATTCAGGAATGGCTATTTCGGAGCAGGAGGTGGATAGGTTTGTTGGTCATATTGGATTAGACCATACAGGTGAGGCAGGGGTGGCTGAATTATCTTACCTTTTACATCGTGCAGCTTGGGGACAAAGGTACGGAACAGAAGCCGCTACGGTAGTCGTAAAAGAGTATGCACCTCTAACAGCAAGAGAGGGTTATACCTTAGATGGTGAACCGCTTGCAAGGATTAAAGCCACAGCGAGATTAGATAATCCAGCCTCTTGTCGTATTTTGGAAGGAGTGGGTATGCATCTTGTGGAGACAAAAGAGGCTCATGGCGCTTTAAGACATCACTATACGATGGATGTAGGGCATTAAAAGAGAGCTAACTTCTATAGTGATTCTCTGATATTGACTTCAGTGTGGCAGATTCGTCAAATAGGCTAATTCCTAAATCTTCCACTTCGCATTCGGAATCATTTCCCGGTAATAAAAGAGCGTCGCTTACAACAGGTGGAGAAGTAAAGGTAGAAGGGCGAGTAAGTTTTAGTACAGTAGGATGGCGACGAGGTGGAAGGTGTCTGAGCACAACTTTTTTAAAAACTCTTTGAGGGCTTTCATCTTGCTCTGTTTTAAAAAGCTCTCCTTCTGATAGTTTTTCTAGAGTTCTCTTTTTTCCTACAAGAGTTGTTTTTGGGAAAGATAGACGACCGATTGCTATATTATCTGTTCTTGCTGCTCTAGAATGTTCTGGAAGAGGTCTGCTAGAGCCCTCTGATGTTGGAGAGATTGGCTTAGTTTCTCTAAAAGAGGTTTGTAAGAGACTTGTGGGAGTCATAAAAATAAGCCTTAGGTCATCTCGGAGGGAGCAAGAATAAACTTATTTATCAAAAGTTACGAGCGATTTTTGCTCAGGGCCGAACAAAAAATTTTAACTTCAGTATAAGCCCCCTCTTTGGTATTCTTGCTTCTTTTATATAGGAATTTTTATGCTAGCTTTCTTTCGTAGATACCAAAAGGCTCTTCTAATTGTAGTAACGGGCGTCATCATTACAAGCTTCTCTTTTTTTGGCGCTTTTCGGACTTATCGACAAGTTGGTGGTTTTTCTGATCGAGTGGCGGGGAAGTGGATCGATGGCAAACTCTCCTATGAAAAAGACATCCAGAAACTTGTGCGGTTTTTAGAGACAGACTTT
Organism: Verrucomicrobiota bacterium; assembly: GCA_018240105.1. GTDB lineage: Bacteria > Chlamydiota > Chlamydiia > Chlamydiales > 2-12-FULL-49-11 > JAFEGE01. Next base: position 1,403 of record JAFEGE010000001.1, on the reverse strand, counting down.
ACCGATTTATGGATTGTCGAAGGTAGAGGGGTTGTTAATCTTTTAAACGACGGGATTGTTAGAGAGTTTTTTCAAAGCGGCTCTCTTGAGCTCATTAAAGAGCGCTTTTTCCCTCTCTTTGAAGAGGAGCTAAAAGAGAAAATCAAAAGCCACAAGCAGTATAGACCTTACGTGCATCCGCAGAAAGCAATCGGCATGGAAAATTTATGGAAACAGATGTTTCCGGCTTTTTATGAAGATTACCATAAATTTTTAAAGGAAGAGGATCCTAAACAAGCTTTCGATCATCTTGTAGCGCTCTTTTTAGAAGAGGGGGTCTTTCCACCCTCTAGTATACGAGAGATGCTCTCCTACCAACAAAAGCAGTACCGCAATCTTTTAATAGAAGACCCAACGATCCAAAGTGGCGATTTCTCTCTTTTTTATGCGAAAAACCTCTCCGATTGGTTTGGCAAAAAATTTACCCGTATTTTAGCGCAGGTTATTTACAATAGCGCCCTTTATGCCAAAGATCGAGGCTATAAGGTAAGCTATCAAGAAGCATCGGTTCATATCCAGCTCGTTGCTAAGAGACATTTCGATCGCCTCTATGGCGAAAAATCGGGGGCAGGCGACTTTGAAAAGTTTTATCGCAAACAAATAGCCCTTTTAGGATTAGATGAAAGAGAGCTTGTTCTGCTCTGGCAGAAGATGCTCTATGCTCGTAAATTGTTCCAAGATGTAGGCGGTGGCGTCTTTGTCGATGCCTCTATTTATAAAGATTTTCATGATTTTGCCTCCCGTGAGGTGACTCTTACTCTTTATGAGCTTCCAAAAGCTCTACAGTTTAAACATGAAGAAGATCTAGAGAAGTGGATCCTTTACAGAGAAGCTGTGACCGGTAAGAACGATGGTGTAAAACCGCCAGCTGCCTATTTACCCATAGAAAAAATCCAAGCTAAAGCAGCTAGCCTTTTAGAGAAAAAATTCCTTGTAAAAGTCGCTCAAATTGATACTAAAGATCTCTCTTTAGAGATCCCGCTTCGTAAAGTGTGGGATTTTGAAGTAGAAGAGGCAAATTTTGCTCTATTAAAAGAAGCGTTTCCATCTCTTGCTAGTAGTAAAACAAGCAACACGGTACAGGGGCGGGCTCTTGCCTTAAAAAGCCTTACCGATGAAGAGCGTGAAAAAGTCGATAGCGTCGCAAGACAAAAGATATTAGAGGCAGAGCCAGATCTCATTCTTAGTAAAATTACAAAAGCTAATTTTTCAGTGCCGCAGATTATCACAGTTCCAAAAGAGGGCGATCTGCCTATCTTTGGTAATTTGAAGAACAGAGAAGCTCTTCTTGAGGCTTTAGAAAGTAGCGATGAGAGGCTCTCTTACTATACAGAAAATGGCGTTCAGTTTTATAGGTTTCAGGT
>JAFEGE010000019.1 GCA_018240105.1 Verrucomicrobiota bacterium | reverse complement strand
ACCTTTTTTACCATCGGTAACTCTATCATCCTTTTGGCTTCAGGCTATTTAGCAAGTAGATTTGGTAATGTGACAACCCTTTTATGGGCCGTTTTCTGGTTTACTGTTTTTTCTATGCTCTGTGGATTTTCAAAAAATCTTTTTACATTAGTCGTCTTTCGCTTTTTGCAAGGGGCAGCAGCCGGTCCTATCTTACCGATCTCACAGGCGCTCTTAAAAAGAATCCATCCGCCTCATGTGTTAGACAAGGTAATGGCAACCTTTGCTTTTGTTACGTTAGGGGCCCCTGTTCTAGGGCCTATTGTGGGAGGCTATTTTTGTGTAGACTACACATGGCCCTGGATCTTTTATATCAATCTGCCTGTTGGCATTTTTTGCTTTTTTGTCGATCGACTCACCCTTAAAAATTATAACGGAAAAAATTTAGAAGAGAGGCTGGACTTTGTCGGCTTTTTGCTTCTTTTCGTTGGCATTACAGCTCTGCAGCTTTTTCTAGATAAGGGACAGACATGGGACTGGTTTCGATCGCCTTTGATAAAGATTACCTTTACGGTAGCGGTAGTTTCCCTTACCTATTTACTTATGTGGTGCTTAGTTGCCAAGAGGCCCCTCATTAAACTCTCCCTCTTTCGGATTCGTAATTTTACGGTCGCAAGCCTTGTCATGTTTTTTTTCTATGCGACCTATTTTGGCTGTATTGTCGTGATCCCGCTTTGGCTTCAAACCTACCTTGGCTACGATGCTCTAAGAGCGGGAATTGCGGTCGCACCGCTTGGTGTTGGCGCTCTTCTAGTGACCCCGCTTGTTCCTAAGATTGTGGCAACCTTTGGCCGTATTGTCCCTCTTTGCATCGGCTTTCTTATCATGACAGCAGCAAATTTCTATACCAGCTACTTCTATGCAGAGGTGAGTATGCATAATATCATGCTCTCGCGCTTTTATTTAGGGCTTGGCATCAGCTTTATCTTTGTACCACTTTTGGCCATGCCGGTAATTGCTTTGCCGAATAACGACCTTTCAAGCGGTCTTGGCGTCTTTCATTTTATCCGAGGGATCTCGGGCGCTATCGGTACTTCTATCTTTACTACGCTATTTTATCGCCGCACGGTTCACCATCACCATGATTTTGTAGATGTCTTTAACTATTATAACCCACAATCGCGCGCCTACATGCATGAGATTGAATCGTACCATCTTCGAGGGCAAAGCAGCCTTACTCTTTTAAACGACCTGGTAGACCAGCAAGCCTCTGCTCTTACGATTGAAGAGATCTCTTTCGTTATGGCAATTTGCTGCTTTACTCTCTGCTTTCTTGTCCTTTTCGGTATTGAAAGAAAGAATCACTCTCGTAAACCCATACACCACGTAGTTGTAGAGTAAGATAGATATCTGTATACTGATTGCATGTCGCAAGCTACCTCTTCCACCAACCTCATTACCTGGATAGATGCTCCTCAAGAGATCGATAAGAGCTTTTTAGAAGAGGTGCCGATTGTTCCTACAAAGACAGCCCAAGCGATCGTCTCTCCCTTTTTAGAAAATGCGCTTGATAAGCTCTTTAATTTTTCTGATCCAGACCCATGGGCGCTCTTTACTCCGTTTGCTGGCTACGGAACAGGTCTTAAAAGGCTCTTTAAAAGAAAAGTACTCTCGAGCTTTTCTACGGATATCGCAAGAGAAATTCTTGATAATTTCCATGAGGGTGAAGGTGAGAATCAGGACGAAGGCGAGGCCCAAGAGGGAGAGAAGATCTATGAGATGCTCTCATCGCTCGAGAATTTAAATGAAATCCTAGAACAGATTACCTTAGGCGCTCTTAGAGCTTTACGCAGCTAAGAGAGAGGCTTAATTTCGTGAGAGATCTCTTCGTACTCTTGCGCCGAATGGACGATACGTGGCTTCACAAAGATGAGAATATTCTTTTTCTCGCGAAAGGTCTCTTTGCGGTTAAAGAAAGCGTGTAACATAGGGATGCCGCCAAGGCAAGGAGGGCCTGTGTTTACTTGGCTATTTGCATTGCGCGTCATACCGCTAAGAATAAGGAAGCGGTTATTAGGTACATGGGCGCTTGTCACCATGTTTGTCTTAGATGTTGTAATACCACTTAGCTGGCCTGTTGCGTAAGAGGGCTCTCGAAGCGCCTCTGTAATCTCTTCGCTAATCTCGAGTGTAATAACATCGGAGTCACCAAGAAGCGGCGTGATGTGGAGTGTAACACCGACATCGCGGTATTCGATATTGGCAGTTGTTTGCTGTGAGCTTCCAACGGTTTGTACAACAGCGCCGGTAAAGGGGATATTATCGCCAACAAAGATAAGAGATTTTTTGTTCTCTTGGGTTAAGATTTTCTGATTAAGAACGATAGAGCAGTCTCTCTCTGTTTGCAAGGCGGAGACAAGCGCTCCTAAACTAAAGAAGGTTTTGCCTTTGTGCAAAATGAGATCGCCGATAATCCCTAAGTCAAAGCCGCGCCCTATCGGGATATTAGAAAGACCTTTGGGTGTCTCCTCTGATCCGATAGCTTGCATGACGTTACTGAAAGTATCTCTACCTGGGGTGGGTGGGAAGCTGCCGGAGCCAAACGATACGCGATCTTCTATTTTAGCGCCTGCCGCCCACTTTAAGCCAAAATCCAAGCTGTTTTTTAACGTTGTCTCTAAAACTAAAATCTCAATGAAGACTTGCTTTAAAGGCGTGTCCAAACTTTGGATGAGCTCGATCATTTTCGCAATCGAATGTTCGGTGCCAGAGAAGAAGAGTGAATTTGTCGAGGAGATCCACTGGATCGATTCAATAGTCGCTCTTAAATTTTCAAAGAGTTCAGGGGAGACTTGTTTAAGAGCTGCAAGAATTTCGGAGCCCTGGTGGTATTGCAGTTTGTAGACTTGAAAAGAGAGAGCTGGCTTTAGAATCTCCTCTTTGCAAATAGTCTCTAGAGGAGGTAAAACAGCTGGCCCGGGTAAAAGTTCAACAGTCGCTTCTTTTTTCTCTTTGGCCTTTTTGATGAAGTAGGAGTTATTTTTTTCACTAACCTCTAGATGGTGCTCTTCTAACATATGAAGCACTATATCTAAAAGCTGTGTCGAGCTAAGGGGTCTACCTGATAAAAAGCTGACAGGGAAATCTAAAAGAGATAAGTCACCTACAAAATTTACCTCTGCCACGCGAGAGACAAATTTCACAACTTCCAGCATCGGAATGTTTGGAAAATTAACCTGGTATCCCTCTTCTTCTTGTTCGCTTGCCAAGAGAGCAGCAAAAGGTAGGAGATAAAGTAGAGCTTTCTTAAAAACCATAGATAAAAACCACGACTAAGGCCTAAGAGTATAACAGTCTTTGCCTCTTTTTTTTTAGCTTTTTTTATCGTGATTAAGCAAAACGACTCTCTTTTTGTTATGAAACTCTCTCTAGAATTGCAAAGGCGCTGGGATTAATTAATGAACTCTTAATGAGATTCAGAGGAAAAATCGAAGGTTATACCCAAGTAACTTCAAAAATTGGAATTTTGGCAAAAGCAGAATTTAAAATTTGCGCCAGATGAAATCGTCGCTAAAGCGAGCCACTATGGGACATAGGGCGAGGTGCAGCGGGTGCAAATTTTAAGATTCTGGTGAAGCCAAAGACCAATTTTTGAGTTCACTTGGGTATAAAAGGTTATCCGCGAGCTATGGGGAGAAAATCTTTATTGGGAGGTGAAGAGCCGCTTTCTTGTGCAGTCTGTTCCTCACGGGCGAAAATAATCTTTCTAGCCTTCTCTTCATCTTTCCTTGCAAGTTCAATCGCTACAGCCGCTCTTAGACGTTTTGCGTAATCGGAGTTTGGACGAGAGTCAGGAGGACTCATTGTAGATAAATGCTTTTGTACGATTTCCTCTACGCGTTTTTCAAAACTACCATCTAAAAAAGAAGCAGATAGAGGCACGTTAGGGTTTAGTGGAGCGAGTTTTGGTCTGATATCTTCCATATAAAAAGCTATGTTACAATTAATATTCTATTAATTATAAAAGATATATGAAATTAAATCAATAACTATAGTCAGTTTT
>JAFEGE010000018.1 GCA_018240105.1 Verrucomicrobiota bacterium | reverse complement strand
TGATCTTTTGGATCGCTAGGATTTAACTGCTTAAGAAGAGCAATCATGTTTGTAAATTTTCTTATGCGATCTTCTTGTTGTGGTGTAATCCTCTCTTTAAGAGCATCTGGATCACTTTCTTTTTCATCGGGCGCTATATAAAAAGAAGATGTTTGTGTAGGGGCAGGGGGTGGTAGAGCTCCTTTATCAAGATCATCAATACTTTTTTCTAAAATTGCAAATCGTTGTTCTAGCTCTGGGCTATCTATTGTAAATTTAGGTCCTAAGGCAGCATTAAGAATTTCAAGAGCTGCTTTACTAATAAGAGTAGGGATAAGTGTTAGTTGTTGTGCAAAGGCAGTATTTAGTTGCTCTATGGTTTTTTCATAACCTTTTGCCTCTCCTGCTGCATCGCTCGCTTGTTTTGCAAGAGCCTCTGCCTCTGGTGATAATCGAGCGCGGTCTGCATAGTCTGCTGCTTCTACAGAGTAAGCGGTAGCTCTTTTGATCGCTTTATAGGCAGGATAAAACTGCGTTATATAAGCAGCAAAGGCTTGTGCTGCTACATCAACCCATCCTAAAACAGCTCTTAGTTCATCTTCTGTTAAACTTGTGCGTCTATTAAGATCTGCAACTACCTGATTAGACGGAAGATTAGCGCGTGCCATGCCAATCCCTATAAGGTTGGCAAGCGTTGTGGCAGCAGTTGTATAATTTTTTGCCATTTCCGCAGTTGCTTTTGCAAGCATCATCGCGCCCATAGTAGTTGTCAGTTCTTGAGCAACCATAGCCGAAGGATAGCCGACAGTCTTTGCTAAAGGCTCAAATAGAGCTGGAAACATATCGTCTTTAAAGGAGCTATTTTGCCAGACGCAATTCCATAGAAATTCGACAATTGCCTGCGTTTCATTTGGTTTTAACGACATAGTTTGGCAGGCGATGTCGTTTGCAAGTTTTTCTGTTGTGTCTATCAACTGGTGCTTATTTATAGAGGTATTACATAAGCATGATAGTTGTTGCAAAAAGGCGACAGTATCTTGGAAGTTTTTGATAGAGCGGCTCTCACCACCATTACAGGAAAGAAAGCTGAGTAAGATGTTTGCAATTTGTAAGAAGTTTTTAGCCTCGTCATTAAAAGGCAGAGTAATTGTGACGATGTTAGAAGAAAAGGGAGATTCAGAGGCCGTGGTGATGGCTTCATCTACGCCATCTAAAAAGGTAAGAACTTCAGTATTAGGGTTAGCGCTTTCTCTGTAAAGATCGCCAAATTGCTGAAGGGATTGTAAATCTTTTTTTGATAGGTCTATTTGAGCCATAATTAATCTTAATTAAAGTTTTTTATTATGTTTTATTATTAATATATACTAATCTTTAATTAAAAAACTACACCAGAAGAGGAGCTTATCTTTTCTTCGAAATCAGAGGCTCTTTTGCTATTACCAAGGCAGTGATAATAAAGCGCTTGTTGTGAGAAGAGCGCTTTTTTCTCATAAGAAAAAGATTCTTTGTGCCAACGGCTCTCTTCTGTTTGGCCCTTTAGATAGTGGCCAAGTAAAGAATAAAGAGGAGGGTAGACTGTATCTCCAACTCTTGCTAAATGGGTAAGGGCTGAAGATTCTCCTAAAGTGCCTGCAAGTAAACACCCTTTTAACATATAAAAGGGGGAATCTACTTTTTCTCTGCTCTCGCGCTCGTATTGGGAGAGTAAATCTTCTGCGTTTTTCCACTGTTTATCTAGTAAAAAAGCCCATATGTGAATGATAGTGAGCATTCTTTGGAATTCTAAGGGGATTTTTTTCTCTTGGTATTTAGAAAGTGTTGGTAGGATTTTTTTAGCATTCTTTTTTGTAAGATCCTTTTCTAATAAGAGAAGATAGTGTCTTGGATCTAAAAGGAGAAAGCTATCCTCCTTTAATAGATCTATCTCCGCTAAAGTAGAAAAGGTAGGGGGGGTGTGGCCTAAAGCCATCAAAGCAAAGCGGATGTTTTCTTGTAGGTGAGGCGAATCCTCTGTTTCTAACATCTCTTGTAAAATAAGAGGCTTATCTAACCAAAAGGCAAATTGGATGGCCATTTGCTGGTAGCGCTCTTTAAGGCGAGTAAACTGCTTAAGCGAGGGGAAAAAGTAGAGCTTTTCTGCATACATCGAGAGATTATGGATAAGAGCATGCGTTTCACGGTTTGAAAGAGAGAGAGGTAAATGGCGTAAGGTAAGGAGGGCAAAATGGTAGACACCCATCCGATCATTTTTAGCGCTTTCATGGAGGCGAAAAAGAATCCGCTCCTCTAAACAGCGCGTTAAGGAGTGGTTTTTATATTTACGGATGCCAAGTTCTAAGCATTTTAGCTCCTCTTCTACACTATGCATGCGACGGTATACAAGCGATTTACCCAAATATTCAAGAGGTTCAGAGGGTGTGTGGTGGAGTTTATCAAATTGTACTAAGGCTTCTTCTAAAAGAAGGTTTCGATTTTCCTCGGTCATCTCGCGCTTAGATTTTTCAACAAGTGTAATACCAGCGCGGAAAAGAGCCTCTCTACCCTCTGTCCTGCCAGAGAAGGAGGCTGCTATTCGTATGTATTCGGCGTAAGCCTCTTCAAAGTTTTTAGAGGCAAGAAAGGCATCTGGAATAGAGAGACAACCGACCGTGGCATTTTGGCTACCTACATAGGCGCGGAAAAAAGAGAGGTTAAACTCCATATCTTGCGATAAAATCCCTACATGGGTGCCTACAATTGGAAGAGGATCGGTGTAATTGATGATAAGCTCTCGGTTAATAAAGAGGTGTACATTCTGGTCGATCTTTTCGATCTCGATCAAAGCGTTTTGATTAGGCTCTATATATTTGCCTGAAAGGTCGCAAAGGACCACATGAGATCGGAGTAACTTGATTCCTGGGTTTTTCCTAGAGCCGATCCAAAGGCAGTAACCATCTTCTAGCCCCTCGCGCTCTTTCGGTTCTGGAATATTAAGCAGAAAACCTACCCCGTGAGAATTTTCTTCTAAAGAGAGGAGGATTTCTAGCCGTTTATTTCCGGAGAAGGAGTCTTTAGAGATCATCAGAATGTGCCACTGCATAATTTCTGTGCAGCCTGTGATCGGGATTAACTTGCTTAGGAGGACGTTTTCTTGTAGCTCCCAATCCTCTTCTTTCTGAATAGAGAGGCTTTTCGAAAAGATCCAATCCGGAAAGCCGGCATTGTATTTTTCTAGATCCACAATGATGTCAGAAACGGAGCTGTATCGTAAGTTTTCTTCATGGGCCAGAGCCTTTCTACATATCTTAGCAAGCTGAGGGGGGATATCGCGCTCTGGAGACGCCTCTAAGGGGTCTAAAAAGGTCTCTTTATCTCGAATTTTCTTATACTCTTTGATCGTTGTGCGTCTAAAGGGCATCTTTAGTGTAAGTAATTGGTAAAGAATGACGCCTAAAGAATAAATGTCGGTGGAAATCCCTGCAGGCTTACCATCAACGCGCTCTGGAGGCATATAAGATAGTGTACCAAAGATCTTCCCTGGACGGGTAAGGTGAGGTGAAATTTTGCGAGGGGGTAGAATATCGGTGATTACCGGCTCCTCCTCATTCATAGGGCCGGCAAGCCCCCAATCTAAGATAAGGACCTGGCCAAAATTACCCACTAAGATGTTTTCCGGTTTTAAGTCTCTATGCAAAAACCCTTTAGCATGGCAATACGAGACCGCCTGGCAGACATTTATGAAGATCCGTAAGAGCCCATTTATCGAACCACCAAGAGGATGAGGGGTTTCATTGTTTTTCTCTCTAAGCAGCGTTTGCCTTAAGATATTTTTAAGCGTCTCTCCCTCGACATAAGGCATTACGTAGTAAAGCTCCTCTTCCTCTTCGTGGATAGAGTAAACCGGAATGATCGAGGGGTGATAGAGGGAGGCGGTAATATGGGCTTCTCGTAGAAATCTCTTGGCAATCGTTTTGTGCGCCCTAAGATCTTCTCGAATACGTTTGATGGCTACAAGGCGGCCGCAAGTAGGATCTTGTGCAAGAAGAACTTGCCCCATGCCTCCATGGCCTAGCTGTTTTAAAACCCGGTACTTTCCAATCTCTTCGGGGAGTTTAACAATACCCTCTTCCATTTCCTCAGATTAACAGAGGCGATTTGGAAAAATCCATTGTTTTTCTTCTCTTTGTATGAGAAAATTTTTTGTAAATAGGGATCGGTAGAGAAAAATGAGAAGAAAAATTTTACTTACGGGAGATCGTCCCACAGGACCGCTGCATTTAGGCCACTATGTCGGTTCTTTAAAAAACCGCATAGCTATGCAGGGGGAGACTGATCTCTATGTTATGATCGCCGATGCCCAGGCAATAACAGATAATTTTAAAGATATCCAAAAAGTGCGAACGAATATCTTAGAAGTTGCCTGTGATTATTTAGCAGTTGGCCTAGACCCAGAAAAGTGTCATATTTTTATCCAATCCTGTCTCTCTGAGCTTCCAGAGCTGACTATGTATTTCCTTAATTTAGTCTCTATACAGCAAATCGGTCACAATCCGACTGTAAAGGCTGAATGTAAAATGCGTGGCTTTGATGAGAGTGTTCCAGCTGGCTTTTATCTCTACCCGATTTTTCAAGTCGCAGATATTCTAGCGTTTCAGGCAGATATTGTTCCGGTAGGCCCTGATCAAACACCTATGTTAGAGTTAACGCGCGATGTTGCTCGTAAATTTAACGATCTTTATAAGACTAAACTATTTCCTACGCCACAAGGGGTATACCCGAAGATGGAAAAGGTCTTGGCAGGCTTTGATGGTCAAAAGATGTCCAAATCACTCGGAAATGCTATCTACTTATCTGATCCTGAGACAGAAGTGATCAAAAAAGTAAAAAAAATGAAGAGTGATGAAACAAGAGGCTCCATCAAAGATCCCGGTGATCCAGAAAAGGCTATCGCTTTTAGCTATCTAGATAGCTTTGATCCTGACCATTCCTTTGTAGCTAATCTTAAAGAGAAATATAAAGAAGGTGGCCTTCCAGACTCCGTTATAAAAGAGCGTTTGATCGAAGTGCTTCTTGCCTTCTTAAAGCCGATCCGTGAAAAGAGAGAAGTTTTTCACAAAGACCCCGAGGCAGTCTTTTCTATTTTAGAGAGAGGTACCGAAAAAGCAAAGGAGAAGGCTTCTCAAACACTTGCCCAGGTAAAAGAAGCCATGGGAATTCGTTACTCTTTTATTTATAAGTAAATAAAAAATTACTCGTTTTGTTTTATAATTAGAATAAAATAGAGTAAATAATGGAAAAACAGGCTAAAAACCTAGCTGCAGAAAGACCTATTTATCCTTTAACGGATGGTTTTCTCTGTTTTTTTGATCTTCTTCGCATCTCTTTTCTTCTGACGTCTGTCTCAGAAATGATTAATTGGGCCTCTTATTTAGAGGGGCTTCCGGAGCCTTTGGAAAATAGAAATATTCACTTTCTTATCTCCTACAATGCAGAAGAGTCTATCGTTACGGTGCCCCCTGGAGCCCCGGTCTTACTAGAGGCTCTTGTAGATAAGGCGCTCTCAAGTTTCTCAGGGGAGGAGAATCCTTTGAAGTTTATATGCAAAGAGTTCTACTCAAACTTAAAAGTCGGACGCTTTACCTTTGGCGATATCTTTGGCCCGCCTCCCTTTAGAAAGGTGTGGCAAGCACTCCAAGAAGTTAAAAAATATCTGCCAAGCCTTGCAACCAATCTTTTCCCCACGCAAACACTTGGTAATTTTCGCAAAGTAGGGGCCCCTTTTTTAGGAACTATCGCTACCTTTAACGAAGAGTTTGCTAAAGCGACCCCTCTCTCAATACAAAATAAGGCGCTCTTCTCCGATTTTATCCCGGTTTTAAGCTATCTGCCCTTTCTGGTAGGAACGTTTGACTACTGGACGAATTATCCTCGTATGGACTACGATTTTTTGCCAAAAAAAAGCCATTTCCAAATGATCTACAACACAGTAGTGAGCGCCTCTTATCAAAGCCATCTCGATAACATCGCAAAAGATGTTGCTTATAAGATTCCAGCGATTCGAGATCGATTTTTTTGCTTTCAAGAGAGCCTTTCAAATTTCTCCGAGGCTTTTTTAGGACTAAACTACCACAATAGCGATGAAGAGGCTTATTGGGTATTAGACTGTTTAATCAGAGAATCTTCCGCTCCACTAATCGCTGCTGCAAAAAATCTTATGCAAGCCTATGCGGACTATCTAAAGACCTGATAATTACTCTGCAACAGGCAAGACGTCTAGTTTTACAAGGTGTGTTGCAGGGAAGAACTCTGATAGAATGTGGTGAGTCGCGCTACCTATCCGAGCCATTGCATCGGCGCTGAAAAGACAAATACCGACCCCGGGACCTTGGCCATAGCCTTGCAGAGTGATCGCATCTTGTCCTACGTGGATGGTAAAGTCGTTACTTAAGATTCTATTTTTCCCAAAGGTCCGTTGGAAGGTAAAAAAGGTAGTATCGACAACCTGCTCTCCATCAGAGAGTCTGAGAGCATAAATCTTTTTAGCGGAAGACTCTTGAAAGAGCTCTACAGATTTTAGATAAGAGAGGTTGTAAGCTTTGGCAATCTCTCTTTTTGTTAGAATACACTTCCAGGAGTGCTTCTCTCGCTCTTTTTGAGCGTAAGTTACGCAGACGCCGCCAGGGCCATCACTTTTTTTGCGAAAGATCTCTTCGTAGCTAGCAGTCTTGCCGGCACTATTTTCTGTCCAAGCGGTCGGAAAGGGAAAGTCTTTGTAAACTAATATGAGGTGCTTTGTATGCAAAACGGCTTTATCTACCGAAGGGTTAATCCTAGCCGCACCGAGTCCAAAGTAGCCGATGTCATCGCCCTTTGCATGAAAAAAGGGATTTGTGGCTTTAAGAATCGTGTGATAAAGGTGTGTTCTTACTGTGATAGCAAGAGCCTCATAGGTAGTACGATGATAAGTTGTCGCAGGGAAGTGGTTTGATAAGAGGCAAGTTAGAAGGTGCTCTACATCTAAGCAATTAACAAACTGTAAATGGCCGCTCATGTTGTAGACATCAAGAGAGCCTTTATACTGAATGCCATCTATTAAGATAGCCCCATTTTTGTTTTTTGGAACGATGCGTATATGGGTAAGGCCTGGAAAGCCATCAGAGCCCCACTTAATCGTGGCCTCTGAGATTTGGAGGAAATTTCTTTTTGATTTTGAGCTCGTAATGATCGGCTTATTAGTCTCGGGATTTAAGATGACAAAGCCGCCTTGCACATCGATCAAAGCCCCTTCTTTATGGTCGACAATCAAAATTTTTATCTCGACCTCTTCTTTGCGAGCGATCTCTTCTAAAGCTTTGTAATTTTGATCTAGAGAGGGTGAAATTTCGGTAGCAAAGAGCGGAAAGAGGGTAAGAGAAGCTATAGCTAGATTGAAAAAGATGCGCATTTTAGTCCTTTTTTGAAGTCTCTTCTGCTTTAAGAGTGTAGCCTAAGTGTTCATAAGCGTATTTAGTGGCAGCTCGTCCCCGAGGCGTACGTTTTAAGTAGCCTTGTGAAATGAGGTACGGCTCGTAGACCTCGGCAAGAGTCGTCTCTTCTTCGCCAATACTTGCTGCAATAGATTTTAGACCCACGGGGCCGCCATCATGCATGTCGATGAGAAGTTCAAGAATTTTCTTGTCCATGTCGTTGAGGCCAACTTTATCGATACCGATCATTTGACACGCCTCTTCTACTAACGTAGCAACGATTTTATTGGCATTGTGTAGCTGCGCGATATCGCGCACCCAGCGTAGTAAATTATTGGCCATACGAGGGGTTCCTCTCGAGCGGCTTGCTATCTCTTCAGCCCCTTTTTTATCGATTTGACAACCTAAGATGGTAGCAGAGCGGGTCACGATTTCAGCAAGGGCTTCTACTGTGTAGTATTCTAAGCGAACTATGTTAACAAAGCGCGAGCGTAGAGGGGAAGAGATAAGGCCAGAGCGCGTTGTCGCTCCAATCAATGTGAAGGGCTTTAGCTCTACTTGCACACTTCTAGCGTGGGCGCCAGAGTCGATCATAAGGTCGAGGCAGAAATTTTCCATAGCAGGGTAGAGGTACTCTTCTACATTGCGTGAGAGGCGATGAATCTCATCGATAAAGAAAAGATTGTCTTTTTCTAAATTTGTTAGAAGGCCTGCTAAATCACCTGCCTTATCGATAGCGGGGCCAGAGGTTAAAAATAGGCGGCTTCCCATCTCTTCCGCTAAAATGTTAGCAAGGGTTGTCTTGCCAAGGCCTGGCGGGCCGTGAAATAAGATGTGGCCAAGGGGCTCACCGCGCCCTTTGGCTGCAGCAATCAGGATGTTTAGCTGTTTTTTTACTTTTTCGTGGCCAATAAATTGTGATAGACTTTTCGGACGTAAATGCGAGTCAAAGCGCGGGTCGGATTTGTTAAGTAGAGATTTTTCCATAGCATTTCTCGTGGCTTTACTCTAGCATGGTATTGACACTATACTCAAGGGAATTTAAAAATGGGATTGCAATCAGATCGTTGGATTAGAGAAAAAGCCGAGCAAGAGGGGATGATAGATCCTTTTGTGCCTCATTTAGTACGTGAAGAAAACGGAAGAAAAATCATTAGCTATGGCCTCTCTAGCTATGGTTATGACTTAAGAGTCTCAAACCAGTTTAAAGTCTTTACAAACCTATACAGCACTGTCATCGATCCAAAAGGTTTTAGTGAAAATGAGTTTGTAGCGATAGAAGCCGATACCTGTATCATCCCGCCAAACTCCTTCGCTCTTGCTGTAAGTGTTGAGTATTTCCGTATTCCGCGCGATGTTTTAACCCTCTGTATCGGTAAGTCGACCTACGCTCGCTGTGGCATTATTGTAAATGTAACCCCTTTTGAGCCTGAGTGGGAAGGCTACGTAACTCTTGAGATTTCGAATACAACACCCCTTCCTGCAAAAATCTACGCAGGAGAAGGTCTTGCACAAGTCCTCTTTTTAAGAGGAGAAGAGGAGTGTCTTACTTCCTACAGAGATCGCAGTGGTAAGTACATGGGACAAATAGGCATTACCGTTCCAAGAATGTAGAAGGGTCATTTTCATGAAAACGATCGGTTTATTAGGTGGTACGGGCTGGTCATCAACTATTCAGTATTATACGCTCTTAAACCAATTAGTACACGCAAGGCTTGGAGGTCATCATAGCGCCAAGATTTTATTAAAAAGTATTGATTACGAGGCTCTTTGGAGTAGCTATGGTAATGACCAGAAAGCTTCGCACCTTTTGGAGGAAGAGCTTCTTGGTTTAATAGCTCTAAAGCCTGACTGTATCATCATCTGCTGTAATACGTTACATAAATATTATGACATGATTAAAAGTAGACTTAATTCTTCCATCCCCGTAATGCATGCTGTTGATTTGGTGAGTGAGCATGCTAAAGAACACGAGTATAGAAAGCTGCTTCTTCTTGCTACTAAATTTACAATGGGAGATGGTTTTTTCGCTAAAAAGCTTCAAAATGCTGGCATAGAAGTAGTGATTCCCACTCAGGCAGAACGTAATATTCTCGCGGGTATTCATGATGAATTAATGGTGAATAATGTCACCCCTAAAGCTCGAGAGTATTGTCGAATGTTGATTCTTCAGCATAATGATTTAGACGCCGTTGTTCTTGGATGTACAGAATATCCTTTGGTCATAGATGAGACAAATTCGGTCTTACCAATTATTGACCCCGTTCGTCTTCAAACTGCTTCTGCCGTTAACTACGCCTTATCTAAATAGAGCCTTTTCTACAGCGACTCGCTTCAGAGGCTTTTTCAATGTCTCTCTTTGCTAAAACGCCAATTTTTCAATCCCCGTGCTTGTAACAGCAGAATTTTTGGAAAAAAATTTACTAGAAAAAGAGATTTTGCTAGGGTCACGCTTTTATGGTACGAGAGGTTACTTTTGGGAACTTTAAAAGAGCTCTTATTTTCAATCCAAGAAGGTAGAGTGTCAACTGTCGATGGACAGAGGTATCTTCATACTCTCTGTACCGAAATGAAATTGAACCCGGCCTGGCGCGGTCCTTTAGGGATGTTGATGTTGGTGCAAGGCGGGCAAGAGGAGTTAGAGCGTTACGAGAGCTTCATGATGAGCACCAATTGGATTTTTGCTAAAGTCGCTGCGCTTCATACATCGATAGAAGATGCGCTTTACGAAGTTGAAAGCGGCGTTAAAAGGCTTGCCTCTTTTGTAAATAGGCAGGAGCTGTCTTTTTCTCAAGAAGATGATGGCTGCCCATGTTGTCGTAAGATAGTATAAGGAGGGTATATGAGATTAGAAAAGAGGTTTAAAGGAGGAGAAGGGGTAAGACAAATTCTCAATAAGTCTATCGACCTTCTACATAAGATATCAAATAGAAAAGTATCTCTAGAGAGTGCCAAAAAAGAGCTTACAGAGATGCTCTCAGCCTATTTCCTTATGGAACAAAGAGGGGAGGCAAAACTGCCATTTCTCTTTGAAGAGCTCTACGTCATTCTGGAAAAATTAGAGGCTGGTAAGGCACCGCTTTATGAGGCAATTATGCAGATGAATAAAGCAGTCATGCAGTTTTCTCTTGAAGCAGAGGAAGAGGTCTCTTTTGTGAGCACAGAATTTGATCGCTCTGGCAGTGAGAGAGAAAAGAGACATCAGATGCCAAAAGCGGTAGTAAGAGAAAATCTTCCTATAGCTAACGTAGAAAAGAGCGTTAAAAATAAAAAGGAAGAGATCAAAGAGCAGATGAGCGCTATCTTGGGTTTAAAGGAAGAGCTAGAGGCATCGGTTTCACAACTTAATGAGCTTCTCTCTATGAGCGGATTTGAGCTGAAATCTCTTGTGAAATAGTCTTTTGTCTTTACAGCTTTCTAAAGCTTCTTTACTCTAAAGAATCCTCTCTGGTATGGATTAGAAGAGAAGAGAGACTGCATATGCTTTATGAAGAAGATAGCCTCTGGGAGCGTGCAAAATCCCTCCTAGTTTCATGGGGATGGGTGATTGGCTTTGTAAGTCTGTCTTTTTTCTCTTATGCCCACGCCTCTAAGAAAAAACAGGAAAATTACAGAGAACTTAAAGAGCGAGTGGGTGAGCTTTTAAAAATTAAAGAAGAGGCAACCGCTCTTAGAGAAGAGCTTTGCCTTGAGATTCAAAGCCAGAGCGATCCTAAATGGATTGAGCTGACATTGATGAAGGGCCTTGGTCTTGTTCCAAAAGGAAAAAAGAAGGTTCTTTTTGATAAAGAGGCGCAATAAAATTCGATGTGGCTCTCTACTCTAATTTTTCTGCTTATCCTCTTGGTTGGTTTATCAGGATTTTTTTCTGCTTCTGAAACGGCTCTATTTTCCTTATCGCCCATGAAGGTCTCTCTCTTTGCCAAAGAGAAGAGTTATCGCAAAAGGCTTGTGGCAAGACTTTTAGAGAAGCCAAAAGAGCTTCTGGTCACACTTTTAATGTTAAACATGGCGATCAATATAGCCATCCAAAACATTGCCTCAGAAGTCTTTGGTGACTCTTCAAGTGGTTTTTTAACCGTTGGTATACCGCTTCTTATGACACTCCTCTTTGGAGAGACTGTACCAAAATCGCTTGCCATTTCCCATAACGCCTCTTTTTCTACAAAAATCTCTCCTATTTTATATGGGCTACAGTTTCTTATCGGGCCATTTCGAGTCTTAATGACAGCAATTGCTACCTTTTTCTCCCGTAT
Organism: Verrucomicrobiota bacterium; assembly: GCA_018240105.1. GTDB lineage: Bacteria > Chlamydiota > Chlamydiia > Chlamydiales > 2-12-FULL-49-11 > JAFEGE01. The sequence continues at coordinate 8,553 of JAFEGE010000018.1, read as the reverse complement.
CTTTTTCTTTTTCCTCAAAAAAGAAAAAGAGATTACCCAAGAAGAACTTAAACATGCCCTTAAAGCCTCTAAAGATAGGGGAGTTATTACCCAAGACGAAGCAAAGCTCATTTCAGGCTCTTTAAATCTTGAAGAGATGATGGCAAAAGAGTTTATGAGCCCAAGGCAAGAGATTCTTTTTTATGATATCAAAGAGCCTTTAGATCGATTAGTGCGTATCTTTATTGATGAAGAGTGTACGCAAGTGCCTGTAATCGATGGTGAGATAGATCACCTTATAGGGATTATGACTAGCAGCCTCTATTTTCTTCACCGCTCAGAGTTAAAGGAAGCCGAGGATCTAAAACGTTACGTAAAAGAGCCGCTTTTTTTCCCAGAGACGGTTACCGCAAGAAATTTGCTGGCCCATTTTCAATTCAAGGGGGAGACGATAGCGCTTTTGGTGGATGAGTATGGCGTTATTTCAGGGCTTGTTACCAAAGAAGATATTGTAGAGATAGTGATCGGTCAAATTGAAGATAAGCGCGATGAGAAGGCTCTTTTTACGCGACAGGGGGAAGATGTTATTATCACGAGCGGCAAATTGGAAGTGGCAGAGTTAGAGGAGCTTTTTGACATACAGCTTGATCCAGAGATAAGTGCTGTAACGATCGGAGGGTGGCTTACAGAAAAGATGGGGGATATCCCAAAGAGTGGGATAAAATTTTTAACGGAAGATTTTTTGTTTCACGTACTCTCTTCTACGCCAACGCGTGTCTCTAGGCTCTATATACGCCGTTTAAATAGTAAAAAACCCGTTAAAAAAAGGCCATAATGCTAGAAGATTGGCAATTTTTCTTAATCCTTTCGGTTGGCTGCATCTTATTTCAAGCCTATTTTACTATGATGGAGATGGCTCTTGTTTCCTATAATCGGATACGGCTCCAGTTTTATATTAGCCAGGGGGATAAAAAAGCCCTTACTTTAGAAAAGCTTCTTTTAAGGCCAACTTATCTCTTTGGAACAACTCTTATCGGCGTTAATTTTTTTCTTATTTTAGGTTCTGAAAGTTCGCGTCATTTCTTTGGTTTAATAGGTTTTGATCCAGGCTGGGCGATCATCCCTCAAATTTTTATAGTCGTCATATTTGCTGAGTTAGCGCCTCTTTTTGCGGCAAGAATTTATGCGGAGCATGTGGTGCGCTTAGGTATTACTCCGATTGCCTTTTTATCTAAACTTCTAACACCCTTTATTTGGGTTATCGATAAAATTTGTCGTTTTGTAGATTGGGTCTTTCGTAGCCCGCAACCCTCTAATAACTACTTAACAAGAGAAGAGCTTCAGAGCGCTATAGAGGTAAAAGAGACGCGCTATCTTATAAAAGGGCGAGAGGAGATCGACACCTTAGTCAATAACATCTTTGGTCTTAGAGCGAAATCTCCAGCCTCTTTGATGACGCCGCTTGCCAAAGTCCCTATGGTCTCTTACACAGCGACTGCACGCTCTGTAAAGGCGCTTTTAGAGAAGAAGTATGAGGCGTATCTACCTCTTTATTATGAAAAAGAGGAGAATATTTTTGGCATTCTATACACGCGAGATCTTCTTAGATTAGATGATGAATCTTTTGTGCGAGATGTAGCGCGATCTGCCTGGTTTATTACAGAAAAAAACTCCTCTCTACAGGTGCTTAAGCAGTTTCGTTGGAATAACCAGCCTTTAGCTGTTGTCTTAGATGATAATGGAGAGGCAACGGGTATCCTTACCTTAGAGGGGTTGATAGAAGAGATTTTCCAGAACACTCTTCACCCCGAAATAGTGCAGTTAAAACCCTCTATTATCATTGATCGCTCCTTTCCGAGCGATACCTCTATTGCAGTTATCAATAGTAGCTTTGGGATTGCCCTTCCAAAGCCTGATTCTACTTTAGAGGAGCTTATGCGAGAAGGCCTGCAATACGCTCCGAAAAAATTAGACTCACTTATCATAGCCTCGTTCGAATTGACGCTAGAAGAGAGCCCCTTTTTAGGAGAGAAGACGATACGAGTCCGTTCCCTTTAAAACGGAAAGAGCGGGTTTAATCTTACCCTTGCGTAGGGATTAATAGAATCTGGATAGAGGTTGCTAGAACTGGCTCCTTGCACTACCGAAAAAGGAGAAGAGATTCCGAGCGGCAGGTTTGTAAAAGCATGGCACAATCGGCACCCCTTTTCACAATCACAAGGAGCTGTTGTAGAGTCGCACCCTTCGGTACAATTGTTACAGCAAGGATAGCAGCAAGGTGGATAGTAATAGGTGCAACATGGATTGCAATGGTTTGGCCAAGCATTAAAGCAGCAATTTCTACAAAAAATGGGCATCATATCTAGAAATTCTCTATTTAATTTATTTTTGCTTTTTTATGTCTTACTACAATCTACTATATAGTGACATAAACGCAGAAGTTCGCTTTTAGCTTTGCATAAACTTCGGTTTTTTATTTTAAATTACTGTATTTTAAAGTCTTAAGTCTTATAAATGGCTATTTGTATAATAAAATAGTAGAACTTTAAAAAACAGGTGTCGTTATGGCGAGAAAAACCGCTAAATCAAATAAAAAGGGCAAAAAAGTAAAATCGGGATGTCGTCCATGTGAAATGGAGCGTCTATGTGTTCCACCATGTCTGCCGCCAGAAGCTTATGGATGCAATATGAATGACTGTTGCGCCCCATCTCTTTTTGATTACAGCTGCAGCGATTGCTGTGAGTGCCCATGCTTTGGTCTCTTTGATTGCTACCCAAGACCATGTGATCGTCCATGCCGTTGCAAGTGCTCTTCACAAGAAGGCCCTTGTAAAAGATGTATCTAATAGACGAGCGGTATAAAGGCTCTCTAAAGATACTTAGTATATTTTGCCCTATGTATACATAGGGCTTTTTCTTTTCTATCTCTTTTGCTTAAAGAGATTTACTGTGAATATTTTTTTTGTATTTAAAAATGTTTGTTATTTTTTTAATTAAAAAATCTCTAATTAATTATAATAAACTTAAGAAAATCCATAAAAATAAGAGGAAAATAATATGGCAAAGAAAAAAACTGGAAGAAAGGTTGCCAAGCCTAAGCGTAAAGCAGGCGCTTCCCGTAAAGCTAAATCTGGTTGTTGTAAGTGCCCTCCGAAAAGAGAGCCAAGTTGCTGCGATTGTTGTGAATGTGATTCTTGTGACTGCTGTTGTGAGCCTTGTTGCGATTGTTGTGAGTCTTCTTGTGACTGCTGTTGTGAGCCTTGTTGCGATTGTTGTGAGTCTTCTTGTGACTGCTGTTGTGAGCCTTGTTGCGATTGCTGTCCATGTGATAGTTGCGATTCTTGTGATTGCTGTTCAGACTGTTCTTGCGACTGCCCATGTGATTGCTGCCCGCCAAAGCCTAATTGCTGTAAACGCAAAAAATATTGCTAAGGTAAATACATTTACAAGGGAAGAAGCCTCCTCTCTTGAAGGCTTAAGGCTTTCCCAATCCGTGTGGTTTACTTTAGTGAAACATGCGAGGTCGGTTAAGCGGAGCTGGAAAGAGAGTGGCGATTCTCTTGGGGGGTTTAAGCAAGGTGTCAGGTTGATGTCTTGCTTAACCTTTTAAATTCTCAATATCTTCTTCACGAAGATTATCCAAGATAGGTTTACTGCTAAGCGTGTGAATTTTCTTAAATATAGGCTCTTTCATTTTTCGGTAATACTCGCCGTTTTCATTGGCCTCTAAAGCTGCCTTCTCTTTAATTTTTCCATACTCTTTAGCTTCTTCAGGATGATCTCTTAGATAGTTTCTAAAGGCGAGAAAATCGGACCATTCGCTGTTTTCTGGATAGGTTAGATGAAGATGATACCTTCTTTCACCTTCCTCCATATCAGGAAGAAAAATCATAAAATAATAGCGATTCGGAGTACTAAAATTGGGTCTGAATTCATAGCCCAAGCTTTGAAGTTCTGTACATACGAGATCCATAGCCTCTTTCTCTACAGCTATCCCAATATCGATAATCCCTTTACCACCTAATCCAGGGATAGAGGTGCTGCCTATATGCTCGATAGCCATAGGTCGTTTTGTATGAGATTGAATTCTCTTCTTCTCGGTTTCAAAGAGCGTCGGAAAGAGTTTACTGTAGGGCTTAAAGACGTATTTTTTCATAGACCTCTTGCTAATGATCGGGCGTAAGAAGAGGGGTATCGGGGGTGATTTTTACTTTAAAGATCTGCCGCTTGTCGCTCTCTAAGATTTCAATCTTAAAGTTTTGGCTATAAATAACGGTCTCTGCTGCTGGGATAAGCCCTGTCTTCCACTGGATAAAACCGCCGATGGTTTCATATTCAGGGTTGTGAGGAAATGCTATCTTAAGACTTTTTTCAGCATCGACAATGCTCATTTTAGCATCGACGATCCAGCCATTATCTTTAGCCTCTGTGATAAAGCCATTGCTTTCGACATCATGCTCATCAAGGATCTCTGTGCCGATAAGCTCTTCTAAGATATCTTCAATTGTGACAAGTCCTTCCGTGACGCCATATTCATTTACCAAAATAGCCACGTGGATTTTAAGGTTACGCATCTCTTGGAAGAGATCTTGGATTTTCTTGTTTTCGGGTGCGTAAATGATCGGACTTATAAGCGATTCAATAGAAGTGTTGTGAATCTTTTCGGGCTCATTATCGAGGGTCATAAAAGCGTATTCCATAGCATCTTTATAGAGAATAACGCCAACGATGTGGTCTATCGAATCTTGATAGACAGGAATACGGCTATAGCCTTCCGCAACAAAAGCTGTTATAGCTTCATGAAGCGTTGCTGTTTTAGATAAAGCCATGACATCAACCCTTGGGATCATAATCTCACGGCAGACAAGGTCTTTAAATTGCGCAAGCGAGTGGAGAAGGTTTTTATCACGAGGATCTAGATACTCTTGTATCTCTAACTCTTTTAAGAGCCCTAAGAGTCGGTTTTTTAAATGCTCTGAAGGCTCTTTGTCTTTACTATCCTTCTCGATGCCAAGCTTTTTTTCTACCCACACAAGGCTATAGATAACAGGAAAAAGAAGGAGAAGAAAGAAAGTAGCGGGCAAAGAGAAGAGCTGTAGAGAGAGAAGGGGAAAGTGTTTAGAGAAGAGATAAAAGACTATATAAGAGAGGAGGGCTATTCCGATTAAGACGCTAAGAAATAAAAGAATCGAAAGATAGTCTAGGGACGTAGCATGTGGATCTTTGAAAAAAAATTGAAACGTTGCAAAGTAGGCTGTTGCCGTGATGGCATATCCAAGAGATGTGATGAGAATGGTAAGGCGCAAAAAGTTTAGAAGGGGGGTTAGCCTCTCTTTTGGAAATAGTTTTAAGACAAGGCGATAAAAAAAGAATAGGACGCGTGATTTAGAGAATTTTTCTTCTAAAAAATGGGGGTCTAAATGCTCTAAGCCTGTCTTAACGCCCAGTACAAAGCAAAAGCCCAAAAAGAATAAAAAAGGTAGCCCGCTTTCCAAGCTCATAAATTTTATTTTATAGAGAGAAGAGTATTTGAGAGCACGAGGTTTTTTTCCTCAAGAAAAGCGAGAATTTCTTGCTCTTTAGCGCGCATTATAGCGATATCGCTCTCGTTTTGATCATCATAACCCTTTAAATGTAAAAGGGTGTGAATAATATAAAGGGTAAGCTCTGCCAAAGGATTTTCCGGCATGTAGGAGAGAGCCATCTTGGGGCAGATAAAGACTTCGCCTAAAACCTTAGGGCCTATGTGAGAGGGGTTTAGGGCATCGATAGGGAAGGTTATACAATCTGTGGGGGTCGGATCTTGGAAAAAAGTGCCATGCAGGCAGGCTATCTCTTCACTTGTAACAAAGTGTATGAAGAGCTCATCACCATCTAAAGATAGAAAGCTTAAAACCTCTCGTACTATGAGATCTACTTGAGACTCATCGAAAGAGAGGTCTTCTTGCGAATTTATTTGATGGATATCTATGTAGGTACCTTAGTTTTAGGGAGGCTCAGGACGGAAGAACGATCTTTCCACTGGTCTCGGCTTTTCATAAGGCGGACACGCTCAAAACGTTTAAAGACGTTGCGCTTTTGTCCAGTACTAGCAACTTTTCCATAACTTGGATGTTTAGACATTTTTCACCTTCGGTATAAAAACTTTTTTACTTTCTAAGGCATTAGGATGTTCTCGGTATCCGTGGGGAAGAGCATCTTTTTTAGCACCGGTTTTTGCAGAAAAAAGAGGGCGTCTTTTTTTAGGGCACTGTGCTCTGCGTTCACCCTTTTTACTCATTCTTGTCATAAGATTTAATCCTTCGATTTTGAGAAGAATTATATAGCTTTACTTCGAAAGAATGCAAGGGAAATTCAAGAAGCTTCTGGTATAAAAGAGCCTTATAGCAGTCTTTTTTAAGCTTAGAGGGCTTCAGGAGGGGTTGGCGGCTTGGATGAGGGGGTGAAAATACCGCAAGAAATCAAGAATTTAAAGGCATCTTCTAAAGAAATATCCAGGGTCTGTAGCCGTTTTTCTTCTGTGAGAAGGAGATAGCCAGAAATCGGGTGGGGTGAGGTTGGAATGAAAACTGTCTTTAATACTTCATTGGAGTCTTCAGGAGAGTGGACTTTTTGTAGTTCATCTGGGGCATTGCCCATAACAAAACCAAGGGCTCTAGATGTTTGTGAAGGAAAGGGGGCTACCACAATACGGCTAAAAATTTTCTTTTTACCAGAGAGGACAGCTAAAATAATATCTGTACAAGCTCTGTAGATTGCGCCCATGAGAGGTACGCGTAAAAGTAAGTCATGCATCTTTTTTAAGAGCCAGCTGAAGAAAAGGCGGTTAGCTAAAAAGCCTAAAACAAGAACGGATAGGAAGAGCAGAATCAAAACAACGGTTCTACTTAAAAAAGTAAATAACCTAGGATAGGCGGCTACATTTACAGGGTAAAAGAAGAAGGATAGCATGTGTTGGATCCATTCCATGAATGGATTTGTCGTAAGGTCGATGAGGAAGAGAAAAAACCATAAAGTTATCGCCAAAGGTAAAAGGAGCGCCAGCCCTGAAAGAAGATTTTTTTTCATGAAGCGGCCTCTGGCGTGCTACCGTGGTGATCAGTCGGTGTTACAATGCCGCAAGAGACAATATATTTGATGGCCTCTTCGGGGCGCATGCTAATATATTGAATCTCTTCTGTGCGGTACATAATAGTAAAGCCTGTAGTCGGGTTTGGCGCTGTGGGGACAAATACAGAGATGAGCTCAGAGCCCTCTTTTTCAGAGCAGACCCTCGGGGCTCTTTGCGATAAAAAACCTAAAGCAAAGATTCCTTCGCCTGGGAAGGGAACCATAACGACTTGATGAAAGCTGCTTGTCCCGTGGCCGAATATATTCACAACAATATCTTTTACAGCGCGATAGATCTTATTGACAATGGGAAGGCGGTGTAAAATGTTATCGCCCCACTGGATCACCCAGCGCACGATGCACCAGCGAGCCAGCATCCCAAGGAGTAAAATACCTAAAAAAAGGCAGATTAAAATGATCCCTTGGCTCGTATAGCGCATCACTTGCTCAGGGGAGAGAAAGAGAAAGCCTCTCTCTCCAAAGCTTGTCTTGGAAAGAAGGCTTGTAACAATCTCAAGGAAGGGATTTGTAAGAAAATGGATAAGAAAATGCAAGATGGTAATGGTCAGAGCCAGAGGGAGCAAAATCACAAGGCCTGTTACAATATGCTTCTTCATAAGTTCTGATCATACCGATTCTGCCGTTTTCTGGCGATCTATACTATCTAGGGTTTACGATGAGACTGCTTTTTTTGCGATCTCTACAGCCACCATTTTTGCCTTTTCTAGACGCTCTTCTCTAAGATCTTTTTTTACATCCATAGGCTCTGCTTTTACAAAAGTGATATCTGTGATCCCCACAAATTCGAAGACTGTACGTAGATAAGGCTCTTGAAAATCTTTACTCTGAGAGGAAGGTGCGCTATATTCACCACCTCTACTCATCATAACAAACATCTTTTTATTCTTTGCGAGCCCTTCAACGGTTCCTGAAGAGGTGTATTTAAAGAGATAATTAGGCTGCGCAATGATATCGATATACTGCTTTAGCATGTATGGGATGCTAAAATTCCACATGGGGGTGGTGATCAAATAGATATCAGCGGCTAAAAAGCGGTTGATATGCTTTAGAATTGCGCTCCAAGCCTCTTTTAGGTCGGGCGAGAGCTCTTTACCGCTTAATAAGACGTATTTGCCGCTTACCTCTTTAGCTGTTAAGGAGGGGAGTTTTTCTTCGCTAAGATCTAACGTATCAATTTTCCAGCTTGGATGGCTTTCTTGAAAGGTCTTTAAAAAGGCATGGCTTATCCCGAGGGTACGAGAAAGATCTCCTCTTGGTGATGCAATGATGTGTAATAGAGTTTTCAATATAGCCCCCTTTCTTTTTGAAGATACATGGAGCTATTTAAGATGCAAGAGTATCGAGTAACAAGCAGATTATAAGCTTGTTACTCGATCTTAGACTGTTTTAAAAAGGCATATTTGGGCTTTTTAAAGGAGGTAGGAATGCATTTTCGTTATTTGG
>JAFEGE010000017.1 GCA_018240105.1 Verrucomicrobiota bacterium | reverse complement strand
TGAGACTGCACCGGGGTCGATATCCGTTTTACGTGCGACATATTCAATTACAACTTTTGTAACTGGATGTATCCATTTTTGATGGCCATCTGCTCTATCTTGGCGTACCCATAAGGTTTTTTCGAATAAACTCCTTAGGTCTGTTTTTTTAATTGTATATTTACCAGAGTCGTCAGCCTTTGGACCACGGACCCTCTGAATAAAATCAATAAAACCATCTTTTTTTGTGGCTTCCCAATAACAAGTTTGTAAGATTTGTTGGATTGTTGGAGTTGCAATAGATGTTGACATAAGTTCTCTTTGGTTCGTTGTTAGACTGAAGAAAGCTCAAAAGTTAATCTAGAATAGCAATACTTCAGTACGAGTATAGCACAAGTCTTTAGATTATTTGCGAAAATTTTGCGCACTTCTCTTTCTATTTATCAATCTAATAGGTGATTATCGAAGAGATAGGGCTCTTCTTGTTGCGGACTGTGGGCGTTGTGAATTTGGATTAGTATAAGCTGCTTTCTTTGAGCAATCTTGCCTCTTGACAGATATGGTCTTTTAAACCATAAACGATACGTTTTATTTTGCCTGCATCTCTTATTTTTCATCCGTCTCAATCGGTCCTGTCTTCAAGAGGGGCCTCCTTCGACGTCAGCCTTGCGCCTGATGAAAACTAAAAGCGCATGTTTTGTAAAATGTATCGAGAGTAATTAAAGAATCGGCATGTGGCAAGAAGGTGCCTCTCATTTGAAATAGGCAAAACCGGTACCAAAATTAGCCAAACTTAAAAAGTTGGCTAAATTTTGGCAATTTCAAAACTAGGAGCTACCGACGATGCCAAAACCGATTCTTGAATCATGAGCGGTATATCATCTATAATTTAAAAAGCTATAGTTTTCAGTAAAATAAAAAAAATTTCTATTTACTAATTTATTAAGAGGTTAATTATTATGACGTGCACATCTTTATCGCCTATTTTAACTAAATTTTCTACGCAAGCTATGGATGCCTTTGCGACTGCCTTAACGGGTTATCATACTACAGTGGCAGAGGACCCTAAAGCGGAAGGTCGAATTCGTACTGTCTTTCAAGATAGAATCACACAAATCACAATTGATACTTTCGTGAAATGTACAAACGTGCAATTTTCCCTGAATATAGCTCTATGGTTATGCCGAGATACTGATATTTTGCCTATAACAGAGAGAGCCTTATCAGCCTTATCTGAAATGAGCAGAAAAGACAAACCTGTAGAAGAAGGTTTTAGACAAACGACCGTAGAAGAACTAGCAGGAAGAATAAATATCTTTATTACTAGCGAGCTCAAATCTGTACTACTAAGCTCTACCGCTCTACCCGGACTAGCTTTCCCATGTGTAGCAAGTAACAATTATCTAGCTAGAGGGGTAGGTGAGCCTATACGTTTACGGCAACTTAACCCGCTTCAGGAAGCGGTTATTTTTGGGCACTCCTCGCGATGCTCGTAGTTTTTGATAGCTCTATACCGAGAGTAAATTAAGAATCGAGGTGGAGCCAGAAGGTATCACGAATTTGAAATAGGCAAAGCCGGTGCCAAAATTAGCCAAACTTAAAAAGTTGGCTAAATTTTGGCAATTTCAAAGATAAGAGCTACCGACGATGCCAAAACTGATTATTGAATCAGGAGCAGTATATAGCAGAGGACCAGCGATTCGAATAGTGTTTTGGTTGAAAAAAAACTCTATGGCATAGGATCTTACGCAAACGCAAAAGTTTAAAGCTTTAACTACAAGACGTAAAAAAATTAAAAAAGCTAATTAGAAAAATTTAGCCAATCTAATAATTCACTATCGAAGAGAGAGGACTCTTCTTGTTGCGGACTGTGAGCGCTATGCTCAAATATTCTAACAGTTAGATCTTTGAATTTGGAGCGGAGAGAGTCCCAGCTCTTTGGCGGGGGTATGAGGTAGTCAAAGCGGCCTAAGGCTAAGAAGACAGGGAGGGAAAACCTCTCGAGTCCTCTTGCAATATCTAAATCTTTGAGAGCCACTTTATAGAGAAAATCTAAAATAGCCATATTCGGAATAACCCCTTCCCAAAGAGGAGAAGGATCATAGTTAAAGTTATACCAAGATAGCGGAGCTCTGTTTATGTTCCACTGGATAAATCTTTTGTTAGGAGGGAGCTCTAGGAGTTTTTCATCCGAGAAGGCCTCTAGTTTTTGCGCTAAGGCTTCTTTACGCTCTGGCCATACGGATTCTTTAAAATGCTCATCGGCCATCGCCATATAGGTTGGACTCAAATTGGGCGAAGTAGCAATCATAACGAGATGAGAGACGTGTTGTGGGTATTTTTTAGCGTAAGAGAGGGCTAAAAGAGCGTGCGCCGAGTGGCCTATCACGAGACATTTCTCTAAAGAGAGCATTTTGCGGATTGTCTCGATGTCATCTACAAGGCGATCAAATGAGGGGACTCTATCTTCATTAGGATTTAGAGGCTTTGCAAAGCCTCTATAATCAACAAAGTGGAGACGAAGGTGCCTTCTTAGATTTGAAGAGAAGCTCCGCGGATAGTAAAGAGAGCTTCCGATTACCAAAGCATCAGGTCCCTCTCCTTCGCTTGTATAGCCGAAGGCAAAGTTCTCTATGGTAAGAGTTCCTTTAGAGATCATGGCGCTCTCTATGATGCAACAGCTGTCTCTTTTTGAAGATTAGAGACTGTTGGATAGATAGCGGGAGAAGGTAGAACTGGAGCAGGAAAGGGGGCAAAATGGTCTCTAGCTAGACTATCTGTAATCTGCGTGACTGTAGAGAATGGGGGTGGCGGTACAACGCTGGGTTCTCTTGATTCAAAAGCGGAAAAATTTACTTTTGTACAACATAGGCAAGCTGAGATAGCTGACATATAGCTCCTTAGTGATAAGAGTACTAACTATAATTTTAAAAAAGTAAAATGTCAATTTGTATAGAAGGAGATTGGAACTCTTACAGCTAAGGTAATGCCCAAGAGAGTAGGATTTAAAGAGGAGGCCACATAGACATAATGAGCAAACGGTTTCTAGCCACAATATCTACAGCGTTTGTAGTTCCATAGAGCGGCTGTCGCAGTACAACGCTAGGTTCTGTTGGCTCGAAAGTCGAAGGGTGTACTATTGGGCAACATAGGCAAGATAACACGGCGTACATATTAGCTCCTTAGTGAGTAGGGGTGCTAACTATAGTTTTTTAACCTATAAATGACACGGGTTACTTTGCCTATGTCAAAAGCGAGGCACCTTCTTGTCACATCCCGATTCTTGCATTACTCTCGGTATAGCAATTTTTCGCTATGACTCTTAGCGCTAAGATAAGTGTTGTAGAGCAGCATAGCGATCGTCATGGGGCCTACGCCGCCGGGTACGGGGGTGATGTAGGAGGCAACTTTAGAGACATTCTCATAGTCGACATCGCCTACAATTTTTGTCTCTTTTCTTGTGATGCCGACGTCGATGACAACCGCGCCTGGCTTTACCATATCGGCCGTGATGGAGAGGGGATTTCCCATGGCGGCAACCAGTATATCTGCTTGCTTGCAAAGCGCTTTAAGATCTTTACTGTGGCTGTGGGCCAGGGTGACTGTTGCGTTGCCGAAGGGGGCTTTTTGTGAGAGAAGGTGAGCGATGGGGCGTCCGACGATAAGGCTGCGGCCTAGGACAAGTGCCTCTTTACCCTCTGTTTTAATTTTATACGCCTCTAGAAGTTTGATAATCCCAAAGGGGGTACAGGGAAGAAAGCCTGTGGGATCACCCACTACCATTTTACCGATGTTGAGGGGATGAAACCCATCGACATCTTTTGCTGGATCGATGGCTGTCAGAATTTTTAAGGTGTCGAGGTGTTTTGGCAGCGGCATTTGGACGAGAATGCCGTGGTATTTTGGATCTTCGTTTAAAGAAGAGAGAAGAGTAAGAAGCTCTTTTTCTGAGACATTGCTTGGAAGCTCTATCTTTTTAGAAAAGATGCCGACCTCGTGGCACGCCTTTTCTTTCATGCGGACGTAAGTCTGCGAAGGGGGATCTTCGCCAATAAGCACAAAAGCAAGGCCCGGTACGAGCTTGTGGGCTTTAATCCCTTGGCGGATCTCCTCTTTAATCTCTAAAGCTACTTTTTTGCCGTCGATATCCATTTTAAAAGCTCATCGTGTAAAAGACCGTTTGTCGCTACAATTGTATATTTTTTGTTCGGTTGTAGTACAGGGATATTGCCGTCTTCGTCGGTAACAATACCTCCCGCTTCTTGGATAAGGAGTGTCATGCCAGCAAAGTCCCAAACGCTTAGGCCCCACTCTATAAAGCCGTCTAATGAGCCTTTGGCTACATAAGACAGATCGAGGATACTAGAGCCAGAGCGCCTTGTTACGGCAACTTCATGGATGTAGGCAACCTCTTTTCTAGATCTTACGGAAATGCCGGAGGCTGGTAGATTTGCTATAGAGGAGACTTTGATCTTTCTACCATTCATAAAGGCGCCTTTCTGCTTTTGTGCGATAAATAGTTCATTAGCAATCGGGTCATAAGAGATGCCAAGAAGGATGTCACCTTTATAAAAAGCTGCCATGCCGATGCAAAAGGAGGGGATTTGCCTTGCAAAGTTCCAGGTGCCATCGATCGGGTCCATAATCCAGGTGATCTCATTTTCTATATCGCCTTCGATTCCCTCCTCTTCGCCCCAAAAGGCGTGGCTTGGAAAGTGGCTTCGAATTACCTCTTTAAGAATCTGCTCGGTTTTTACATCAAAAAAAGTGACAAGATCTTGAAGGTTAGATTTTTGTGTGATTGCAAACTCTGTGTAAAAGCCATCTTTTAAAATTTTACCGGCTTTAAAAACAGCCTCTAAAGCAACTTTTTCTAATTCGGTTGTCATGACTTCTTCTTGTATGGGAGTGAATATCTTTTCTTTGCCAATTTGAAATATCTTTGTAACCAT
>JAFEGE010000016.1 GCA_018240105.1 Verrucomicrobiota bacterium | reverse complement strand
TCACTATTTTAACTATTGCTTTTCTTATATAATCCACTCTTATTTTCATGATTACGTCACAACCCGTGAAGCAAACACCACGTATGAGACATCGTTTTGTAGCTGGCACTTATACCTATCTATTGACACCCTGTTTACCCCCAGCGCTTATCTTGTTTTGGTTTTATGCCGGTTGGTGTTTAAATCCCCTATACGCGTCCCAATCTCACTTATATTGGTCGCTACGTCACCACCCTTGATGTATACAATATCTGCTGGACGTCAAAATGTTGCTGGCATCAATAGCTATCCATACATACCAAGAACACGATGTGTGTGTGAGTGGCGCTGGAATTCAAGCGCACACCAGAAGTCCCTATACGCATTGACCCCGTTCTCCGTTTGACCTCGAGCACTCGCTCGCTATTTGGAATCACAACAAACCACAAAGTATTTCTCCACAAATTCAAACACCTACACATACATTCTGCATCTATTTACGAATAGAAATATGCTTAAATTATTGGTTTTAAGCGTGATACGAGTTAACCCCCTCCCCAAAACACTCCAAAACATGCTTATTTTAATTCCCACGCCGTCCCCCAGCGTCTACACACCACATGCTATATACCAAAATGTAGCTCTCAGTATTATCTATCTATTGACACCCTGTGCAAGGCAATAGCTTTCCTGGTTGAGGAGAAAAACACCCTCAAACAGCTCAGAAAACACTTTCCAACAAGTACACATATTCGCGTCAATATCTCGCGACCCAGGCGTGCTGTCGCTTTGAACCTTACCTTGTTTTGATCCTTGGTATGACGCGCGTCTATTCCACACAATGCCAGCATCACACTGAATTAATTACAGTTGTTATTTTAATTAACAATTTAATGGGGGTTAACGAATTACGTCACCACCCGCAGTGTATTTGACTTGAAGTTGACATATTCTTGTAGGCATTTGAGCCACCTATCGATTGACACCACTCGCGTCATAAGGCAGTGTCAAACAATGGAGCAAATCCAGCCATAGCATATTGATCATGTTATCCATTTCAGAGGCCATATCGGTGCCGCGCACGCATCCTGGACCAATATTTCAGTGTGCAAACTATGTGCACATTCAGTGGGCATCGTTCGGTGCACAAGAATGAGCCACAGTGCTCTCCAGCTCTCGCCAAAAGGTCGCTGTACTAAAAATAGATTATAACTTTGAGGTCGGATTACCTCCCCAAGGAGTGACGTCAGAGGTATGGTCTAGCGGCGATTCTTTGATTTGGGAACAGGACGCGTCTATCCATGTAACGTTTGTTTCAGCAGCATGCCTGTGGGCCGAGATCTCATTTTCAAAAGACTTAGCCGCGAAAAAATACCAGAAAAAAGTTAGTCATTTTAGATTTATGTTTGACTTGGTTGGCATCAATGAAACTAAGGCGCACAGCGTGCACCTGGTAGCCCGCAGTCCCTTCTATCAGATTCCATGTGTGCGTTATGGGACTCCTCTTATCCGCTGTGCACTATTAATTCAAACATGCCGAAAAAAAAACACAAAATATTTTTTTAGTCTTTTTGGATTTAATTTTGACTGGGTTAGCATTGATGAAACTAAGGCGCTCTAAGTGCATTCGGTAGCCCTCAGTCCCCTCTACACGAATACCACATGTGCGCAGCATAGCTATGCTCAGGCAGCGTGTTCTATCATTTCAAACATGCCTCCGACATAAAAAAAATTTCTCGAAAAATGGTTAAGTATTTTTTCAGCGACCAATTTCCAGACCGCAACGAAATTTCATCACGGTATTTCACCCCTTTCCAATTAGTAAACATGCCTTGCACCCAAGGGGAGCAGCATAGCCCTTGCTGCCAGCTTTCATTTGCCACCATCCCCAGCGTCATCTGACGTCATCTGATGACGTGGCACCCAAACCCTTGAAAAAATCGATAAAATCCCGATTTTAATAGAGAAAACTTTGTTCAAACGCTGGGTTAGTGAATGAAAAGCGTGTGGGTCGATAGCCCATATCATATTTACTAGGGGTAGAGACACTGAGCGCCTTGCTCCGACCCTTGGTTCTCGAGAAATAATTTTTGGAAGATTTTACTGAGTGTTTTGCGCGACAAATTCATAACTTTCGATAGAGCCATCCAAATAATGAGATCTCGGGTGCGTTAGATACCTAACAAAATTGTCTATCATTCGCACGCCTCAAATCCCGGGGTCAATAGAGTTGCTCCCGCATTGCTCCCGGTTCCTCCCAAAAAAACCGGTCATTTTGGGTAATACAGGGGGTAGGAGTGGGAATTTTGGAAATTTTCTTCGTCGGGTGGCACTTTATATGGGGCATATTCCTAACAAGATTTTCGTGTGCTCCCGATCAGACCACGTGCTCCCGGAGAAACCTGTTCCCTAACCCTAACCCTAACCCTAACCCTAACCCCTAACCCTAACCCTAACCCTAACCCTAACCCTAACCCTAACCCCCTAACCCTAACCCCTAACCCTAACCCTAACCCTAAGATGACTCACTTTATTTAATTCCTACGTCTTTACCCGGCGTGCACACACCACATGCTATACACCGTTCTGTAGCTGACCTCCGTAGCTATCGTTGGACACCCTGTGCGTTACAAGCCCATTCCTGC
>JAFEGE010000015.1 GCA_018240105.1 Verrucomicrobiota bacterium | reverse complement strand
AGAGTAGCACAATCTTGCAGCTTCTCTTCTTGCAGAGAATCCATTCTTATACGACTTTGGTAGGTCCGCATATCAGGTGTCATCGGAAATTAAGACCTTGGCCGCTTCGATAAGTTTTTTATTCTTTTTACTTCTACTACCATAGAGACGAGCTGAAAAAACTGTAATAATTTCTAAAACATCTTGTGCAAGCTCTTCTTCGAAGGAGATCTCACTACCTTGATTAATCAATACCACTTCAATTTGTTTAGCCTCACATAGAGCAAATACAAGCTCTGCTCCAAAACGTAATAAACGATCTTTATGGGTAACCACAAGGCGTGACATTCTACCTTCTAAAATCATACTCAGCAAGCTTCTAAGACCCTTTTTTTGGTAGTTCATCCCAGAGCCTAAATCTTCAACCACTTGAAAATTCCAGCCATGCTTTGCACAATAATCAGAAAGGACTTGCGATTGTCTTTTTAAATCGCCTTTCTGATCATGGCTTGACACTCTTGCATAAGCGATCGTCAAACGGTCTTCCATCTTTTTGCCTAGCAAGGATTCTACGTCATAGTAACGAGTATTGCCTTTAGATCTTTTTGCGGGAACAATGTAGCCATCCTCTTCCCATCTTCGAAGAGTTTGAATGCTGACGCCAAGCAGCTTTGCTGCTTCTCCAATCTTGATAAATCTGTTCATTTGATTATATAGTATCAGATTTTTATAGATTATTGCAAGCTGTTACTAACCCCGCTAGAAAAACAATACGAGCCTTCTCAAACCCCATAAAAAAGTAAGAAAACACCTCTAAGAATCGCCTGTCATCTATTAATGCATACAGCCCAAAAATAAAACAAAGCGATGCAATAATAAAAGCGTACCGCGCAAAGCGTCTCCAATCAAATTTCTCCACGACAATCTTGCTAGAGAGATTGACCTCTTCTTCTTTAGTAATCATTCCCTCTAAAAGTAAACGATCTAAAATGCTCTGAAATGCTCGACTCTTTTTTTTAGATATAGGGACTCTATCTTTCATGTTATCTTCCTACCTTTGCAGCGACCGTTGTAGCTTCTTTTCCTTTCCCTTGCGTAAGGTAGAGAGCTTCCTGATAAGGCTCTCTTAACAGCTGTACAAAAACCTCCTCTTGCACAAGTTTATCAGGGATCACAATGTTTTTAACGACATCAATAGTCCCAAAGATGACCTTCTTTTGCGGCTCGATTCCCTCATACGCAATCATTTTGCCACGGCTTGCCGAGCGCACTGCTGTCACACTACCATCGGAGTAGTAAGTATTATCTGGCTTATGGAAAGTAATCTTTATATCTACCTTATCAGAAGTAAAGGGATAATCCTGTAGAAAAGGTCTTATTTTTTCATGGCTATTGACCCTCTGCACAAACCGCTCTCTTACCTGCACAAGCAACTCTCTAGCCTCATCAACTGTAGCTCTTCGCTCCGCCGTAAAGCGCACCTTTATCGTCTCTACTCCCCTAGGCATACGTCTACCACTCGCCTGGCAGGTAAGCCCATACTCCCTCTCTATCTCTCTAGCAAAAGAGTCTACAATTTCGGTCACATATCGCTCCGAGAGGCCTGCATGAAGAGAGGTCATACTCCCAAAGAATATCAAGGCGAGAAGGACTGAGGTTTTAAGGACCTTTCCTATCATAAAATCAGTTCCTATGGTTATCTAAAATCTGCTTGTACTATATCATTTTTAGAAAAATATTCTTACGAATAAGTGGGATTGGACTAAACTCTTCAACTTCTTTGATTAGAACTGTTGTGGTCATTTGGTAAACAATCCAATTATTATCGATACAATACGCGCCCTCAATTTTTACAACAGGCTCACCAAAATGCCAATCTACTTCCATGAACCTCTGAAAGGCTTGATCAAACTTAAATTCGATACTACTATCTTCTGGAATGATAATAAATTGGATTCTACGACTAGACTTTTTCCTCTCAGCAATAGCTTTGATCTTACGCCCTGCAACATCAACAATAGTATATCCCGGATGTAGCTCTTGTCCTAAAACCTTATAAAGAAGCGGTGGCGGGAGTTCTTTTGTGTTCTCAATAAAGTTTTTCCAAAATTTTAAACTTACCTCATCTTCTAACTTATTCGGCGTTACTAAAGTAAAACATAAAACAGCTCCGGTCTTGTCATCATTTAAACCTACGTGAAGCGTGTTAATTTTCTGTCCTACGAGCTTAGCCGAATTAATTAGATAAGGGTACTGCCCCCAATTACCGACGATAGTGGTTTTCCCTATGTCACGATCTTCGAAAACTTCTGGTCTCTTCTGTTTCATGGATGGAGAAAAACCAAGCATTAGTATCGGCTCAGAAGGCCCCATATCCTTGTTGTTCAAATAAGCTTCTAAAACCTCTTTAGGTCCCCAAAAAACACACTCGTTCCAATAATCAAGTTTTCCCGATGGACTCATAGCTACAAAATTTTTGGGTATTGCAGGTTCAATGCCTATAAAAGAGACCTGATTCCTTGTTGGCATTAACTCTTGAATACGGATAGGCTGAGAGACATCAAATTCCTCATATTTTGCCTCTAAAGAAGCCACTACTATCAGCGCTACCAATAAACTAACTCTCTTTTTCATAAATCTTCCGAGCTTGTTAATCATTTTTTCCATCTTCTTTCCTATTTTTCTCCTGCACAATTCGAACTGCTTCTTCACAAGATTCTTCTAATAAAGAAATAAAGGCCTCTTCTTCTTCAACTCTATCTGGTGCAACAGTAATCCTACTACCATCTCTCTAGCTTCATCAATAGTCGCCCTTTGATATGCATTGAAGCATAGTTTTATTGTTTCGACATCTCTGGGCATACGTCCACCACTACCATAGCAAACAACGCCATACTGTTTTTCTACGTCTTTTGTAAAAGAGCTAATAATCTCATCAACGTATTTGTCATAGGACGCACCATAAAGAGATCCCATAGAGTTCAAACAAAATATCACGAATAAATTAAGATGTTTTTTAATCGATTTTATCATGATCTTTTTTCTTTTTCTCTTGTATGATTCGAACTGCTTCTTCGTAAGATTCTTCTAATAAAGGAACAAAGACCGTATGTTCTTCAACTCTATCAGGTGCAACAGTGTTTCTGACTGTGTCAATCATTCCAAAAATGGTTTTTTTCTGAAGTTCCGCTCGCTTATAAGCAATTTTTCCACCTCGCCCGGGACAAACAAACGCAACGCTGCCATCAAGATAATAAGAGCCTGTATTAGGTTTTTGAAAAGCAATAGATATATCAGCTCCTTGCCAAGTAAAAGGATACTCGATCAAAAAAGGACGAATTTTCTCATGGCTATTTACTCTTTCGATAAGCTTTGTCCTCAATTGAACGATCAGCTCTCTAACCTCTTCAATATCAGCTCTTCTGTAGGCGTTAAAATCTAACGATATCTCTTCTACATATTTTGGCATACGTCCACCACTACCAATGCAGACTATATCGTATTCTTTTTGCACATCTTTTATGAAAGAACTTACAATCTCATCTACGTATTTTTCATAGGCAGCGCCATAAAGCACTCCTGTAAAGTTCCAAGAAAATATCATGAGTACAGCAAGCCATTTTTTAACGATTTTTTCCACCCTAAAACCCATATCAGTTTTCCTAAAAAACCTCTGAGTAGCCTCTATAAATTTTTATGTTATTTTAGTAAGCTATATTGGCCTTCTATTGCCATGAAGATCTTCCATGTAGGTAGAGCTTTTTTTGAAGACACCTTTTTCATAAATTCGTTCTTCTACCCGAGTCTCTGCTTTATGCTTCTTACAGCCATCGATATAACGGTACGAGTTTTCATAAAATGTTACTCTGCTATCTAAAAGGCCATGCTTGTAAAGGAAATAAACATACAAGCTACCAGATTTATGATATGTTATTTGCTCTCCGTGTAGAATTCCTTCATCATCATAGCGCAAGACACGGGCATAACGCGATGTTGCTGTAGGACAATCGGTATAACGGAAAGTTATATGAATACCCAATCTTAACCCATTTTTATAAAAACCTTTGAAAGCATCCGCGCCTTCCGGATACCACCCATGTATATGGCCATAAAGTAAACCTTTCTTGTAAGGAATACGTGCTTTTCTTTTCCCATTGGGCCAATTCTCAACATATTCGCCCTCTTCATTTTTCTCGGCAGCGGCTTTTACCCTCTGAATAAAGGCCTGATCAAAATAAACCTCTTCAATCCCATGGATCTGCTCTTGAAGCCCCTCTTCCAGGCTTACATATTTTATCTTTTGGTTAATACACAACAGGGTATGCTCTAATCCAACCGGTACAGATTCAAAGGGGGTTTCTACAATCACTTCTTCACTCCATAGTAGGTATGGTATTAGCGATAAACATAAAACTCTGATCACTTTACCCCTCCTTCCATCTTCTTCAAAGCTTCCTCTAAGGTTTCATTTAAAGCCGTAATAAAAGTCCATTTCTCACCTGACTTCAGATATTCCAACTCATCGCGAATAAAAGTTACATAACAGATATCTTCATCCGTAAATGATAGAGTTAAAAGAACACGATCTCTTGTAAATGGATGTTCTCTTAGATAGGGCCTAACATCTTCATCTTGATTTATCTTATCTAAAAACCTCTGCATAATCGCAACTGCCAAAACACGAGCTTCTTCAATAGTCCCTTTTTTTGCTTTTTCAAATCCGATCGTAATTTTTTCAATATCTTTAGGCATACTAGCGCCAAATTTACAGCATTTAACCTTGAATTCTTTTTCAATTTCCTTTTCAAATTTATTTACAACATTATTCAGGTATTTCCCTGCTTTCCCGTCATCTCTTTCTTCACTAGCTCCCATCAAAACAAAAGGAAGAAGTAACCACTTAACGACTGTTCGCATAAAGTCCCCATTTTTTACTCACATCTCTTACAATAGCACGACACGCCTCTTGTTGTGTAGGAAAGGCGAAATTATGATCAAGACCAAATGGTCTCTGGCTTCTTGGTGTTACACAATGGATTTCTCTCATAATATAGTTATCGTCTTCAAGATATTTCCTGCCTAAAATTTTAGCTAAAAAATCTTTACTTGAAAAATAGTTAATAGATTCTTTTCCATAATCTTTAGGACAAAACCGTCCTGCACCAATCGTATTAATCAGAAGATGATCGTTTAATAGTTGTCTTTGCTTATCGGTTAACCCATTAAAACTTGACCAAACAATAATAGCCCCTTCACTGTATGCAAAATGGCTAAAAAGAGCATCTTCATTAATTTTATCTAAGCTAGCCGCAATATCTGTGTGTATTTTTCGTAAATTTGCTGCATGCTTGTGCTTTCCTGTCATATAAAAATAGCCAACACGAACTATATTTCCAAAACTTCCATCAGTCGGATTGTAAATAGAAAGAAGTGGCATGCCTGCAGGAATATGAGAGCAAAGCAGGCTACCTTGCTCCTTCCAATCATCAATTGAAGTATTAATTCCATTTTGATGCGTCCACAAACCAACTAAACTTCCTGTAGGTGGTGTGAAATTGTGTATATGATCGCCAAAGTCAAAAAACCCCTGCTCTTGTTCTTTTGGCGTAAATTGTAGGGGATAAGAGCAGTATAAAATACACATTGCATCTGTGAATACCCCTTGTGAAGAGCGTGGTTTCATCAAACAGCTTATGGGCTGTGGCGGAGACATACTCTCTGAAGGATAACAGTATCTTTGGCTATGCGCATCAAAATAGAAATCTACCTTAAAATTTTGTATGGATAAGAGGCCAAAAAGATCTAAACGATTTGTTGGGCTATTGAGAACAAATAGATAGGGATTGCGGTGGTCTTTAAAGCCGATTGGGTCTGGGGTTAACCAACGACAAAGGATCAAATCATAAAATCGATTCCCAAAGTAGACAAGATCTCCTTCATGACGTCTAGAAGAGAATCGCCATGGAGAAATTGTGCCATCTTTTTCCTCTCGACCAAAAGCGTCCATTAAATAAGTCTCTCGGATCTTTTTAGAGAGATCGACAACAGCAATGATATTGCCCCCTGTATCATGTAAAGGCAGAAAGATTTCATCCTTCACTTCAAGAGCAACAGCAGCGCCGATTTCGCCTTTAATACCAAGGCCTAAAACTTTGAGCTCCACAATTTGCCCTGCTTCATTTTGAAGCCCTATTTCGCTTTCTCCGTCATAGAGATAAAAATATTTACCGGAACCATTTGCTCGAGAAGCAAGCCTTGAGATTGGATCGTAAGAATAAAAAACGTCTTCTTCCTTAGTTTTTTTACGAGTTAAACGATTTAAAGCATCGTACTCGTAGAAAATAGGCTCAGCATCGTCTTTTTTTAAGAGATTCCCATTTAGATCATATTGAAAATAGGACCCTTCGCTTTTAAGGATTTGATTGTATTTATCTACTTTATCGTTAACAGCGTTGCCTAAAGAATCAAAATCGTAAAAAATATCACCATCATCTGTAAGCTGTCCTAAAGCATCATAGCCATACTTTCTAGAAGGAAAGAGAGAGTGGTTTCTCTCCATTAAGAGACCTGATGGTCCAAAAGATAGGATTTCTGTAGCGTAGGGTGAAGTTACTTTAATAGGGCGTTCTAAAAAATCACGCTCGGTAGTTTGCACCCCGAGAGATCCTATAAATTTCTCTTCTTCTACATGGCCATTTACATCAAATTTTGTATAGTTGTGCTCATATAAACGGTTGCCATCGCTTTGTAAGCGCTCTATTCGCACCATATGGCGTCCCTGGTACGTGTAGCCAATAGACGATTTGTCTGGCAAAGTAAACCGAGTTACCCTGCCTTGTTCATCGTAATCCCAGAAGAGGCTATTGTTTTCTGAAAGTTTTTCTGAAAAAAGGTTATAGGTAAAAACAAGAGCTCTGCTTTGTATAAGATCTTCAATTTTAACGGGCTCTTCATGATTTTCATAAGTATATTGATATGAAATAGTACCATCAGAGGTTTTGAGGCTCTTTAAGCGATCAAAAGCATCGTATGTGTAGAGAAGACTTATACCACTTGGCTGCCTTTTTTCTAATAAACGCCCTTTTTTGTCATAACGATAAGAGGTCTTTCTATCTTGACCTTCCGTTTGCTGTACTATACGAGATAGTGGATCGTATTCGCAAAGTAGCTCTAATGTCGTATCTTTATTGTAGGTTAATTGCTTTGCTACATTTCCAGCTCTATCGTAGAAAAACTCCTCAAAATAGAGTCTTTGTCCACTAGGATCTTCTTTTGCTACTGAGATTTTTCTCCCTAGAAGATCGTAACTTTCTACACTCTTATTTCCTATTGGGTCAATGATAGTTTTGCTAAAATCCCCATACTCTATAGAGGTCTTTGCGCCCATAGGATCTGTATGGAGTATCACCCTTCCAGATTCATCGTAAGAAAATTTATCTACAGCAAGACCCTCTGATGTGTTTTTTGCAATTTCAACTTTCTTACCTTCCACATACGTATAAAAAAAGTGATCCTCTTTTTCCGTATGCTCTTCAATAAGCTGCCCTTCTTCATCATGAATCGTCGTATGGGAGATATCGCCTGAAGTTTTAAGGCTAAGACGTCCAAGCGGATCATACTCGTACCGTGTTACACGACCAGAAGTATCTTCTTCAACAACTGCTCCATAAGAATCATAGGTATAATTTGTATATAACCCCGTTCCCGTCTCATAAGCCTCTAATAAAAACCCGTTGTAGTGAAACCTTTCTCTCCTCCCACAACTGTCTTTTGAGATCATTCGCTGTAAAGAATCATAGACATAAAAAATCTCTGTATTTTCTGGCTCGGAGGTCTTAGAAACCAAGCCATTTTTTGTGTAGGTGTGATGAATTTCAGAGCCATCGCTTCTGAGAATATGAAACGGTTTTTGCAGAGTTGTATATTGCGCTTTTGTAATGTGGCCCGCTACGTTTCGCTCTTCAATTAAATTGCCTTGTAAATCATAAATAAACGATGCCTCTGGAGTGTAAGAGGTGCCATTTTCATCCTGGACTTCTGAGGAAGTTGTCTTTATTTTCCTGCCAAAGACATCGTATTTAGTCTCTGTATAAACTCCTAAATGGCTCTCCTCTCTTATGCATCTTCCATTTAGGTCATACAAAAAACAGATAGATTTATCACCTTCTCTTATACGAGAGATCTGGTGCATGGTATTATAAGAAAGCTCTTGTGTGGGGCGATTGTTTTCTTTTACCGTAACAAGATCATCAAACTGATCGTATCCATAAAAGTTTTCTCCACCCAAAGGAGCTGTTTTTTTAATAAGACGACCCGCAGTATCATAGGCAGAGTAAAGGACATATCTTTCTTTACTTTCTCTATCGTAGACAATCTCCTCTAAAACCTCTTTAGCAGCCCCGTAGACATATCTCGTTGTGATGCCGTCTTTTGTAATTTGAATCGGCAAACCTGTAGCTGCATCATTTTCATAAAAGATCGTCTTAGAAAAGTTTCCATCCGTAATCCTCTCTTCTATTAAAAGATTATGGTCATCATATAGAGACACCTCTTCAAAAAGCTTCTGGCCGTGGTGTGAAGTAACTTTAGATGTAAGAAGATCAGTGCCTTTTTTATAACTATACGTATAGATAATACCGTTCTCTTCGCACTCTTCTTGAAGTAAATTCGTCTTAGGATCATATCGATACGTTTTAGTGTAGGATTCTGCACCATGGAGCTCTCCTCTTGTATTAATGGAGTATGGACCAGGAGACCCTCCTGTTAAATTTCCATAAAGACGCTCTTGTACAACATTACCAAAATCATCATAGACAAAGGTTTTAGAAAATACCCCATATCCGTTTGCATCCAAGAGGGCTTTAGCAATAAGATAACCGTTTTCCCAAAAAAACTTTTGTGAACAAAGAAAGGTTCTATCCACATCATAATATCTAATCTCTGTAAGCTTGCCCTCATCATGGTAATAAGCAGTAAGGCTTTTGCTTGGAGTCTCTACATAAGTTATACGGGCAGCGTAAGAAAAAACCGCAGCTGTACCAGAGGGTTTTTTAATAACAGCAACTTTATCGTTTTGGTAACCAACCCTTAACTCTTCTCTTCCAGCAAAAGAAATAGTTTCTAAAGAGGCTCCCTTGCCTTTCTGCGTTTGAGTATAGGTAATTTTCTGATTACCTCTGCCTGGTCTTAAAACCTCTTCTAAATAATCTCTCTTCCGAAAGGTCATCGTCCGGTATGAAGTCTTTAGATTATTGTCGATATAGAGGTTTGCTTTAGAGTGTGGTGCTTGAATAGTAATAGAGCTGTATCTTCTTGTTTTAGTCGGATCAATAAGAGTGACTGTAGCTGTTCCTTTTTCTAGATCATATCGGTAGGCCAAAAAATGGTTCGAAGGGAGTTTTTCTTCCTCCAAAAGATAGTACCGTAGGCCTCTTTCTACAAGCGGCAACCCAAATGTCTTGACGTTATCGCGAATACTAAAATAATCACCTTTGTAGACTCTATAGCCACCATTTGCTAAATGAACAACAGCCTTTCCCTGCTTAAATTCTATCTGAATGCGATTGTTTTTAGGGTTTGTTCTACCACTTAATAAACCACAAGTTTGTCCCTTAGAAATTACAGGCTTTAATGTAATACAATCCCCGACGCGAGAATCATAAATATAGGGAATTATTTGTCCACTTGGCTCTGGTAAATAGACTACGATATCCATCTGAAAACCTCTTTCGCCAACTCGAGGATCAACTAGCATCTGCATGTGGGGCATAACACTCCAACCACCAGACAACCCCCAAAATTTCCGAAGTTCGTGCAGTTTGAGATCAGTATCTTTTTTATCCCGTTCCTCTGCACCTGCACTGCAATAGGTCCGTCTAATAGGAATAGTGACAGGTCCTATCATCTCTGCATCTTCAAAGGAGAGTTGTAATTTTCCAGTAATTACGTTGACGTTTTCATAAAGAGCGGGATCACCTTGATCTAAAAATAATTCATCCCATGTAGCAAATAGAAACAGAGGATAAATAAAACACAAAAAGAGCTTTTTCATTTTGGCGATAATATAAAGGCAACTCTTTTTGTGCAAAGAAGAAGTTAAGAACTCGATTTAAGAAAAATTATATCCACAACATTATCAATAGCTAACATTCACAAAAAGTTTTCAGAAAAAATAAGTTCTTGTAAAAACATTATAAAGTCTGCAGAATGACCCCGCTTCATTTAACTATGAGTTTTTTATGCTCTCTTATAAACGTCTTATACAAACAACTCTTCTCTTCACAGTTCCGGCTCTTTCTATTCATCCACAGACGCCTTCTTATATAACACCTGCTTATCAACCACTCTTACTCGATAGTTCGTTAACCTATGATGACGTTGTCTCTCTAGTTGCCGATTTAGAAAATGGTGATTTAGAAAGAAAGTACAGCCCAGAAGATGTACAAAAAATCCGCTATTTTCTCTCCTATCTAGCAAGGCTTGGCGCACCTGAAGATGAACGTGATTTTATTGATGAAACAATAGAGCCGCTTCTTTTTACAAACTACTCAGAATATCGCATCCATACAATCCCTTCGTCTAACGATGCTGAAATTTTTCTCTGTAAAAGGAAAACTAAAAAATGGATCCTTATCGGAGCCTGCATCCTTTTGGTAGTTATTGGCGCCGGCTGTCTTATAAAATACCTTTGTGATAGCAAAGAAGAATCAGAGCCCTCCTATGCTCCACCCTCTTCTAACCCGCCTCCTCTTACCTTTACAGAAACAGAAAAAGTCCTAGAAGAAGTATCAACTTCTTTTAAAAATAAAATCGAAGAGCTCTCCTATAAAAGCCCAACAGGCTATGAACTTCCCATCGAGGAAAACATTCGTATTCTAGGTTCTCTATTTGGGCATGAGGCTTTTAAAAACCCACCCATCCCTTACCCACAACATACACCCCATACGATCAGCGGCGCTCCCCTAGAACTACACCACAGTAGTATCGATCACCAATTTGGAACTGCATACACCTCTCTTTATAATACAGAGAATCAGACCGATTTTACTATTCTCAGCTACCAGCTTCGCGGTGAAAAAGCTCTAGAGTCTGGCTATCCCACCCAAGCCGTCTATGAACTTAGCAAAGCGATCAACCTCGATCCTACCCGCTCTCTGCCCTATCTCGAAAGAGGCTCCGCCTATTTTGCTCTCGGTAAATATGATGAGGCTATACAAGATTATGAGATTTATACCTCTAAACAGCCACCCTCATCACCTTCAGAGTTTACCCTAGGCTTTGCAAAAGGTCTCCCGATTGGTATCTACGATGGTGTTAAAAATTCGCTTCTCTTTTTAGGAGAGTTTGTCATACATCCTATCGATACCGGTGAGAAAATACTCACTGCTTGTATAACAATTAAAGATCTTGTCTCTACAGAAGAGTGGGTCGCTTTACGCGAAATGCTCGCACCCGAAGTTTGCTCTCTTGTAACCGAATGGGACACCCTCCCATCAAATATTCGTGGAGAACGGGCTGGTTACATCTTTGGTAAATACGGTGCCGATATCGTCATTGTTCCAGGAGGCATTGCTAAAGGTACTACAAAAGCTATATGCTGTGCAAAAGAAGCTGTACACTACACAAAAGAAGGTATGCGGTATGCAAAAGAAGGTATGCGCTGTGCAAAAGAGATTCAAATCCTTCACCAAACCCTAAAAACAGTCGAGAAAAACCTTGTTTTAGAGTCAATAGCTGCCTTAAAAGCTGAGGGAAAAGCGCTTGAAGTTATCAACAGCTCGCAACGGACAATAAAACTTGCACACGAGATTGGCTACACCACCCCCGAAATAGCTGAACTAAAGAAACTTTACAAACTCGAAGAAACAGTTTCTAAAAGAATCCAAGATTTTGCTGATGATCCAGTGCTATTAGATTCTTTCATATCGTCTAGCAGAGCCGAAGTTTTTTTAGAGCCTTACACAAAAAGATTCATTACGGAAGCTCATGCAAGAGACCTCCTTGAGCAAGTTGGGATTAAAGCTCCTCCAAGACCAGAAGGCATTCCACAGGATTTTAAAATAAAAATAACCAAAAGCGGAGGTGGGATAGAGTATATTGATCCTATGAATGAACACACTAGAATAAGAGTAATGCCAGGAAAACCTCACAGTACTAATCCATGTCAACAAAACCCTTATGTAATTTATATGAAAGATGGAAAAGCTTTCACCATACAAGGTCAATTAGTACGCCATACCGGACCTGAAACCCATATACCTCTTAAGGAGTTTGTCTATGAAAAAAAATGAGGAGACTAGGAAAGATATTCTAAATTTCGTTCTAGATAATGTTTATTGGATATCTGATAAAGCCTATCAAGAAAGAGTTTGGATAAAAGGAATAGGACCTGAATGTAATAGTTTTGATGATGTCGTGTGCGATTTTTTTGGAGATGGAGATCCTTTGCTAGAAAACTACAAAGATTTTGAAATTACAAATACACAATATGAACTCTTAAAAAAATTTCGTGAGGAATTTGATTCTTTTTGTATTAACCGAGGACTTGAACACTATCTTCCACAATTTTTTATAGACACCCCTGAATGGACAAAAATTACCGAGATGGCAAAGGAAGTTTTGAAGGCATTTAACTATAAAAAAGAATAGATTAGTCTTATACTAACGACACCTCTCGATAGATGTTATCTCAAGGGAATTCGGTATTAAATCAACTAATTTTATGTTCACAGAAGACGATAAAAAGTACATCTTGAATCAGTTTTTAAGAACTATATGGGGTATCTCTAACATAGAATACCAAAATCGAACCTGGATTCAAGGTGAAGGTCCAAATTGCGACGATTTTGAGGAAACATGCTGCCATTTTTTTGATGATGGAGATCCTATTCTAAAAAATTACAAAGAATACAAAATCACTGATGAACAGTATGTGATCCTTTTAGCCTTTAGAAAAGAATTTCAAGCTTTTTCTAGCCTTAATAATTGGCCGCAACTTTTCATAGACACCCCTAAATGGACAAAAATTACTGAGCGAGCAAAAGAAGTCTTAGAGGCGTTTAACTACAAGAAAGAATAGCTGAAGGCATATCAAAACCATAGGTTGGGACTTATCTTAAAATACGTTGGGTCGACTCATTTATATTAACAGATCACGATGCAAAATACATTTTAAATGAGCTTTTACTAGATATATCGAGAATTTCTAGTACTGAATATCAGATGCGTGCCTGGGTTCGTGCAGAAGGCCCTGAATGTGACAATTTTGATGAAATTTGCTGTCGTTTCTTTGGAACAGCTACTGGAGTTTTAAATGAATACAAAGAGTTTGGTCTAACAGATCAACAATACCTATTACTTTTTAACTTTCGCACCGAATTTGAACTTTTTGCAAATGAAAATGATTACCCTGAAGAATTTATAGATACACGTAAATGGATAAAAATTACTGAGATGGCAAAAGAAATGCTGAAATCCTTTAACTATGGCAAGTGCTAGCCTGATAAAAAATACACCTTCTTCAAGAGAGCTTGAAAAGCATGCACCTTCTGAAGCTTTTTTTTGTGGTATCAATTAGCTTATGTTAACAGATGAAGGAAGAAGATATATTTTAAATGAATTTTTGGCAGATATCAGTGGGATTGCAGATATTGATTACCAAAAGCGCATCTGGATTTTGGCAGAGGGGCCCGAATGCGACGACTTTGGCGAAACACGCTGTCGTTTTTTTGGAACAGCCTCCGCAATCTTAGAAGAATATAAAAAATTCGGCGGTGGAATTAAGGTTAGGCTAAGTGATAAAGCATTCAATAACGTCAAGGTCATCTAAGAATTTCTCATAAGCCCATTGGTTATAATGATTCAAGAAGTACCGAATAGCTCCTATGTGATT
>JAFEGE010000014.1 GCA_018240105.1 Verrucomicrobiota bacterium | reverse complement strand
TAACCAGCTTTAAGCGCCTCAGGATTTACAAGTTGTAGAACGCGCGCCCAAATTCTATACCAGGCAATGTTTCTGATGATGATATCGTCTCGAACCATATCCCAAGCATCATCATAACTCATGCCGAGGTCGTTTAGTTTTTTAAAGATATTTGGACCAAAGCGATTCTCCATCTCTTCACGAACATCGCCATCTGGGATATTGATTTTAAGCTCTTCGGCTTCAATTTTCATCAATTCGTTTTCGATCATCTCTTCTAAAGTACGGCGCCACTGCTGTGTGTAAAAAGGATATTTTACAGATGAGGGGCTTGTGCGCGTCTCCGGATAGCGCTCATGCAGAAAGAAATCCATCTTCTTCTTTACATCCAAAAGAGAGATCACTCTACCATGAATTTTTACTAAAGGGCGGTTATGAAAAACGACCTCTTGTTTATCTCGAATTGGTTTAATAAAGAGAGGCGATTGATAGCCACTATTGTCTTCTTCTGCTTGAAGGCCAAAAAAGGAGGTAGCACTTAAAACGACAAATAACTTTTTCCACATAAACATACCCTAAGTTAAGAAGGATAGAATAGCAGAAACAAAAGGAATTTTCTAGATTTTTGTGATCGAGGCAATTTCTTCCTCGGTATCGATCACTTCGGTAAGAAAATGTCTTAACACTTTTAAGACGTACTTAGGCGTGTTATAGACCCCAGCGGTAGAAAAGGCAATCTCTAGCCTTGGCTTCTCTTTTTGGACAAGCGCAATCAGGGTAAGGGTTGTAGGCACATCCTCTACGACTTTAGGGACAATCCAAACAATAAATTGATTATTAAAAAGAGCCACCTTTTCATCACTCTCTATCACATGGAAATAGAAAGGAAATTGCGCTTGGATCTCTTTTTCCTCTTCCGGTGTCTTATTGAGTAGATTGAATTTTTTAAGAAGAGTTAAATCTACCTGAACAATCCCGTCTTGGACCCATTTAGGCAGGTCTTTGATAAACTCTTTGTAAAACTTTTCTAATTTCTGTGGATTCAGCATTTTTAAGGAAAACCTTTCTCTCTTCCCCTTAATAGCTGCAGTAGATATTTTTTTAAACAGCTTTTCCACAATTTTAAGAAAAATTTTTATAGCTGCTTTGTAAGGACTAACACATTCGAGTCACCAACTCTTTCATAAAGAATAGAGTCCGTCATTTTACGCATAAAGAAAATGCCAAAACCACCCTCTCTACATTCTTCTAATTGGCTTTTTTTTATAGGTTCAGAGGCTTCTAAAGGATTAAAAGGAACCCCTTCATCTTGTAAAGTGACCGAAATTTTTCCACTCTCTTTTTCAAAAGCATAAGAAATTTTGATAGAGCCGGGCGGATATGGATAGGCATAGGTAATGATATTGACTAAAGCCTCTTCTATAGCAAGTTCAAACTGTTTAATAAACTTAGAGTCCTTAACAAGAGCTCTTAAATGATCACGAACCCACTGCATCATCACATCAAATTCTGAAAGATTTGCAAAAAAAAGACGAGAGACTTCCATGAATCTATTTATACTGTAGAAAGAGTTTTCCTACAATCTGAGAGGCTAAATCTTTATAAAGAGGCCTATAAGAGCCATCTCTTCCCCCCTCTTGCGAATCTAATTGACCTTGAGAGAATTGTAAAACCGTTGTTTTCTCTCCTGTAAGGTCTACAAATTCTATGTTCTCTAAAACGGTTGGATTAACAAAATCAAATTGGACGCGAGAAGTTACCAAGAAAGGAGGCACTCGATCTTTATCCGTATCGGTATCTAAAATACGCACTTTTGCCTGAACAACTCGCCTCTCTTCGCTTGGATAGAGCCTTTTTTCCCTATCGCCTTCAAGGGGTGTTTTATCCCAGCTGTAACCAACTGTATCAATTTTATCTTGTACAATCTCTACTACAAGCTGATAACGAGAAGCACGTGAAGTATATATAAAGGCGCCACTAGCAGTAAGCTCTTTTGCTAAAAAATTGCGTAGATACCCCTCTTCATCCTTTGTGATAAGAGGGATAGAAACAGTTAGAGGCTCTTCTTTAGATAGAGTGGTATGATAACCGCAGCCGGTGAGAATAGCAAAAAGTAGAAAAACCCACAGATTACGTGGAGACTTTCTCGCCATCAACATCTTCTGTAACTTGCGGATGTTTCTGTTTGAGTTTCTCTAAAGACTTTAAAGCCTCTTCAGCATATTGCGACTCTGGATATTTTTGCACAATGCTTTGGTAATAGAGAGTAGCGGAGGCAACCTTTCCTTTTTTCTCAAAAAAAGAAGCCGATTCCCACAGGTCTCTTGCGTAACGATCGACCATAGCACGCAGTTTTGCTGATCCTTCCGCTAAACGCTTCTCTCCAGGGAAATCTAGAGTGAATTTTTTGTAATTTAATCGTGCCTGTTCTAAAAGATCGCGATCTGGAAATTCTCTTTCGCTCTCCTCTAAATAGACTTCACCGATAAGAAGATAGCTCTCTGGCGCTAAAGGATGTTTTGAAAATCTTCTGATAAGCATTTGAAAAGCATCTACGCTCTCTTTATACTTAGCCTCTTTCCAGAGCATGCCGCCCTTATGGAAAAGAGCAGAAGCTGCGATTTCATGACGTGGGAGAGTGTTGATAACTTCATCATAAAGCGTATAAGCCTCTTCCCAAGCAGCAACCCACTTTGGCAATTTTTCCGAACCAAAGATGTGTTTCTTTGCACCGCTTTCAAACTTTTCTGCAATCTTATATTTATAGACAACTGCTTCTTCAAAAAATTTTGGTGTCGCATGTTTGGCTAAAAACATAGAAAAATATTCATTCGCTAAATCGTAATCTTCTCTATGGAAGTAAGCAACCCCTGTATAAAAAGTAAGATCAGCAAGGTAAGGTGAGCCAGCCGCTTCTTCGCTATCTAGAAGATCCTTGGCATAGGTGACAACCTCTTTCCACTTCTTCTGCTGATAGGCATCCAAAGTACGGTCGTATGTATCTTGCGGCGAGGGCTTCTCTTCTATAGCTGAGAGAGCTCCTAATAAAAGAAAGGAAGTGAGAATTGTATTTTTCATCCCTCCAAGATACCTCCTTAAGCTACTTTATGGCAAGTCTCTTTCCGCGGACCGAATTAAAACTTTTAATTGCTATATCTTGGTATTAGGCGTCTACTATCTCACACGCCATAGCGTAGGGAAGTTTTATGAGTTTTTCGCGTAAAATCGCCTCTGCCTTGACCCCATCTATGGTGATAAGGCCAACAGTTTTTTCTTCATGTTGAAAAGTAAGAACACTCTTTTCTACACCTGGATGGTCCGCTAGAAGCTTTTTGATTTCTAAAATGGCCTTCATGGTCACTTTCTCCATACTGAGCTGGACGCGGATAACCTTATCTTGTTTTTTTTCTTCGCTACTCATCTTTTTTTCCTGTTGGACGGATCTTTTTTGCTCGCTATTGACCCTTTGGGTATACATTTTCTGAAAGGCAAGCAGTCCTGAATCATCTAATTGGACAAGATCAACGCACTCTTTACAGCTAAGGCGCATGGCATTTTCTTTTTTTTCAACTTGAAGAACCGCTAAAATAAGCGCATTTTCAATAAGAATCTTTGCCTTCGCCTCAAAAAGATCAGACCAGATAGGTAATTCAAATCGCTCTAAGCCGTCGCTAATACTTAAAATAGCAAATTTCTTTTGCGTTTTGCTAGCGATCTTTACTTGGATTGTATCTAAAACAAAAGCGACTTTGACAAGAGCTTTATCGGCAAGCGCCTCTAAACTATCGAGCGATGTCGTCTCAAGCTTTTCAAGAGTCTCTTTGTAACTATCTAATGGATGGCCCGTGACAAAAAAACCAAGAAGCTCTTTTTCACGACGCAAGATCTCTAAAAACTCTATCTTCTTAGCCTCTGTTGGCCGAGTCCCTAAGGAAGACTCTTTTCCACCAAAAAGGTCTAAAATACCGAGAGCTTTTTCCTTTTTTTTCTTACAAAGCCCCTCAAATTCTGTTTCTAAATAAGTAAGGAGCTCTCCTCTATCCCAGCCTGTAAAATCAAACGAACCCGCAGCAATCAGCTGTTCTACAGTTTTTTTACCGACACTTGTAAGATCGATTCTATCTAAGAACTGGTGTAGAGAGATAAAAGCGCCCCTTGCTTTGCGCTCCTCTATTATCGCCTCTACAACGCCGCGACCAACGCCTTTAATACCCGTTAAAGCAAAACGAATCCCCTTTGCAGTCGGCACAAAATGGTCTCTAGATTCATTTAAATCTGGTGGTAAGACAGAAATAGAGAGCGTTATCGCCTCTCGGATGTGCTTTGCCACTTTTGTGACATCATCCATATCACAGCTCATCAAAGCAGCCATCCACTCATAGGGATAATTTGCTTTTAGAAAGGCTGTTACATAACTTAAATAACCGTAGGCAGCGGCGTGCGATTTGTTAAATCCGTAAGAGGCAAATTTTTCTACCTTATCAAATATTGCTGTAGCAACCTCTTCTTCAATACCTTGTTTTTGCGCACCTTCGGTGAATTTTTTACGCTGTTTAACCATCTCTTCGCGATTTTTCTTACCGATCGCCCAACGTAAAACATCACCCTCGCCCAAGGAGTAGCCAGCAAGCTTTGAGGCCATCTGCATGACCTGCTCTTGATAAACCATGATACCGTAGGTCTCAGCCAAGATATCCTTTAAACTCTCATGGTCATATTCAATTTTTTCAAGACCGTGCTTTCTTTGAATAAAAGAAGGGATCATCTCCATAGGGCCTGGCCGGTAGAGAGCGCCAACCGCAATAATCTCTTCAAATTTATCTATATGCAATTGCTTGGCCAAGTCTTGCATACCGCCCGATTCTAACTGGAAGATACCTGAAGTTTTTCCTTGGTTTAAAAGGTTGAAAGTCGTCGCATCATCGAGAGGTAAATTTATCCAATCGATTTCGATTCCTCTATGATCTCTAATCGTATCAACCGTTTTTTGAATGGAAGTGAGAGTTTTAAGACCTAGAAAATCGATCTTTAACATCCCCACCTTTTCAACAGGCTTCATGGCATATTGTGTAACAAAATAATTACTATCTTTTGCCACACAAATCGGTATGTGGTCTGTAAGAGGATCTCCCGATATGATAAGGCCCGCTGCGTGGACACCCGTATTACGAATGGCTCCTTCGAGCTTTTTAGCCATCTCTAAAATCTTTCCTGCCTCTTCATCCTCTTGCATCAACTTACGAAGCTCAGGATCTATCTCTATAGCTTTAGGAATCGTAATAGAGAGATCTTCCGGTATCAAACTTGCAATATGGTTTACTTTTGCAAGAGGAACACCTAAAACACGGCCAACATCCTTGATGGCCATACGCGCTTTCATCGTGCCAAATGTTATAATTTGGGCAACGCGGTCCTTACCATATTTCTGCATGGTATAAGCGATTACCTCTTCACGCCTCTCCATACAGATATCTACGTCAATATCAGGATACGACATCCTTTCAGGATTGATAAATCGTTCAAAGAAGAGGTGGAATCGCAGCGGCTCTATATCAGTTACCCCTATAAGATATAGGATAATCGAGCCTGCACCAGAGCCTCTACCTGGTCCTACGGGGATCTTTTGCCCTTTAGCCCATGCAATGAAATCGTGAACGATCAAAAGATAGTCGCACATCTCTTTGGAGAAAATGATCTTAAGTTCATAGGCAAGCCTTGCCTTAACAACTTCTAGAGGGTCTTGGCCAGGGTATTTTTCTCTAACACGCTCGAGACGCTCCTCGGTATATCTTGCCTCTACGCCTTTTTCACAAAGATCCTTTAAATAATTTTCGGCCTCTTTAAGCCGTTCCTCTCGTGTAATCTCTTTTCCTTCTAAATAGGGAGGGGTAAAGACAGGATAAAATCTCTTAGAAAAGTCAAAAGTAAAGTGGCACTTGTCTCTAACTAAGCTTGTATTACTGAGAGCCTCTGGAAAATCTTGAAAAAGCTCGGCCATCTCGCTTGGCGTCTTAAAATAGAGCTCATGCGAATAAGAGACCTCTCTCTTCGGATTTTTCACCTTATTACGAGGCCGCCCTTCACTATCTCTTTCCCATATTTCCATCGATTCGCCAGAGGCTACGTTTAAGAGCACTTCATGAGCTCTCCAATCCGCGCGATCTAAATAGCGCACATCGTTTGTAGCAACGCAGGGAATTCCCCTCTCTTGGCTAAGAAGTTTAAGTCTTTGAAAAATGAGCTCCTCTTTTTCGGCAGCATCCTTCATCTTCTGGACAAGAAAGCTCTCTTCATAAACGCCATCTGCTTGGCACGCCTCTGTATTTATCGGATGGCGCATCACCTCAAGAAAGAGATCTTCTCCAAAAAGAGAGAGAAGCTCCTCCAGCTCTTTTTGTAAACCGGCCTCATCACCCGCAGTAACTAATGAGCCGATCTTACCATAGAAAGGACCAGTTAAGCAGATAAGGCCATCGCGATGGTGGGATAAAAGCTCTTTATCGATACGAGGGTAGTAATAAAACCCTTCTATAAAAGCAAGAGAGGTAAGCTTACAAAGATTTTGATACCCTGTGCGATCTTTTGCTAAAAGAAGAAGAGGATAGCCACTTGGTTGGCCATAGACTTTTTTCTTTTCATGGCGACTCTCGGGTGCCACCATTATCTCGCAACCTAAAAGAGGTTTTATCCCCTCTTTTGAACACTCTGCATAAAAATCGACAGCCCCATACATATTACAAAAATCTGTCAGAGCAAGCGAGGTGAGAGAGAGCTCTTTAGCTCTTTTGACAGCGCTCGGAATAGAGAGCGCTGCATCTAAAATCGAATATTGAGAATGTAAATGTAGTTGAGTAAAATCGTTCATCTTGTAGCGTTTAGCTGCTGTATTTCCTTACGTTTATCTCCCATAAGCGGAAGTAAAAATAACACAGCAAGCGTTGCACAAGCAACTAATACTACAAAGAACAATTCCCAGCCAAAATCTTGTAAAATTTTTCCAAAAGGAAACCCTGCAACCGCTGCTCCCAAATAAGAAAAACAGCCAATAAAGCCTGTTGCTGTTCCAGCTGCTTTTTTATGAGACAATTCTGTAGCAGCTATACCAATCAACATCTGCGGACCAAAAACAAAAAATCCCACACAAAACATTAAACTGCCGGCCAGGATAATTTGCGCCCCAGGCGTATGCCAAAGCCCCAAAAGAGTTAGAATAACAAGCGAGCTGAAAAGCACATTTACAGGACCTCTTTTACCTGTAAAAACTTTATCGGAGAGCCAACCTGCCGTAAGGTT
>JAFEGE010000013.1 GCA_018240105.1 Verrucomicrobiota bacterium | reverse complement strand
TTTTACTACGAAGAGGAGTTTATCCCTCTTGTCGAAGAGGGTCTCTTACGACTCTCAACAGCCTTCTCCCGCGACGGCCCTAAAAAGGTCTACGTCCAAGACCGCATGCAAGAAGAGGGCAAAGACCTATGGGATTGGATCACCAAAGAGAATGCAACTATTTATATCTCGGGCGATGCTAAACAGATGGCCAAAGATGTCCAAGCAACCCTCGTTGCCATAGCGATGACCCACGGTAATCTATCCGAAGAGATTGCTAAAGAATTTTTTAAAGAGCTTCGCTTAAGCAAACGACTTCTTTTAGATATCTATTAATTTATAATTATTTTATAATATTCATATAAAATTTAATTATAAGAAGATATTATGAAGATTGATGTTGCTAATTTTTTAATTAAAACAGATGTCGTATGCGATTATATCCCCTTTGTCAGCACCGCAACTAACTTTATAGATCTCTTCCAAAAAGCAACTCTTCTCCCCCACCTACGAGAAAAAACCATCCAAGAGAGCCGCTACTACACCCACCTTACAGAAAAATCGGCTGTGCGCTCTGTAGTCCTTTTAATCCCCGTCTTTGGCAACCTTATCATCGCTCTCTATGACTTTGGACAAATACAATATACTCACAAAGACATCGCTCTTGCTGCTATTAAAAAAGGCGGTTTTGATTTTAGCCGTGCCAGCAAAAAGCTGCAAGATGATGAGACTGTCGCCTCTGCCGCAATTAGAAAAAAGAGTCGGGCTTTTAAAGATACTAGCCCCAGGCTAAAAAGCACCAAAGAAATCGCTCTTGTTGCCATAGAAAAAAATGCCTCGATGTTTTTAGAAGCCAGTGAATCTCTCCAAGCTGATAAAGAATTTGTTATGGCAGCAGTAAAAATAAACGCTGGTGTATTAGGATTTGTATCAAAGTCTTTTCAAAAAGATGAAGCTGTCGTCCGCGCCGCTGTAACAAAGGCCGGATATACGCTTGCCTTTGCAGATGATACGTTTAAAGATAATGAAGAGATCGTACGTCTTGCTTGTGACCACTCTTTTGGACAAGCCTTAGAATCTGCAAGTGCGCGCCTTAGGGATAAAGAAGATGTAGTCATTTTTGCTATAGAAAAGAGTCTCCCTAGGGGGAGAGGAGGCCTATTTTATTCTCCACTTGCGTTTGCAAGCGATCGACTCAAAGCCGACAAAAAAGTAGTTCTCTTAGCTGTAGAGAAAGATGGGCTTGCCCTTCGACACGCAAGCGATGCGCTCAAAAATGATAAGGAAATTGCCCTTATTGCTGTAAGACAAGACTGGCGCGCAGTTGAGTATGTAGCGAAAAGCCTTAAGCGTGATATAGATATAGCGATTGCCGCGGTTAAGCAAAATCCAGAAATCTTTAAACGTTTTGCCAAAGAGCTACAAGTAGATCCTGCGATTATAGCGGCAGCGGCCGCAGCTTAAGTAACGGTAAGCGTACAAAAGCAGTTTCCGCCGAACCCCTTGCCAAAATCGGTAAGGCCATCGCCAGAGGTACAGGTAATACCAACTTGCAAAGGCTCTATGTCTAAAACTGCAGCCACTTTAGCGCGCATTTGATCGATGGAGGGTTGAAGGCGAGGTTTGGCTGCTTCAATCGAAAGAGCTATGTGGACAATTTTTAATCCCTTTAGAGTCTCTTTCGCACGAAGCAAATAGTGACGACTATCAGTAATTCCCTCTTTTTTACACATCTCTATCGCAATACCACCAAGAATAGGCACATGCGTAATCGAGGTGATAGCGTTACAGATAGCGTGGTAGACAATATCACCATCGGAATCGGCATCCCAGCCTGGCACATCCTCGAAAATAAGACCGCCTATGATGCATTTTTTAGCCCCCTTCTCCTTCAAAAACCGGTGGCTATCTTGTCCAAATCCTACTTTCATAAAATCTCTCCCCCATCTTTTGTAACAAGGATGCTGTTTTCATGGCGTATACCAAACTTCTTATCAAGATAAAGGCCGGGCTCAAGCGTAAACACCATCCCCTCTTGGCAAATTAAACTCTCCGACAAAAGAGCTGAGAGGGTTGGATACTCATGGACCTCTAACCCTAAGCTGTGGCCAAGGTTGTGTTTGTAGAACTCTTTAACACCCCTTTTTTCAAAAAAATTATTTACAAGCTCTGCAAGAGTTTTAAGAGGAACCCCTACTTTAACATGCTCTAAAGCCAGATCATGCGCCTCTTTTACATAAGAGAAAAACCTGTCGTACTCGCTATTTTGTCCAGAAAAGAGAAAGCTTCTCGTCCGATCGCTTACGTAAGAATCAAGAACAACGCCTGTATCGATAAGAACAGCATCTCCTTTTTTAAGAGCCCTCTTACCGCTCTTATAATGCGGCTTGGAGCTGTTCTCACCAAAAGCAACGTGCGGGGTAAAGGCCATCTGTAGAGCCCCTTTTTCCCGGCAATACTTCTCAAACTGCCACGCTACAAACTCTTCGAGAACACCTACCTTAAGATCTTTTGCTATTAGATCCATCGCCTCTTTATTAAGCTTGGCAGAGCGCCTCATAGCCTCTATTTCAGAGGGATCTTTGACAAGCCGTAAAAGACGCACAGCATCTTCATTGATGAGCTCTTTATCTGAAAAGAGCGCCTGCCACTTCTGGTAGCGATCATAGGAGAGCTTACTGCCAGATAAGACAACCTTGGAAAAAGAGGCTTTTTTTAGCGCTTTTTTTTCATTCTCTTCACTTGCTAAGAGAACCGTGACCTCTTTA
>JAFEGE010000135.1 GCA_018240105.1 Verrucomicrobiota bacterium | reverse complement strand
TTGGTAGATACTAGAGGGATAGCGGGAACGAGAGGCTTACATAAATATTGCCACCACTTTCTTATTCTACCTGAGGACAAAGAGGGGATTTTGGGTCGTGAAATAACGCCTATTCATTTAGGCGATAGACACCCTCTCGCTTCTAGTGAATCCTTAAAAGTTACCGTGACAAAGAAGCAGAAAAGCTACTCGATGGAAATAGAGATACCTCAAATTTCTCTTTTTGGATATGATCCGCATGAATATAAGCGACTCAAATTTGCAGCTATCGTCTATAGAAAAGGGGAAGATCCTCTTTACTTTCCGCTAAGTGGCAAAGAGTATAAACTAGAGACCAATCCGGAGCTCTGGACTTTCCTGGAGATCGAACAATGAAAAAGACAAAGACCCATGAATGGGTAAAGCTAGAGGGGAGTGTTGCAACCGTCGGCATCACAGAATTTGCTGCTAAAGAGATCGGTGACATTGTCTATATCGAATTTCCAAAAGTCGGCGCTCTTCTAAAAAAGGGAGAGGAGGCAGCGATACTCGAGTCCACAAAAGCAGCCATTGATACATACGCCCCGCTAAGTGGAAAAGTGCTTACCGTAAATCCAGCTCTCCAAGCTAATCCCTCTCTCTTGACAAAAGAGCCTCTCACAAATGGCTGGCTGTATCAAATCGATGTATCTCATCCAGAAGAATATGAAGAGTACACGTCTTTAAGTTAATCTTATAATTTCTAGCGGCGATCTAGCCGCACCTTTGTATTAGCTCTGTTATGGAAGCGATTAGAGGACGTGACAGCCAATATTGGTATAAATACCATTTTCTTCTTTTCATTCATCATGATATGTAGAAAAATAGAGATATAATATCAATGTGGTACCACTATGTTTAAAAAAAGAGCCGCGATCATTGGATGTTCTTTTCTTGCGCTCACCCTGTGGGCGACTCTTTTTTATAGAGAGGCTCTTGTCTGCTTTGGTATCGAGCAGTTTTTAGGCCACTATATGCCCATAGAGGGCGGTTGGCGCTTTCGTGCAGAGAAGATGCAGTACCGAGGTCAAAAATGTGTTCTCTCGAAGATTAAATTCTCAAGCCAAGGTATACAAGGAACAATTGAAGAGCTAGTCGTTGGTGTTAAAGAGTTAGAGCTCGTCTTGCAAAATATGAACCTTGTTTTAGAAAAAGAGGGACCTTCTATGTTCTCTCTTGCCACTTTGTTAGAGGGGCCTAAAACTATCGTAGAAGATAGCAAGCTAACGCTCATAGAAGGAGATAAGAAGACAAACTTCCTCTTTTCTCTGGCGCTGCAGGAAGAGTCTTTTCCAAGCGGCAGTTTATATCTTTCTTTTGCAGAAGGTAGTGAATCAAATCTCTTCATGCGATGGTTTCAAACAAAAGAGGGTTGGAAGACGGAGATTGAGACCGAAGAGGCACATCTTAAAGAGCTCGCAACTCTTGTTAATTTTTTCCAAAAAGATCCAAGCGCTTGGGAAGTGTTAGAAGGCAGATCCACAGGCTCTTGCACTATTGGTTTTAATAAGGAAAAGGCTATCTCACAATGTAAGAGCTCTCTTGCTTTAGCAGAGTTTAGCGCAAGGCACAAAGAAAACAAAATTGAGATAGGGGGTGAAAAGGCCTCCTTTCTCGTGGCTTACCCCTCCTCTACTACAAATCCTGAAGCAACTTTTTGGGACAAGGTGGGTATCCAAGGCTCTCTTTTTAGAGGTAAGGTCTCTTTCTTAGAAAATTGCGGCCTTGAAGAGCTGACAGGGAACCTCTCTTTTTCATCGCTTAAAGAAGCTGAGATCTCCTTACAAGGAGAGCTAAATTATAAGGGGGAGCACTCACCACTTCTCTTAACAGGCAGACCGAATAATATCGATAATGCAAGTCTAGACTTTGCTTTGAAGCTTCTACTAGAGCCAGAGGCAACCCAATCGACTTACCTTAACCTCTCACTGAAAGAAGAAGAGGATGGCTGGGCTCTACGTGGTACTTTCCAAGAGGTCGGTGTAGAGGAGGTTGTTATCTTGCAACACATCGTAGGAATTGCCTTTCCACCCGTTAAGGATGTGCAGGTATTAAAAGGGCAGATTAGCTGTAGTTTGAGCGCTCATTTTCAAGAGCATGGGATATTAGATAAATTACAAGTCGATGCTTTAACAGCTAAAGATTTACAGATGTATTGGAATAGCCGCGACCTTTTCGCCTCTTTCTTGGAGATCAAAGGCGATGCCGGTTTTAAAGGAGAGGGGGAGGCGCTTTTTACTTCGCCAACCTGGCATCTCTCTGTGAGCGATGGTGATATACTCTACGGGCAAAAGAGCGCTTTTCCTGTAATGGTTTCTACTCTCGATATGGAGCTCTCTTTTTGTAAAAATATTTTTGAACCGTCCTGGATCCGCGCCCTTTACAAAGGTATCGATATCGATGCTAAGCTCTTTGGGAGCTACGATAATATAGATTGGAAGATGCATCTAGGGACAGATGTGGTTGCTTTCCTATCTTTATTTGGTAAAGAGGTTAAAGAAGAAGAGGAGATAACTCTTTCCACAGATCTAAAGATTGCTAAAGTAGAGAAGGGTTTTCGAATTGAAGGTACACTTTTTGTCGATGGGAAGGAGAAGGAAGAGGCTATAGAATACGGCTTTAGCTTGGCAGAAGCGATTAAAAATCTAGAGAAGGGAGCTCCCTTTTCTTCCGTAAAAGAGACCTTATCGGAGGTTTATTACACGAGCGATGAGTCTTCCTTTCTTTTTTTAGAGGTTTTAGAAAAGGCGCTTAACCTTAACTGGTCGCTCTCTGGTAGAGGAAGTTTTCATGGCACATGGGATAAAGATATATGGCGCTTATCTTTAAAGGGATCTCATCTTCTTTATGCCTCACCTGATTATAACGTTGAAAGCCGTAAAGAGTTTATCGGTAATGTCCTATACAATGCAAAAGAGCAATACTTAGATGGTTTTTTCCCACTTAAAGATGCGACTATCGAAGATAAAAACACAAAGCTCGTCTTTCATGACACAAATGGAGAGCTTCTCTTGTTTAAAGAGGGGGCTCGCTGTAGCCGGGTTAAAACGGAAGTAGAGGGGCTTTTGTTAGAGGGAGAGTTTTTGATAGACTCCTCCTCAAAGAAGGGGTCAAAGTGGAAGATCGATGTAAAAAACGTTGTCGGTAGCGCCAAACAGTTACAAAATATTCTCTCCCACTTTAAAGGGTGGGAAGGGTTTTCTCTTCCCTTTGATGGACGCATTGAAGCTGCTGAGGAGGGTCTCTCCTTCCTTCTAGATTTTAAAGAGGAGGGAACAGCACTTGACTTTTCTACCCATCTACACTTCTTGCATGGCACCTATACGCTTTTTCCAGATGTGCGCCTCCACGATCTTGCTTTTACGTTAGACTGGGAGAGCACAGCAAAATCGCTTCTCTTAACCGATATTACAGGGCGCATATGTTCTTTAGAGGGCAAGAAAGAGATGCCTTTTTATGGCAAATATGTGGCCTTAGAGGAGAATGCTGAGGGTAAGAAAGAGCTCTTCTTTGATCTTCGTTTAGAGGAGGAGTGGATGAGCCTTGTCCGCCTTCTAGGGAATTATGCTCTCGATACAGGCAAGGTTGAAATCTATCCTGAATACTCACACTTTATGGGAGAAAAGATCAATCGCCTCTCTTTTGAGATGAAAGAAGGGGTCGGGATCAAAGCGCTCTCGTGTCAAATGCCTCTCTCTCTTGCAAGTCTACCTAAAATGGTTCGCCTTTTAGGCGATTTTGGTCTTCAGGGGGATTTTTCTTCTTATCTTGCCTCCTTTGTAACGGGTCATACAGAGCTTATGCACGAGATGATGACTCTCGATGTCTCTTTAGAAAAAGAGCGGTGGCAGTTTTTATGCCAAGGAAAAAACCTCTTTTTAGAGGGGTTTGGCGAGGGAAATCTTTGGGAGATCAATCGCTTTGAAATCGGTGCTTATAAAGCCTCAGCTCTTGTGAAAAAAGAGAGCGAAAACTTTTTGATTGAAAGCTGCACTCTTACTTCTCCTTATGGAAGAGCGAACTTCTTAAGTGGGATCATAGATATGGCAGAAAAGAAAATCACTTTTCCTTTATCGGCCTCTTCCATCTTTTTGCCGGAGATTGTTTTAGATGAACTAGAGGG
This sequence comes from Verrucomicrobiota bacterium, assembly GCA_018240105.1. Lineage (GTDB taxonomy): Bacteria > Chlamydiota > Chlamydiia > Chlamydiales > 2-12-FULL-49-11 > JAFEGE01. The sequence goes on along the minus strand of JAFEGE010000135.1, from coordinate 12,212 downwards.
GGCTGCCGTCCTTGATTTTTCAATAGCTCCTCTATCGATAGGAGCTAAAGTCTCGGTTAAAGGGGGGTATGGTGGTGAGGACCCGCTAAAGTTTCATTCGATAACGCCGCTTCTTTTAAATTTTTCTTTTGACAAAGGCTTTACAATCGCAGCCTCGACCTTTACCTTTGCAAAAGAGAGCCGGTTTTCTTTAGAGTGCGATGTGCCAACATTGATCTACAATAGAGATGAGGCTTTTTTCTCAGCCAAAGGTATTAAAGTAAGCCTTACCAAAGACTCTATGGAACACCTTAAAAAAGAGCCGCTCTTTAGAGATTTTGCTCCGCAAATAGAGGTGCTCCCGACCCGCATCGATGGCCTTACTTCGTTTACATTTGATGTCGAAAAGATAGAGGATAAGTTCAAGCTCAAAGGGTTTTTAGAGAAGGGAAGCTACCTTTGGCAAGCTAAAAAAGTCCCTCTCGAATACATGACTTTTGAGTATGATCAAAAACGTTTAGATCTTTATATCCATACTTCCCTATTTGGTGAGGAGTTAGGGATAGAGGTCAATAGCTTACCGCAGAGCGACTTTCTGACAACTGTCAAGGCTTTTCCCATCGTTAAAGGCGAAATGCAGAAAGGCAAAGAGGCGATTCTTTTAGAGTGTAAAGGGGCCAGTAGAGAGACCTTTGTTATAGAGAAGTGGGAAGGGAGCCTCTTTGGTTGTGACTATAACTTTCTACCAAACGCTTCCTCTAAAGAGAAGGGTGCACTCACATTCCTTGCGAGCGTAAATTTCGATATGGAGAAGTTTGCAAGCTTTTTACGCCCAGCGCTTAAGACTGTTATAAGAGAGGTGCAGCTTAAAAAGGGGGTTACCTTAAAAGGAGAGTTAAAACTCATTAAGGAAGATCTCTCTAAAGCCTCCTTTGAAGGGTTCTTGCAAGGCAAGGATTTTGACTTGTTAGGATCAGTGCTGCAAACCTTTTTTGCTGAGATTCGCTTCAATAGCGATATGTGTCTTTTAGAGAAGATTAAGATTAGCGATAGCGCTATAAATCTAGACATAGCCTCTCTTGCTATCAAAAATACCCAAGAGAGAGGCTGGACTTTAGAGATCCCTGAGATAAAGATCGATGATCTTAGACCATCTCTTTTACGTAAAAGGGGAGAGGCTCCTCACAAAATGCGCCCCTTCCGTATTAAATCCTTTTCCTTAACCGATATTAAAGGCGATCTTGCCTCTCCCGAGACTTTTACCGGTAAAGGCTCTCTTGCCTTCGTAAACACCTTCAAAGAGGGTCTTATACTTTTAGATCTGCCGCTGGAAATCTTAAGTCGCCTTGGCCTTGATATGGCGCTTTTAGTCCCGATACAGGGGGAGATGGATATGGTTTTACGCGATGGCAAGATTGTCTTTACGAAGCTAAAAAACAGCTTTAGCGAAGGCAAACGCTCTACCTTCTACTTTCCAAATCGCACCGAGTCTTATATGGATTTTCATGGCAACGTCTCTATGGACATTCGTATGAAGCAGTTTGTCCTCTTTAAGATCACTCAGCCCTTTACCCTCTCTATCCGCGGTACCTTAGGCCAGCCAAAAATCGCTCTTCGATGATCTCAAGTTTACGTAGTTTTCTCTACCCCTCTATTTGCCAGTCGTGTCGGCAAAAGGAGACTCGAGAATTGCTTTTATGTCCTACCTGTTTAGAGGAGTTCTCTCTTCTTAATAAGACGTTTCGTTGTAAGCGCTGCTTTAGACAAGAGGAGGGGCTCTATTGTAGTTATTGCGAAGAGCATCCCACTTTTTTTTCTAAGAGAGCTTTTTGTTTTGATGCGGCTTCAGCCGCTCTCTTTCTTCTTCGCGATCTTAATAGGTTTAGTAAAACGATCGCCTCTCTTCTGTTTATCCAGTATAGCCGGCTTGAGTTTCCACCCCCACAAGCTATCTTAGGAAGTCCTGGCTTTTCTGAAGTGGTTATAGAGTTCAGAAAATTGATAACTATAGAGAAAGAAGAGACGGCGCTTCAAAAGGTTCTCTATTTGAGTGAAACTGCCTCTTTACCAGCGGTTGACCCCTTTATAGGAAAAAACGCCTTCCATTTAGCTCTATTTGAGTCTTACTAAAGCAAAAAAGAAAATCTAGAGGTTTTAATTCTCTAGATTCTGCTTTGTCATTTGAATTTGGCGGCGGAGCGTGTCATCGCTCTCTAGCTGCTTCTTAATCTTGTTCCAAGAGTGGATGAGTGTCGAATGGGTCTTACCGCCAAAAGAGGAAGCAAGCTTCATGAGCGACTCATTGATAAGTTCTTTGGCAAGATACATAGCAACTTGGCGGGGGAAGGCGATCTCTTTTGTGCGCGAGCTGCCGCGTAGATCTTGTACGCGGACATTAAACATCGCGCCAACGCTTTTAAGGATGCTCTCAACCGTTACTTTTTTCTGTGGGACGTATTGGAAAAGTTCACTTAATGTCTCCTCTACTACCTCTTGCGTTACCTCTTCATTTAGCATGCCAACATAGGCGCTTAAGCGATTGATCGCACCCTCTAATTGACGCACGTTATTAAAGATGTGTTCAGCAATGAAAAAGGCTACCTTATTTGGAATGGTGAGCCCTTTTTTCTCAGCCTTATACTGTATGATGGCAACTCTTGTCTCTAGATCGGGGATACCGATGTTAGCAACTAAGCCCCATTCCATACGAGCGATAAGGCGTTCAGAGAGGCGTAGCTGGCTTGGTGGTTTATCGCTTGTGATAACGATCTGTTTATTTTGATTGATAAGACTCTCAAAGGTACTACAAAACTCCTCTTCGAAATTAAGGCGGCTTTGTAAGAATTGGATATCATCGACAAGAAGAACATCTAAAGAGCGGTAAAACCTTTTCATTTGATCGACAGATTTATTGCGTAAGCTGTCGACGAGATCGTTGATAAACTGCTCGGTTGTGATGCACTGCACGCGTAGTTTTTTGTGGTTCTCTTTGATGAAGTGGCCGATGCTATGTAAGAGGTGCGTCTTGCCAAGACCTACACCGCCATGGATAAAGAGGGGGTTGTATGTTTTACCGGGGCGAGAGGCAACGCCAAAGGCGGCTGACTTAACAAATTGGTTCGATGGTCCTTCAATAAAGTGGTGAAAGGTGTAATTCTGATTAAGGCGTAGGCTATATTTAGGCTCTACTTGGGGAGCGGGCTCTTCTTTTTCGGGTTTAGTGAAGACAGGTTTTTCCCGTCTCTCTTCGCGGATAATAAAAAGGATATTTGGCTCACCGGCATCATCTGTCGGTAGAAAAGAGATAAGCTCTCTTTTGTAGTTGTCGATGAGATACTCTTGTACAAAGATATTCGGCACTTCCAAGATCACTTGAGATTCGCTCGTCTCTTTTACTTTAATCGGAGCGATCCAGTTTTGGAATTCCACTGGGCTGCATTTTTTTTCAATGCATTGGATAAATTCTGACCAGCAATCTTTAGCTTCTTGTACTTGCATATCGGATCCTTAAACTTTTGAACAACCTTTCCACAACTGACTCTAGAAGTGGAAGTTACGCAAACTCTACCATCGAAATGGGAATGGTGACAAGCATTTTTGCATCAAAGTAAAAAGAACTAAGGGTAACCTCTTGAGGGTCAAGTAAGAAACAAGTAATGAAAAATCGGGGTTATACCGGTCTTTAAAATTAACACTGCAAAGTCGGGTTGGATAATGGGACAAGTTTGAACGATCGGTTCGAAGCTCATATTAGTAAATATGAGTGAGAAGCGATCGTTCAAAGATGGCGTATTAGACGATGCGAATTTGCGGTGTTAATTTTAAAGATCGGTATTAAGTATAGGATAAGATCAGAGCTTCGGCTTGTCCGCGAATTTTTGGATCCGCATGTGTTTGTAGTTGGAGTGCGGCTCCGATTCCTTGTTTATGGTAGCCAAGAAGAAGGAGAGCTTTGGCACGATTTAAAAGAGTCGGGGGATGGTTTGCCTCAATTTGGAGCGAGCGATCCAAATAATTTAAAGCAGTGAGATTGTCACCTGTCTCCAAATAAAGAGCGCCGAGAGTTTGTAGGTCGTAGGCGGAGTGGGGGGAGAGAACGGCTAATGCTTCAAAAAATTTTAAGGCAGTTTTGTAGTGCCCCTGTTTTATATAGGAGTAGGCAACAAAACGAAGGTCATTGATCTCCTCTTCTGTCCAACCTAATAAATCTAGCCATTTTATAGCTGAGCTCATACCTTATCCTTTGTTGTAGCGATATCTTTCTGCGTTGATGTGCTGCATCATTTTATTTAAAACGTTAATATCCTGGAGGAGTTGGAGTAACTTTTTACTCTCTTCTTCAACCTCTTCGAAGGGGGACTCCTCATCCCACATAAATTTTTTCTCTTTATCACCCCTCTTCTCTTTTTCTTGCTCGCGCTTGCCTTCCACCCGGCTCATCAAAGTTTCAATAAAATCGGCAGGACCAAGTCGTGGCGCTAATTGGTAGACAAAGAGGCGTTTTGTCTGCTCATTATATCTCCTAGGTGGATAGATTGTACTCCAGAGGGTCTCTTTTTTGCCTATATCAAAAAGGATTTGATACTCCGATTGGAGAATCGGCTCGAAGACATCCATGCCAATTTGGCTGGCAACTTTTTGTGAATCCTCTAAAAATTTGGCGTCAAAAAATTTACGATCTTCTTCGTATTTAACATAGGGTTGCAGCCCTATATTATCGATCGTTTTGGATAGAGGTGTGCTCATGAGTTTTTCCATAACAAAAAACCGTGTTATCGGAAAGAAAAAGAAAAAATTCCCACCGATTCCCACTAAATACCATTTCGAAATTCCTCCTTATTTTCTGCATCTTACGAAGAAAAAAGTTTATAATAGCGAATTTTTTTTTGGTTATTTATTGCATTGATTGGGGTGTATTGCTACCATGTGGGAAAACGTGGGAAAAAATGGTCCAAGGATTCTTTGCAGGTTCGTATAACGCAAAGCTCGATGAGAAGAATCGCTTTGTGTTGCCACAATCCCTACGTTACCAATTAGTAGAAAATGGTGAGCTCTCTTTTACGATTGCTTTAAGTATGGGTGGTTCGCTTGCTATCTACCGCAAAAGTGATTTAGATGAGATTGTTGAGCGTTTTCGTAAGAATAAGCATCGCGCGAAATTCCAAAAGTTTTTCACGCTCTTTTTCTCTACGCTCTTTCCGACGACTTGCGATAGCGTCGGGCGTGTGACAATCCCAAAGACATTAAAAGATGGCATCGGAATAAAGAGCGAGATTGTTTTAGCCGGCGCGCTAAACAAAATCGAGCTCTGGCCAAAAGAAGTTTATGAGAGAGATTTAAGCCGCTTTATCGGCGGTGAGGCAAAAGGTGATTTCCAAAGTATCATGGAAGAGGCCTTTAATATGTTAGCAGACGAAGATGAAAATCTTGAAGAGACAATAGAGCGCGTGCAGCAAGGAATCATGGAACCGGGAGTTGTAAAACTATGAAGCATATACCAGTCTTACCAGAAGAAGTTGTGAAAGGATTTGAAGGGTGCGAATTACGTATTTTTTTTGATGGTACTTTAGGGGCCGGCGGTCACGCTGAGGCGATCCTAACGGCACACCCAGAGATTGAGTGTTATATCGGGTGCGATCGGGATCCAAGCGCTTTGCAAATCGCCTCTGAGCGTCTTGCTAAATGGGGCTCTAAGGTTCGGTTTGTGCACGGTAATTTTTTAGATGTAGATGCCATGCTAGAGGCATTGGCTATCGAAAAAGTTGATGGTTTTTTTTTGATTTAGGAGTCTCTTCTATGCAATTTGATGAAGAAGAAAGAGGGTTTAGTTTTCAGAAAAGTGGTCCTTTAGATATGCGTATGGACCCGACAAGTGATCTTACAGCAGAAGATGTTGTAAATACTTACTCTGAAGAAGAGCTTGGCAGGATCTTTCGCGATCTAGGAGAGGAGAGCCTGTGGCGACGCGGCGCTCGCGCTATCGTAGAGGCTAGAAGAAAACAGCCGATCAAAACCACAACACAAGCTGCAGAAGTTATTGAAAAAGCTATCCCGAGAAGAGGTAAGATCCATCCTGCAACAAAAATCTTCCAAGCGATACGAATCTACATCAACAAAGAGTTAGAGTCGATCGAAGGGACGTTAAAAAAAGCGATAAAAGTTCTAGCGCCAAACGGCAAAATTGGTGTGATCAGTTTTCACAGCCTAGAAGATCGTATTGTAAAAAATGTCTTTAGAGAAGCAAGTAAGCCTTTAAAGAACATGGCAGGCAAAGTAGTTCTTGAAAGTGAGCCTCTTTTAAAAGTGCTAACAAAGAAGCCGATTGTACCAACCTTAAAAGAAACAAGAACAAACAGACGCTCTAGAAGCGCTAAATTGCGCTTTGCTATGAAAATATGAAGTATATTCTTGTTAAGGCCTCGATTTCACTTCTCTCTTTTACGGGGGTGCTCTTTGCTCTTCTGCACCAAAATCACGACCTTACCAAGCTAAGAAAGCTTCTACCGGAACTTGCTAAAGACGTCCGTATTTTAGAAGAGGAAAATAGCCGGCTTCTTTATGAAATCGAGCGCTTTGAAAATCCTAAGCATCTTTTAGATCTCGCTAAACGGCCAGAATTTTGCCATCTACACCATCCTTATGATGAAGAGATTTTAGTGGTCCATCTACCAGAAGATAAGAGCGCCAAAGAAACGGTATCTAGTAAAAAATCTCTTACTCTACCGCTTGTTTTTGCGGCTCTTAAAAAAATGTGACAACTTCTCTTACCACAAATGTTAGTAAACGCTGGTTAAGTCTCTCACTTTTTCTCTTCTCTCTTTTTACGCTCCTTATTTTGCGCTACTACCAAATCCAGGTGGTAGAGCATGACAAATGGATGCACTATGCCAATAACCAGCACCATCGCGTTGTTACAGAACCTTATAGACGAGGCGTTTTTTATTCTAATACCTCTTTAAAGACAGGCCATCCGACACAACTCCAGCCCTTTGTTGTCGATGTGCTTTTGTACCACTTGTATGTCGATCCTTTACTAATCGAGCCTTCTTATAAAGAAGAGATGATTAAGAGCCTAAAAAAAATGATGCCGGCCATGGAGGAGATCTCCTCGCACTTTTATAAAAAAAGTCGCTCTAGACGTGTGGCTCTTTGGCTTAGAGCAGAAGAAAAGCAGGAGATTGAGGCTTGGTGGTACCCTTTTGCTAAGCAGCGCAAAATTCCAAGAAACGCTCTTTATTTTATAAAAGACTACAAAAGAAGCTACCCGCTCGGACGGATGCTCGGGCAAGTTCTACATACTGTACGAGAAGATCGAGTGACAACAGGGGGATTGGAAGCGGTATTTAACGAGTACCTTAAAGGTGTTGAGGGCAAAAAAATGGTTCTTCGCTCGCCACGATATGAATTAGACACCGATCTTTTAGAGGTGGATGCTAAAGATGGTTGCGATGTCCATCTAACTGTGAACCATGTTCTCCAAGCTATATGTGAAGAAGAGCTTGCTATTGGGATTAAAAAGGTAAAGGGCAAGGCTGGTATGGGGGTTGTTATGGACCCGCATACAGGTGAGATTTTAGCGATAGCAAACTATCCTTTCTTTGATCCTGCCAATTATCGCGACTACTATAACGACACTGCAAAACTTGGCGATACACGAAATAAAGCGATTATGGACTGCTTTGAGCCAGGATCGACCATGAAGCCCATCTCTATTGCGCTTGCACTTTTAGCCAATGAAGAGCTCAAAAAGAGAGGCAAACCTCCTATCTTTTCGCCCTCTGATAAAATCGCCTCTGATCAGAGTAAATTCCCTGGTAGGACGCAGCCTTTACAAGACACCCATCTACACCACTATTTAAACATGTATATGGCGATACAAAAGTCTTCGAACATCTATCCAGCGCGCCTTATCCAAAGGGTGATCGAAGAGCTAGGGCCGAAGTGGTATCGAGAAAAGCTAAGAGATGTCTTTGGATTAGGGGTAAAGACGGGTGTCGAGATGCCTTATGAGAATAGAGGTCTTGTGCCAACACCCGGTAAGATGTATGCAAGTGGGGCCTTCCAATGGTCAGCGCCAACGCCTTACTCTCTTGCCATCGGCTACAACGTGCTTGTCAATGCGATTCAAATGTGTAGAGCCTATAGCGTCTTTGCTAATGGGGGGTATCTTGTCAGGCCAACGATTTTACGCAAGATTACACAAAAAGATCGCCTTATTCTAGAGGGGCTCCACGAGAAGAATAGAGTCTTAGATGAATCTATCGTCAAAGAGATCGTAAAGGCCATGAAATTTTCGACAAAAACCGGTGGCTCAGCGCCGCTTGCAAATGTGCCTGGGTTTACTGAGGCTGGTAAAACAGCAACTGCAGAAAAATTAATTGAAGGGACGTACTCAAAAACACAGCATTTTTCAAGTTTTTTAGGATTTGTTCCCGCAGATAATCCAAGGTTTGTTATTTTTATAGGGGTAGATGAGCCTGAAAAAGCCTATATCCAAGGGTTTGGCACAACCCATTTTGGTGGTAAGTGCGCAGCGCCTATCTTTAGAGAGATCGCTAAACGATCTTTACAGTATTTAGGAGTAACGCCTGATGATCCGTATGGGTATCCAAAAGGGGATCCTCGCTCTGATCCATCAAAAGCGAAGTGGGTCAAAGAAATCGAAGAGTTGGAAGTGACATACAATAGGTGGAACCGTTGAAACTTAAAAAACTGCTACAAGATCTTCCGATCACCGTAGCGAAAGGCTCTAAAGATATAGAGGTTACAGGGATTACAGAGCATTCGCAATTCGTTGGCCCTGGCAATCTCTTTATCGCAAGGCGAGGCGCTAAATTTGATGGGACCGCCTATATACCAAACGCTATCCTCGCCGGTGCCGTTGCTATTCTCTCTGATATGGTTAACCCTTTTTTAGAGGGTGTAACGCAATTAGTTACCCCCGATCTAAATGCTGCTATTCCACTCTTGGCAAAACGATTTTACAAAGATCCTGTTGAGGAGATCTTTTTGATTGGCGTAACGGGTACAAGTGGGAAGACAACCCTTACCTATCTTATAAAGCACCTATTAGAGCCATCTTCTCCGACGGGCCTTATGGGGGGTGTTGAAACGATTGTAGGCGAGCGGCGCATGGAAAGCAGCCTGACAACGCTTGATTGCTTATCTTCCATGAGATTTCTACGAGAGATGGTTGATCATGGACAAAAGAGAGCCGTTATGGAGGTAAGCTCTCACGCTCTTTCACAAAATCGAGTCGATGCGCTCTCTTTTGATGCCGCCATTTTTACAAATCTAACCCCCGAACACCTCGATTATCACGACTCTATGGAGAGCTACGCCAAAGAGAAGGTAAAGCTCTTCAAAAAGATCAAAAAGGGGGGGATCGGTATCGTCAATGTAGATTCGCCCTATGCCCCTTTATTCACCTCAAGCAAGTCTGTTACCTACAGCATAGAGAGAGATGCTGACTATCGCGCTAAAGAGCTTCACACTTCTTTAGAGGGGACCCATTTTACCTTGGAAGCTAAAGGGGAGCGCCTCTCTTTCTTTACGCCTCTTTTAGGCGCCTTTAATGTCTCTAATACTATCGCGGCGATTAGTCTGTTACACGAAATGGGATTTTCTCTGAAAACTCTCCAGGAGAGGCTTTTCACATTTCCCGGCGTACGCGGTCGCTTAGAGCTTGTAGAGACGGGCAGGCCTTTTTCTATCTTTGTCGATCATGCGCACAAAGAAGATGCCTTAAAAAATGTTCTCGTGACACTCCAGAGTCTAAAAAAAGCCAAAGTCTTTACCCTCTTTGGCTGTGGGGGTGATCGCGATCGTAGCAAAAGACCTCGCATGGCAAAGGTTGCGGAAGAGCTCTCTGATCATGTGATTATCACCTCTGATAATCCTCGCACCGAAAAGCCTGAGGTGATTTTACAGGAAATTGCTCTTGGCTTTACATTGAAAAATCATACGATTATCTCTGATAGGCTAGAGGCGATTCGCTATGCGGTTTCACTTTTAAAAGAGGGTGATATCCTTCTTATCGCAGGCAAAGGCCACGAGACTAAACAGTATGTGGGTGGATCCATCTTTGATTTTGACGATGTCAAAGTTGTCCAAGAGATCGTTCAGGATCTAGAGGTCGCTCTCTAAAAAATTTTATATATCTTTTTTTGAACAAGCTACGCCTTTTAAGGAGACTTCCTTTCGCTTCTTCTGTGTAAAAAAATTAGTATAATATATGCTATTTTCTTTTTCATATAATGGAGTGGCTTTATGGAAACCGTAGGTTGTCTACCTAATTACCTTCCTTACTTTGCGCCTATTTGTCATAGCGAAAAAGGGTGTATAAAAGATGGAGAGGAGCCTGACTTGACGGATGATTTATTGAGCGGTAGAGAATCAGAGGAGAGGCAAATTTTTTCAAGAGGTTGTACGCCAAGGGTTGATGTAGTTGGACGGTCTTATTCTATTAATACACAATCTTTTCGCTCTATATCGGACGAAGAAGAAGGAGCTACTAGATTTCCTTCTCCATTTTTAGAAAAAGACCTCTACTCTCCTTTTGATGTAGAGAGCGAGGAGGAGGAAGAGTGCTTAGTCTTGCGTGTTCGTCCACCTTTAAATCCCAATGCTCATAGCTCAAAAAAGTGCGAGATAGGAGATCTTGCTATTATAGAAAGGACATCTGGAATTTTTATCTTACAGGGTGAGATAAAGGCTCCTGAAATTATTATAGTGGCGGATTACATAGTATTAGATAATGCAAAGCTTAATGCAGCATCTGTGACTTTCATTGCAGATGCTATCACTGTAAAAAAGACAGCTTACATTTATTGCGCTCTCTTTCGGATGAAAATAACAGAAGGATACCCCCCGGTCGGTGCTGATCCTCATGATTTACCTCTATGGGAAGTTAGGGAGAATAGGAGGGAGTGTCGTTTAGAGGCTAGAGTAATAGAGTTAAAATAATAAAAAATTTAATTTTAAAATAATAGCGGTGATTTTTTTAAAAGCTTTTTATTTATATATTCTGTATAATTATTCATAAATAATAATAAAATTATGGAGTAGTAGAATGGTTAGCCCTATAACAATATCCAAGCCGCTCATGATGTAGTCTTGCGTAACGTAACGCTAAGGGCGAGGCATATAACTATTAGAGGCGCTAATATCCTATTAGAGGGCGAAGTAAAGATTTTTTGTGGAATCTTCGAAATGAGAGCATCTTCGCCTCTTCCACTGGTAAAACCTAACGATCCTCGTGGATGGGATATTTTAGAAGACGCTGAGGCCGGTGCTCTAATAGCGATTGCTAAAGGTGCCATACTGCCACCTACAAAATAAAAATTATAAAATAAAAATAATAAAAATTAAGGAGTCATTTTGTGTTTATAAGACATGTCCCGTTTTCTGTAAAAAATTTTCAACGTATGGTTGTCGGAGAAATTGCAGAGCTTCCAGTAGTAGAAATATCAGATGAGGGTGCTACGTCTAAGGCAGATTGTGCTAAAGATATAGAAACTCCTCCTATCGCAAAAAAAGATGACGCAAGCCTTCCTTCTACGGCTGGAGCCTTTCCTTTATCCTTCTGTGAAGGATCTGATGCAACTAGGGTTCTTGTAGGCGAAGGAGCTTCTACTCGTGAAAGTTCTTCTCATATAGGAATATCACCTTCTGCAGCTGTCGTAGTACCTGGCTATATCTTATTGCACACGCGGCCTGTTCCACTTGCTTTTAGGGGGAATGATTTTATTTTGGAACGCAGATTTGATATTTCACTATTCAAGAATCTAATAGCTCGTACAATATGTATCGCAGCTGACCGAGATATCATTGTAAGAGGTAAGTCATTAACAGCTTCAGAAATCCACCTTATAGCAGGGCGTGATGTTTGCCTAACTGATGTGACTCTAAAGGCAAATCGTATAACAATAGATGCCCCTGGTGCCATAAGAGTTAATGGTTTGGTACAATTTATTTGCCAAAATCTTGATATGACGACAAAAGGTCGCCCGGCTGTGCAAAGGGTTGAGAAATCGAAGTGGGACTATACAGTTCGATAGAAAAAGAGCTATACCCAAGTGAACTCAAAAATTGGTTTTTGGCTTCACCAGAATCTTAAAATTTGCACCCGCTGCACCTCGCCCTATGTCCCATAGCGGCTCGCTTTAGCGACGATTTCATCTGGTGCAAATTTTAAGTTCTGCTTTTGCCAAAATTCCAATTTTTGAAGTTAC
>JAFEGE010000134.1 GCA_018240105.1 Verrucomicrobiota bacterium | reverse complement strand
TGACAGCACATCCTGATTGTTATGGCTGAAATGCCATACGTGAATCGTCAGCAAAACTGCTTGGCTGACGTTCTGACACTCTTCTCAGTAATGAGTAGATTTGTTCAGATTTTTAGTAGCGGTTAAGTTGTATGAATGCCAAGACATGGTATCAAAGACACTACCCACGTCTGCCCGTCCCAAGCGATTTGTAAGATTAAGAAAAGCAGTTTTCAAAAGACTTAAAAAGCCGGGCTCTTAAGCGAGCTCCGGCTTTTTTGCTTTAAACTTCTTGAGAAGGCTTGTCGGGATGGGAGGCGGCTCTTTGTGGTTGATGCCAGCAAAGACCTCTAACTTAGAGCGCTTCTCTTCGGGATTGAAGGTATCGTCTAAGATTTGATCGAGATCTTCACGCTCAAGCGTCTCAAACTCTATCAGCATAGCAGCTATGAGATGAAGCTTTTCCATGTTCTCAGCGAGGATTGTTTTGGCGCGTGTGTAGGCTTCATCGAGAAGGTTTTTAATCTCTGTATCGATGAGGATAGCTGTCTCTTCCGAGTAGCCCTTTTCCTGAAAGCCTGCCATCATATTCTTCTCGCCGTTGTCGGCGTAGTTAATCATGCCAATCTTGTCAGACATACCCCACTCACAAACCATAGAGCGAGCAATTTGCGTTGCTTGGCGGATATCCATCTGGGCACCAGAGGAAGCATCCCCTTTATTGTAGACCTCTTCTCCAATACGGCCGCCCATAAGAACAGCAAGCTGATCTTTTAGCTCCTGTTTTTTGAAGCTAACTCTCTGCGCTTTTGGCACAAAGTGTGTAGCACCGAGGCTACGAGCTCTAGGAGTACAAGTTACTTTATCTACCTTATCGGCTGTATTAAGGGTTAGAGCGACAAGAGCGTGGCCTGTTTCATGGTAGGCGGTTGCTTTCTTATCATCCTCTTCCATCTGCAAGCTTTTACGCTCTTTACCAAAGGTTACTTTTTCATGAGCGTACTTTAAATCTTCTTGGATAACGGCTTTTCTGCGCTTACGGGCAGCAAAAATGGCAGCTTCATTAATAATGTTCGCAATGTCGGCACCAGAGCAGCCTGCTGTTCTTTGAGCAAGATCCTTAAGATTAACATCTTCGGCCATCTTTATGTTTTTTGAGTGGACCTTTGCAATTGCAAGGCGGCCTTTGATCTCTGGTAGCTCTACATAAACGCTTCTATCAAAACGGCCTGGACGTAAGAGCGCTTTATCAAGCACATCAGGGCGGTTTGTTGCAGCGATTAAGATAACCCCTTCTGTCGGATCCATACCGTCGATATCAACAAGAAGCTGATTGAGGGTCTGTTCACGCTCATCATGGCCTCCACCAAGGCCAGAGCCACGGTGGCGACCGACCGCATCGATCTCATCTATAAAGATGATACAAGGGGCATTTTTTCTAGCCTGCTCAAATAGGTCTCGTACGCGAGAAGCACCGACACCCACAAACATCTCTACGAAATCGGATCCGGAGATGGAGAAGAAAGGCACACCCGCCTCCCCTGCTACTGCCTTTGCAATCAAAGTCTTACCTGTACCAGGCGCGCCAATAAGAAGCACACCCTTAGGAATTTTGGCACCAAGCGCTGTAAAGCGAGAGGTGTCTCTTAAAAACTCTACAATCTCTTCAAGCTCTTCTTTCGCATCATCGATACCGGCCACATCTTCAAAAGTGACCTTCTGTGAGCTTTTGTTGATGAGCTTAGCTGGCGATTTACCGAAATTCATAGCAGAGGAGCCTACACCCTTCATCTGTCTTGAAAAGACAAACCACAAGAGAAGCGCAACTACAATCAAAGGTAAAAAGGTAAAGAAGTAGCTAAAGTAATTAACAGTTGGCTCTTCGCTTTTAAAGGTCTTATCGAGGACAGGCGTTCTTGGCTGATCAGGTGCTTTGAAGACAAGCCCCTTATTCTGTGCAAAGTTTTGCCACTCTCTCTCCGCTCCGATAAACCACTGCTGGTAAACTTCTGGATTGATTTTCTCTAAGCTTCTTGTTGAAAACTCTTGGTTATCAACAAACCAAACGACGTTTGCAACTTTTTGTCTCGCCTTGTCTAGCTGTAAGCCATTTTTCTTATAATCGGTCTCAATCCCTTTATAGATAGCTAGATACTCGACATAATTTAAGACGCTACGAAGATCGGCAAGTCTAACGCCATTGACATCACGCGCCATCTCGGCGGTAAAATCCTCTAACTCTTTAAGAGAAGCTGTTAGAATATCATAGCGCTGCTGCACGGTGTAAGTAGTCTCATCTAAAGCCTTGCTTACTTTACTCTGTAAATCTCTAAGGCTCTTCTTAGGACCCTCACTACCGATGCCAATGCGGTCACCTCTATAGATATCGATCAGTTTAGAGAGGTTTGTGCCAAAGCAGGCAACTACCACAGGATCAAGCGCTTTATTCTTTTCTAACTCTTTAACGATCGTCTCTTTATCTTTTTTTAGAGAGGCGATTGTCAAAGGCAAAATCGGTACGTCTTGTACCACGATAGCGTAAAGAGGATTTGGCGTCTCACTTGTATCAGAGACAATAACGTAGCCAGAGGGGCCGATTTTGATACCAGAGAGGGCTAGGAAATAACTACTTGCCGCCATGCTCTTCTCTTTTAAAGAGGTAAGCTCATCATTTGTCTTTTGTTTCTCTTGGAGAATCGCATAGTGCTGATTTAGAAGGTTTAAATAGCGATATCTCTCTCTTGCGGTCTCTCCCAAATGGTCTTTAAAAGTGCCGCTAAAGGTAACTAGGTTATCATTCAAAGAGAGCTTTTTGTTCTCTTTTGTATCGATAAGATCTAAATTTATAAGGTGCTCTAGTTGGTGGCTAAACGATACCTCTGCTGTTTTTGTATCAGCAAGGTTTTGAAAACCAAGAACTCCGAGGAACCCTACAATAAAAAGGATCCATAGAATTGGCACGCCTTTTTTAGGTTCAGGCTTCATTTTATTGTTTTTTTTCATAATTAATCTTTGTTATTTCCTAGTTACTAAATAATCACAATTAAGTTTATTTATCACTTATTTTTTAAATAAGTGCACATCCTATGGGCGATTTTTTTTTACTACACCTTTAGATTTTAGCGATTGCCCCATTATCTACACAATAAGATTTGAACTACTCTTTACCTGTAGCCTTTAAGACGTAATTGCCCCTCTCATCTCCCTTTTTCGGCACAAGAAACTCACCCACAAGCCTTTCTCCCTCCCACAAAACAGGAGTCTCTTCTCGAAGAAAGGTCGGCACATGATGGACTCGATACCACTCTTTTAATTCCCAACCATTTGGCAGCGAAGCTGTAAGCTTTGGAGGTCCCACATGCATCTTATCGGATAAAACCTCTACCCCAACCTCTCCTTCCCAAAGCTCTTGCCAACCCTTAAGAGGCAAAACCCCTTCTCGAATCGACATCGCCCATTTTACCTTTCTTATAAAAAAGAGCCTTTTTTGATCGAGAACGATTTTCCAAGAGCTCTTTTCAATCCCCTTTCCGTTGCGATCCTCTTTAATAATCAGTAAAAGCCGCTCGATTTCAGAGCGCAATGGAACAATATCTAAATCCTTAAAGATCTTGCGTAAAAGATGTTCTAAAGCGAGCTCAGGAAGAGGCTGTAGCGGTAAAAAAAGGCCAAAAACCCCCTTTTTAACACTCTTGTAAGAGGCCTCTACTCTCTCCTCTAAAAGTTCTGTAACCGCCTCAGCCTTTCGGCCTAAAGACAAAATATTCTCTCGAATCCCCTTACCAAAACTAGCTTCCATCATAGGCAAAAGATCAAGGCGCATACGGGCGCGCAAAAATTTTAGATCGCTATTCGTGCGATCCTCGAGGTGCCACATTTTTTTTGCAGCAAGGTAGGCTCGTATCTCCTCTTTCGTCTGCTGGATAAGAGGGCGAAGGCAAACCATCGCGTTTTGACAAGAAATTTCTTTAAAAGAGAGGTGGTTAAGAGCGCTCCCTTCAAAGACTCTCTTTATAATCGTCTCTACAAGGTCATCGCTATGGTGGCCAAGTAAAAGAGCGCTTGCCCCGACCTCTTTATAGAGATTTGCAAAAAGCCTATAGCGGCCCTCTCGCGCCTTTGCCTCTAAATTCCCCCCTACCTCCTTCTCTAAAGATAAAAGAGTAAAAGGGACATTTTCTTCCTTAGCAAAATCTCTAAGTTTTTCCGCCTCAAGAGCGCTCTCCTCTCGCCAACCATGGTCGACATGGACAGCAAAAAAATTGATCCCGATCTCCTTTAGAAGGAGAAAAAGAGCCATAGAGTCTGAGCCTCCAGAAAAAGCAAGAAGATAGAGCTTCTCTTTATCTAGGTGCTTTGCCAATAATTGTTTCGCTTTTTCGAGCATCCCCTTATGATAACATAGAAAAGCTATATAGAGAACTCTCATGCCTCTTTTGTGGAAACATCTTCTCTCCCTATATGGAAAAATTTTTTTTATGGTTTTTCTTGGCTTTGCGGGGATTGGCCTTTTTTTACGCTCCAAGGCCTTTATTGCTATGCTAACCTCTGGGGCAAGCGCTCTACAAAGCCTTCTCTCACCTCTCTACTCTCTTCTCTTTCTTCTGCCGCTTCTTATCGGCTTCTCCTCTCTTATCGCCTCCTTTTTAACAACCCACTACATGAGTAGCTCTAAAGAGATCTCTGTCCTCTCCTCTTACGGCTTACGGCTACGAGAAATTTTTGCCCCCCTCTTTCCTTGCATGCTTATCTTAGCTGCGCTGAATTTTTTTTTAGTGGCAGAGGTTATTCCTTACTCAAAGACCTGTATTCGTAAAGTCTACCTCTCCTCTCACATGATGAATCCCCTACTGCTTCTTTGCAAAAAGGCGATTCCGTTTCTCTCAAAGAGTTACATAGAGATCGAGCTCGATAAAGAGGGTGAGAGAGGGGAAAATCTTTTGTTTTTCTACTTTGATGAGCAGAAAGAGGCGCTCTCTTTAGTGACAGGAGCTGAGCTCTCCTATGAAAACAGAGAGTTTGTTGGCAAAGATTGCTCTTTTTTACGCTATATACCCTCCGAAAAGGAGGGGTTTGATCATCTTGTTTTAACCGAAGAAAAAGAGGTCGTGTTAAACGCCCCCTTCTTCTCCTCTTTTGCTAAAAAAAGGCATAGAACGCGAAGCTACGACCTCTCTTTAAAGGAGCTATGGCAAGATCCGACCGAAAAGGGTATTTTAAAAATGGTAAAGCGCCTCTCACAAACGCTTCTACCGATCACCTTCGGTCTTTTAGGGATTGCTTTTGGGTTGATAGCGCCGAAAAGAAAGACGCCTAAAGCCCCCTATCTTGTCCTTGCTCTCTTGATCCTTTTTTACTTCTCCTGCCACTTTTTGGCAAAAAAACTTCCCCTCCCCCTAGCTAGTGCAGCGCTCTTTCTTTTACCACATCTACTACTCTTGTCCTCCTCCTTTACACGTCTTTTGCGATACCAAAAAGGGGGTTTTTAGATCTTATGCTTTACTTTCGTCTACTCTTCAATCGCCTCTCTTTCTATTTTCTTCTCTTCTTCTTCTCTATCTCTTTTAGTTTCTTTTTTATGGAGACTTTAACCCACTATCTCCAAACCCTTGCCCTTAAAGATTTGCCTCTTTATTACGCAGCTATTGCAATCCGCGACTCTGACATGATTGTCTCTTTATCGTATCTTCTAGCCCTCATTGCTGCTATACAAAGCTTGCAGAACAATTTAGAGATAGAGACTCTTCAAATGGCAGGGTTAAAGCCAAGAGCGCTTCTCCTGCCTTTCTACCTTTTTGCTCTTCTTCTAACCTCTTTCTCCTACTTTGCTATGGAAACCTTAAATCCCAAGCTATCGCCATGGATTCAAAAAAAATCAGGCCACCACAAAACGAAACCTAATCCCTTTGAGGTAAAAATTTTAGAAGATGGCTCTAGGATTGCCTTTCAGAGAAAGGGTGATAAAGTTTTAGATCTTTTTTGGGTTCGTAAAGACGAGACGATTTGGCATGCTAAAGAGGTTGTCTTTGAAGAGAATCAGGCAAGCTGTCTCTTTGTCGATCTTTTAAAACACAGGAAGGGAAAACTTGAACTTATAACCTCGACGCCAAAAGAGCCTCTCCCCTTTGATCTTTGGCAAGCAAAACCGCCGCTTCAAATGGGAGATGAAACCTCTCTTCTCCTTCTTTTAAAAGAGGTGAAAAAAAGAGATAAACTTTTCTCACCCGATCGCGCAAAGCTACAGACACTTCTAAGCTATAAACTTCTCTATCCTTGGTTTCCTCATCTCTTTGCAACCGCCTTTTTGCCAAGCCTATTTGTATTTCAAAGAAATAGACGCCCCTATAGCCAATATCTTCTAGCGCTCTTTACTTTTCTTCTATTTTTCTCTTTTATAACTACCTCTTCAAGGCTTGCTGAAAACTATATTATCTCTCCCTATCTTGCGCTCTTCGGAGTGCCAATCCTTTTACAAACCCTTCTTACCCTTCGTATGTGGAAAAAATTACCATGGACTCCTTAAAAAAAGAACAGCTCTCCTCTCTTTTAATTCTCTCTTTAAGCCTCTCTATTTTTTGGATAACGCCTCTTGGCCGGATCATTTTTTATCCAATCGATGTAGCGCTCGCCTTTGCTTTTCATAGCTTACTTAAAATAGGCCCCTTTACCTGGCACACCTTTGCTTTTTTTAACTCTCAGAAGGGTGACTGGCTCTTTGATATGGTTGTGACAGCTTTTTTTATTTGGTACTGCTTTACTGCCAAAGGCTCTGAAAGAGGCAAGCGTATTATAGTCTCTATCAGCATGCTGCTCTTCTTTTTTCTCGTATACCACTTCTATCGCTATCTCTTTTCAAGGCCCTTTAGGTTTTACTCCCCCTCACCGAGTCTTGTCCTACCAAACTTTATCTACCTCTCCGATCTTGTTAGCTGGGTAAAGATTAAAGACCACTCTGGCCTCTCTTTCCCCTCAGGCCATGGTAATACCATCTTTCTTTTCTGGATCTCTATCTTTCTTTTAATGGGGAAAAGGCCTGGTTTTTTAGCGCTCCTTCTATCGATCCCCTTTCTCTTACCAAGGCTTGTTGTCGGCGCTCACTGGTTTTCTGATTATCTCTTTGGCAGTTTTCCTTTAGCGCTTTTTAATTTATCTTTGTTATTTTATACTCCGTTTTTCTATAGGATGCTCTATGTTGAAGACCAATACCAAGAAAAGTCCCTACAAACAACTCTGTAAAGAGGCCAAAGAGGCAGCCCTCTACCAATCCGCACTCCGCCTTTTAGAGTGGGACCAAGAGACCCATATGCCTAAAGAGGGTCTCTCTTTGCGCGCTCTTCAAAACCAGACGCTCCAAGAAAAAGTCCATAAGCTAAAGACCTCCTCTCGCCATGCAAAGCTTCTAGAGGCTCTTCGGAAAGAAAAAAACCTCTCCTTTGAAGAGAAGGTGTGCCTTCGTGAGTGGGAGCGCGACTATAGCCAAACCAAAAACCTCTCCCTCTCTTTCGTCAAAAAGATGGCAGACACCACAACACACGCTTTAGCTGCTTGGAAGGAGGCGAAAAAAAACCGCTCCTTTAAAACCTTTGCCCCCCACCTAAAAAAAATCGTCTCTCTTTTACAAAAAAAAGCTGATCTCCTCGGCTATAAAGAACATCCTTACGATGCGCTTTTAGACCTCTTTGAGCCTGGCATGACAACAAGAGAGATCGACCCCCTCTTCACAACTCTTAAAGGGCGCACAAATGCTCTTCTAAAAAAGATCGCCCAAAAAACAAGCTCTACAAAAGAGTTACAAGGCCCCTTTCCGATCAACGCACAGAAAGAGATTTGCCACGATGTGGTAGAGCGTATGGGGCTTCCTAAAGAGCGCTACAACCTTGCTGAGACAGCCCACCCTTTTTGCCTTGGCCTCTCCCCCGATGATATTCGTTTAACAACACACTACTATGAAGACAACTTCTTGAAGGGCTTTTTAGCAGCGATCCATGAAGCGGGCCATGGCCTTTATGAGGCAGGCTTTCCAAAAGAGCACTTTGGCACACCTTTAGCAGAGGCTGCCTCCTTCGGTATACATGAGAGCCAATCACGCATTTGGGAGACATGTATAGCCCATGCCAAGCCCTTTTGGCAATTCTACTTTCCAAAGTGCCAAAAAGCCTTTCCACAAGCCCTTGCCTCTTTGTCCCAAGAGGAATTTTATCGGAGTATCAACCTTGTTAAACCCTCCCTCATCCGTATCTTCGCAGACGAGGTGACATACAATCTCCACATCATTCTTCGCTATGAATTAGAAAAGGATCTCATCAGCGGCGCCCTCTCTGTAGATGATATTCCTGAGCTATGGGAGAGTAAAATGCAAGAGAGCCTTGGTATCAAACCGGCGCATGATGGTGAAGGGTGTCTACAAGATATCCACTGGTCTCTTGGCTATATGGGCTACTTTCCAAGCTACACCCTCGGTAATCTCTACGCAGGGACACTCTTTGCCTTCCTTCAAAAAACCTATCCCGACTGGCAAAAAAGAGTAGCCGCAGGCGATTTTCTCTTCATCAAAGAGTTCTTAGAAGAACACATCCATAAGCATGGCAGAGCTTATAGACCCGTAGAGCTAATAGAAAAAGCAACGAAAGAGCCCTTCTCCTCTGAGCCATACCTGAAATATTTAGAAGAGAAGTACCCGCTTTAATTAGATACCAGCGCCAGCATCAAAGGCGGGGCGACCTAAAAACCCTAATCCGCGTAGGACTCCCGAAATAGCGTCTGCACCTCTAGCCACAAGGCCTGCTGGAGGATGCTCTATTCGAGCTTCTTCAGCCTGAACAGGATCTACTACTACAACGTCTGCTCTTGCAAGAAAAGCTGCGTCCTCAGCAGCTTCTATTCTACGCCCTGCAGCTTCCAGTTCTACTGTAAGCACTAGAGCTCTAGCTTCAGCAGCCCGAGCTCTATCTTGAGCAGTTTGAGCTGTATTTTCAGCAATCTGAATTCTCTCTCGTGCATTAATAAGCGTGGCTCGCACTTGAGCAAGACCTATTTCAACGACACTTGGCACAATGGGACCTGCCATAATATTATATCCTTAATTTTATTTTCAATTAATTATAACGGATAAGTATATTTATTACAAACAACGATATTTATTAAAATATTTTATAATAAACAAAAAAAAGACCGAGAAGCCACCTTTTTTATGAAATAACTATACTGATAATAATTCAAGAATCGGGATGCGGCAAGAAGGTGCCTTGCATTTGAAATAGGCAAGGCCGGCGCCAAAATTAGCCAAACTTAAAAATTGGCTAATTTTGGGAGTTTCAAAGGTGAGAGCTACCGACGATGCCAAAACCGATTCTTGAATCACGAGCGGTATATACCCCTTCCACTTCAAAGACCCAGAAATTTCTGCCTCAGCATCTCATATTTTAAAGTCATCTCCATCGCTAAACTTTTTAAGTTTAGCTGCTTCAATGACGCTGCGCTACTTTAAACTCCGAGCGCTGAGATTGAAATTTCTGGGTCTTTGAAGTGGAAGAGGTATAGACGACAGCAAGGACTTTTTAGCGCGAAAGGCTCTCTTTTAAGGCGAGCGCTCTTTCCAAGGACAGTAGCTATTAGCAAAGGCTATACGCTCAGCGATCGGTGGGTGGCTTGCCCGAAAGAATACATAAAGAGGGCCGGGGCTCGGGTTCATAAGACTCTCTTCAGCAATCTTGGCAAAGAACTTGGCCGCCCCCTCATTGTTATGCGTTAAATTGAGCCCATAGATGTCTGCCTGGTGCTCTGCTATACGCGAGAGGTAGTTATTGAGCGGCAAAGAGAGAAAGCTAAAAAAAGAGATAAGAAGAATAAGGAGTGGGAGAGAGGCAATGGTCTCAACATCTCCAAAGTGAACCTTTCTTCTATAGCGATGCACAACAACGTTAGAAACTCTATAGACTAAATAAAATAGTAAAAAGGTAGAGGCAAAAGAGTAGAGCATAAAGTACCAGATGTGATGGAGGACGTAGTGACCGATCTCATGGCCCGTTACAAAGAGAATACTATCCTCTGACTCCCCTTTTAAAATCGTATCCCAAAAGACAATACGCCCTGAAGAGCCAAAGCCTGTCACATAGGCATTTTTCGTCTTGGTATCTTTACTCTTATCAACTTCAAAGACGCGGCTATTTTCAATCCCTGCAGAGGAGGCAAGCTCCAAAATCTTTTTCTCTAAATGCTTATCCTTCATCGGACCAAATTTATTAAAGAGAGGATCGATAAAAACCGGCTGGACAAAGGTTAAAGTAAACTCAATGCCTATCAGAAGAAGACTGCTATAGAGCCACCATCTCGTAGGACTCTTTTTGATAAGAAGATAAAAGAGCCAGACAAAGGCAAGGGCCCCACCAAGAGTTAATAGAGCTCCTATCGCATAATTACTAAACCAGCGACCAAAGGTTTGCGAAGAGAGGCCATACTTGTGCTCTACTATGTAATCAGCGTAGTAGCTAAGTGGCAGTTGGAAGAGCTCATACAAAAGGACAAAGACAACAAGATAGAGAAAGATCCCGAGTAGCCATCTCTTTGTCAAAGAGGCAAGCCTTGCAGAAAATCCCGTCCAGAGGAAAACAAAAGGAAAGGCAAATAAAAACAGCCACTCTAAAATCCATAGGAGGTTCTTTGTGTAGTAGTAGCTCATCGCAACCGAAGAGGCTTCTGGTATCGGAACATGAGCGCATGAAGTCGCAAGAAGAGAAAAGATCATAAAGGCCTTTTTCTTCTCACTATAGAAAAGGAGGGAATTTAATAAATATAAAAAAAGCCCCCTCGAAAGGAAGGGGGCTTGTAGAAAAACTATCGTTTAGAGAACTGGAAGCGCTTACGAGCACCGGCACGACCGTATTTTTTACGTTCGCGTTTACGTGGGTCACGTGTCAAGAAGCCTTGCTCTTTAAGAACAGCTCTTCTCTCTTCATCCTCTTTAACGAGGACGCGGGAGATCGCATGACGTACAGCAATCGACTGTCCTTCTAAGCCACCGCCACAGACGGTGATAAAGAAATCTACGCCTTGGATTTTGCAAAGTTCGATCGGGGCTTTTACGTGATCTTGCTGTAGACCAATGACGAAATACTCTTCACATTTCTTGTGGTTTACATGAATCTGTCCGGTGCCTTTTCGCATAAAAACACGGGCTACCGCTGTTTTACGTCTTCCGGTTCCTACAGTAGGCTTCTCTTTTTTCATGGCTCTCTATCCTTATCCTTTAAATAGCTACATGTACAGGTTTTTGCGCTTGCATATCGTGCTCGCTTCCGCTATAGATGCGAAGTTTTTTTACCATCTCTTCGCCGAGTTTAGTTTTAGGAAGCATACCTTTAACCGCGTGCTCAAGAATCTTTTCAGGGTTCTTTTCCATCATGTCGCTGTAAGGGATTCTGCTAAGACCGCCCACGTATCCGGAGTGGCTAATGTACTCTTTTTGTGCTGCCTTACGGCCTGATACTTTTACTTCTTTTGCATTGATAATGATAACACCATCACCAAGGTCTGCGTTCGGTGTATATTGTGCTTTGTGTTTGCCACGAAGGACTTTTACGATCTCGGAAGCAAGCCTTCCTAGAGTCTTTCCTTGTGCATCAAAAAGGTACCAGTCCATCTCCCCTCTATTAGTGGAGAAAAATTTTGTCGGTTGCTTCTCTTTCCGCTGTTGGTCGCTCATAAAACTTTTCCTAAATAAAACAATAAGCATAGAGGATACTGCAATAATGCTTAACAAGCAATAGAAAAAATGGTATGCTTTCCCGCATTACAATTTGGGACTACCTATGCGAAATCCAAAATCTTTTTATCTAAGAACCTACGGCTGTCAGATGAACGAGCTCGACACCGAAATCATGGCCGGTATCCTCAAAAAGAGGGGCTTAGAGCAAGTTCAGGAAGAGGAAAATGCTGATCTTTTAATCTTTAATACCTGCTCCATCCGCGATCTTGCTGAAAGAAAGGTTATGGGTAAACTTGGCCAGCTTGGCCGCTCCAAAAAGCGGGCAGCCATTATTGGGGTCACAGGCTGTATGGCCATGGCTAAGAAAGAGAGTCTTTTTAAAAAATTACCTCACATCGACTTTGTTCTAGGTACCAATAATATAACAGACCTCGATCTCGTCCTCGATGAAGTCCTAAAGGGTGAGACCCAAAAGATCAAAACCGATCTAAAATTCGAAGAAAATCTTGACTATCTTGTCGCCTCGCGTGAAAGCAAAACCTCCGCCCACATCTCCATTATCCGCGGCTGCGATAAGTTTTGCACCTACTGCGTCGTCCCCTATACTCGCGGCAGAGAGGTCTCTAGACCTGGCGCCGATATCGAAAATGAGGTGCGTAAACTTGCCGGCGAAGGGTATAAAGAGATCACCCTCCTTGGCCAAAACGTTAATAGCTTTGGCAAAGATAAGCCAGAGTCAAAAGAGCTTTTCCATGACCTCCTCTATCGCCTTGATAAGATCGATGGCATTGAGCGCATACGCTTTTTAACAAGCCACCCTGTCGATATCACCTATGAACTTATGCAAGCGATCCGCGACCTGCCTTCCGTCTGCGAATTTGTCCACTTCCCGATCCAAGCCGGGTCCGACAGAATCTTACGTAAGATGCACCGTATCTATACAAAGAGCCAGTATCTAGAAAAAGTCGCCCTCCTTAAAGAGACCGTACCAGGGGTCTCTCTTGGCACTGATATTATTGTCGGCTTTCCAACAGAGACAGAGGCTGAATTCCAGGAGACCTATGACGTCTTTAAAGAGATCGGTTACTCCGTTGCCTTTTTATACACCTACAGCCCTCGCCAGGGGACACCCGCTATGCGCTGGCAAGATGATATCCCAGAAGAGGTCAAAGAGGAGCGCCACCAAAGGCTTTTAGAACTCTTCCATGAGACCTCCGCTAAAGAGCGTGAAAAGCTCGTCGGAGAGACGGTTGAGGTCCTTTTTGAGAAGCGTAATAAGACAAATATGCTCAAAGGGCGTACCCGCTGCTGGAAAAAAGTGATCGCAGATGGCCCCGATTCTCTTTTAGGAACATTGCAAAAGGTTAAGGTTCATAGCTTTAACCACGAAACGCTCCTTGGCACCGTAATCGCTTAAGGGTTTGTGTTTTAAAGAGATATCTGTTATAATATTTTTTATGCAGATGCCTCGTATCCAATTTCCATCACAGCCAATCGCCCCCAAAGAAGGCGGCTGGACCCACCGCTCCTCCTACCAGCTAGGCCGGACAACGATCGCCCCTTTCGACTTAAGTTCCATGAAAAAGGCCCCCTCCGCCAAGAGGAGCCGTTTTTCTCTTATCCAAGGATTAATAGATCTCTTTTTTCCAGAAGAGGAGCTTCAACTTACCTCTTTAGAGGAGTACCGTGAGCTTTTCCCTCTACCCACAAAACCCTCCTACGCCTTTGCTCCCATCTTTCCCTACCACACGAGCCCAAGCCTCTCTGACAATCTTATTTTTGCAGGCGTCTCAGAAGAGCGCATAGAGTCTCCCCTTAGCAAAGAGCTTCTCTCCCTTATGCCTTACTGCAAAGCAACTCTTCATAAAGGAGCTAAAGGTCTCTACTACATTAAGTTTCCAGATACGCTTATCCGTAATTTGCAAATGATCCTTCGTACAGAGGGTGGCCGTCTCCCCTCCTATTTTCACCTCCTTGAAGAAGAGATCGGTGCTCATGTTCCGGCTATCCTAGCCGAAGAGGCCCCAAAAGCCTCTCTAAAAGAGGTAGGCCATGAGTTCTACCTCTCCTTACAAGGGCTTTTCAAACAGACACTCCCCTCCTCCGAAACGATCTGGTACCTCTCCTTCCACTCTCCTGCTTTAGAAG
Organism: Verrucomicrobiota bacterium; assembly: GCA_018240105.1. Taxonomy (GTDB): domain Bacteria; phylum Chlamydiota; class Chlamydiia; order Chlamydiales; family 2-12-FULL-49-11; genus JAFEGE01. The sequence goes on along the minus strand of JAFEGE010000134.1, from coordinate 2,674 downwards.
ATCTCAGACAGCGCTACGGCCTTCTACGCAAAGTAAAAGGATTTGACTTTACTTGCCTTGTTGCTACCAAATTAGCGACAAAGAAAAAAGCTTCTCCAGAATATCTTATCAATCCTGCTTCTTCGCCAGTATAATTTCTCTCTTAATTAAACTTGCTATCTAAGCAAAATCTTTATATCGTTGTGCTCCAAAAAAATAGGGAGATTATTTTATCATGGTTATTGGGATTCACAGAGAGAGTTTTCCTCAGTGGGAGGCACGAGACACCCCGGCTCCTGATGCGATGTTCTCTCGAAAACGCTCAGATATTGACACTCTCATAGCAAATCTCTCGCGTAGACGTAGCCTTCCTCAAGATACCCGAGCTGCATGCGATCCTCTCATGGAAAGGGACCCTGTAAAATCACCTCCCGATTTTCGAGTTTTAACGGAAGCTGAAAAGCCTTGGTGGCGGGGCCTTGTAGCCCCATTTTTTTCTAAAGGCGACACGGGCTCACAGGATCTATGTTGTAGATCAGGTACCCCTATAACAGCTCTCTCTCCAAGAGCGGGATTGCTTGTTAACGAAGCCGATTTACTCAGCGCTCTTAGAGTAAGTGAAGAAAGAGACCGAGCAGAAACAGCACTTGCAGAAAGTGTAAGACAAGCAACTCTGACCGGCTGGAAACCTGAATCAATTGATATATTTCATGCAGCTCTAAAATTGTTAGCACGCCACAAGATGCCCCCTGCTTTTGAAACCCTATTAGAAGTTTTTCTACCAGGAGATGCCTCTGCTGATGCACGAAGAGGCGTACGAAGTTATATAGCACACTCTCTTTATGTAGAAAAAGACTTCACCACTTTTGATACGATAGTTAGGCAACTTGCAAACGAAACCTCAGATTCAGTCGAAGCACTTTTTACTAATCTCTTACATACAATACTTCCTCAAGGAGTAGCTCCTTTTATAGATCTTTTAGCCCGCTTTAAAAAAGCCTGTCCCGACACTTGGGAAGAGCAAACAAGACAATTTATAGCGATGGCTGATGACTTACCTCCAGGATTTCTACCGTGATTTATTGTACGTACGGATCCGTATCAGGAGCGGTATACTTGCGTACAAAAAAGAAACATTTGTAACATCTTTGCGTGAAAAATGAATCCGATTGCTACATCCCGATTCTTGCATTACTCTCGGTATACCATTTTCTGATAAGAATTGATATCTTTGAGCAGAAGTAGTTTCAAAATTGATTCTGCATAGATTGTTTTCTTTAATTACTCTTGCGGTCGAAAACAAATCTTGTATATTCTTCCCCCCACGAAAATAACCCTCCGAGAGTTTTTATGATCGACCTAAGTTTTAGCTTAAAAGCTTATCCCTCCTGGGAAATAGCAATAACGCCTGATCCAGCAGCAATCTGCACTATCTGCCATGATAATAGTATCCCATCTATTCCGGAGGGGTTAGATATCCATCCTCGCATACAGACTCTTTGGCTTTCCCACAAAGCTACTACAGATCCCAGTTTGCTCCATCATTTTCCAAAAAGGCCTCACGATGTTCGAGTTTTACCCGATGCAAAAAACCCCTGCTGGAGACATCTGGTATGTGCCATTATTTTTAGAAATGCCGGAGAAGTAGTCGGTAAACCTACCCCAGAAGCCTTTGTAGAACATGGTACCTGTAATTCCTGTAGCCATACTGTAGTTTTTCCTCCGCGATTGCAAGATCTGATAAGAACGGGTCTACCAGGGCCACACCGTAATCTATTTTGCTTTCCCTATGATGGACCTGGAAGAACTATTGATGGATTACTTGTTAATACGGATGATCTAGAAGATGCTATTATCGAAGCAGTACCCGGGCAAAAAAGAGGTGCTAAATATCCAGAACTGGAAGATGTTATGAAAAAAGCCTCTCGGATAGGCTGGCAGCCGGAGATGAACATAGAAGAGGTTCTCATAAGACACGAATTTGTTATAGAAAAAGGTGAAGCACGCCCAGGAGTTGTAGATTTTATAGAAGAGGCCATTTTAGGTGGCTGCATTCCTATAACATGTGGCTCTTTTGATACAGCTCTTAAATTATTAGCTACGCAAGAAAGTCTTACTGTTTTTGAAGTTCTATTAAACGCTTATACATATGATGCCGAGGTCGCTAGTAGAGAGGGCGATGCGTACGTCAACCATGTCGTTCAGGTTCAGAAAAGGAGCCGGGTAACCACAGGAGAATTTCTTTACAGAATAGGAAACTTAGCTGCTTTTGATAGAATGGTGGTGCACCTTGCTGGCAAATCCCAAGAGGCAGCCGCAACACTTTTTACTAACCTTTTATCTACAATTCTTCCTAGAGTAAGAGCTCCTTTTACAGAAGTAGCTGATTTTTTAGCTCGTTTTCAAAGAGCATGCCCTGAGCTTTGGGAAGAGAGTACAAGAAGCGTTATACCATTATTAGCTTACGATGCTGTACAAAAGGACCGGTGGGAGTTAACGCTATTTCTTATAACTAACATACCGAGCGCCTTTCCCTATCTTTCTATAAAGAACAAGATGGACGATATATTATACCATTCGCGAAAAATAAATTCATATTGCGAAAAATAAATTCATAAATTTAATTGATGGAATTGTGTAGACTATTCTCCTTTAAAGGGAGACATCTATGCGCGGCAGAAAGGCAGCCCAGATA
>JAFEGE010000133.1 GCA_018240105.1 Verrucomicrobiota bacterium | reverse complement strand
TTTCTTAAAAGCTGTAGAACCGCATGAAGGGCAACATGTACGCATATATCTAGAAGACCAAGTTCAATGGGAACTAAAGATTATACCATCAATTAAAATTTAACCTAACTTCTTTTCCACCGCCCAGAAGTCGGCGGTCTTACCTTTGGTGGTGGTATCGGCTACGCGTTTTAGGTGAGGGAAGATGAGCTATATAACAGTCGGACAAGAAAAAGAGCGCGATATCAAACTCTACTATAAAGACTGGGGCAAGGGGCAACCGGTTGTTTTCAGCCATGGATGGCCTCTATCTGCCGATGCCTTTGAAGATCAAATGGCCTTTCTCGCCGCGCATGGCTACCGCTCTATTGCCCATGATAGACGTGGTCACGGAAGATCAGATCAGCCGTGGGACGGCAATGATATGAACACATACGCAGATGATTTAGCAAAGCTTATAGAGATTCTTGATTTGAAGGATGCGATTCTTGTTGGTCATTCTACAGGGGGAGGGGAGGTTGTGCGCTATATCGCCCGTCACGGATCTAAGAGGGTTACTAAAGCTGTTCTTATTGGAGCCGTACCTCCTTTAATGGTCAAGAGTGCCTCAAATCCTAAAGGGATACCTATGGAGATCTTTGATAAGATTCGTAAGGGGGTGCATGATGATCGCGCAGAGTATTTTAAAGAGTTATCGATCCCTTTCTACGGAGCCAATAAGCCTGGCGCAAAAGTTTCAGAGGGGCTTAAGAACTCCTTTTGGCGCCAAGGTATGGAGAGTGGTTTTAGAGCTGTCTATGAATGTATCAAAGCCTTTTCAGAGACTGATTTTACAGAGGATCTAAAGAAAATCTCTCTTCCTACTCTTATCATCCACGGCGATGCCGATCAAATGGTGCCGATTGAAACATCAGCCCTTTTATCTAAGAAGCTCCTGAAAAATGCGACACTAAAAATCTATCCGGGCGCCTCTCACGGCTTATGTCAAACTCACAAAGATGAGTTAAACAAAGACTTACTAGCTTTTATCAAATAGTTTCTTACAGCGAATGGTATAAGGTATTTTTTGCGTTGCTTTAAATATTACAGCTGTAATATTCTACTTTCATAAACAAAAGGAAAGGTATGGCAAAACGAGCTTTTGGAGAGCTAGAGACACAGATTCTCCATATTTTGAAGGGAAAAGAGCGGATAACTGTCAAAGAAGTTTTACGCATCTTAGGAAATCAAGATAACTACAATACCGTCATGACCGTCATGAATCGACTTGTACAGAAAAAAGAGCTCGGTCGAGAGCGGTGTGGCCTACAGTGTCAATATTGGATCTTAGAAAAATCAAAGTCTCTTTCTCTATTGGATCGCTTTAAAGAAAAGCTCTTCGGGATGAAAACGTCCGCTATGGTGAGTTATTTGCTCGAGTCTGCCGAGGATTTGACGGAAGAAGATTTTACGAAGATGGAAACGATGCTCCAAAGTGCAAGAGCAAGGAAAAAAGATGAGTAGTCTTTTTTTCTTAATCGCCTGGTTATCGAATACGTTTTTTCTTTTTGGTACGTTAGCTCTACTAATACAGGGGGCTTTAGCATTACTTCCAGTTAAGAATTACCGCCTCCGCGCCTTTGCTAGGCTCATCCCCGGAATAGCTCTTTTACTTATGCCTCTTCTTTCTAAACTAAAAATTGGCCAGTTTTTAAACCCACTCAGTTGTGAAGGCTGGCTTCAGAAAGCTCTGATTTATTGGCTTCCAACCTTAAAAAGTTACATAACCCTTCCAAAGGAGCTACTTCGCGAGCAATTACCTCTTGAGCCTGTTGCTTCGATAGTAAGCGTTCTTGTCTCTCTGTTTGTTGTTACGACGGCGGTCCTTTTTTTAGGAAAATTGTTTCAGATTATCTTAGCCTTAGCTAGCATGCGAAAGCTTGTACGAAAGTCTAAAGAGTTTTCGCAAGTAATAGATAACCCTGAGCTTGTTTATAAATTAAAAGCGTACAAAGTTCGTATTTTATTGTCAGATGCCATCGTAATCCCAATGGCTATCGGCTCTCGGACAATCTTAATCTCTAAAAGAGCTTTGGATGTGTTAACTTCCGATGAATTGGAAGCGGTGATCGCCCATGAGCTTGCTCATCTTTTGGCAAAAGATCCTTGGGTACATCTATTTCATGAGCTACTTCGCGCCTTTTTCTGGTGGATCCCTATGAAAAGATGGTTAAAAAAAACGGAAGAAGAGCAGGAGATTGCCTGCGATCAAGCAGCAGAGATGTATCAAGAGGAGAAAATTGCGGCAGCTCTTATTAAGATAGCTCGCCTTACAGAGAAAGAGGAGAGAGAAGATTTCACCCCTTTTTGCGCTTTAGTAAAGAAATCCTCTTTCCTGATGCTTCGCTTAGAGATGATTTTAGGGGTAAATCGGATACAAGAGAGTAAATTTTGGCGAGGGGTGGTCCCTTTGCTAGCAGGGCCTTTAGTCCTGTTAAGTTGCACTATATAGTCATTCATCATGTAAAAAAATTTAACATAAAATATTACAGACGTAATAATTTGAGGGATCTTTTTGTCTTAAAATATTACAGCTGTAGTAATTCAAAAGGAGAAAAAGATGGTTACTAGAACAAATCCGTATGATTTTCTGTTTGTTGATCGAGGCCCGCCTGGCGGCAATATGACAACGGAAGCTCTACATGTGGCTGTAAGAGCCGATGAAGTTTATTGTGTGACAAGAGATGGTTTAGAAGTCGCAGCGCCTCATCTTTATACGATCAATTTAGAAGAGGAGGCGTCTCGTCTTGTCGATGGTTTACCACCGCCGCATGTAGAAGTCGAAGCTCTTTGGGATCGGACCCCGTATGAACCTGCAGGGGAGGGTAACATTTTAGGAGGTAATGGCCTTTTAACGATTCCTCTGGAGAGGATAGAGGTTCCTTGTGTAGCGGCAACTACAGAGAGCCTTGCCTATTACGGAGCCATACTTCTTAAAGAGCGAGATCTCGTGCGCTTTCCTGATAGAGAGTATCCTATTTTTAAAATGACGGTCGGACCTCGCTATATCGATGAGTTTTTGATGGCGGAGAGAGGCGATGGCTTCTACCTTGAATTTCATCATGATAAGCCTCATTTTCACATGCCACTTCGAGGAGGGGGATACTATATTCTTGCGCGTTGGAATGAAGAGGGAACAAGGTTACGTATCACCGGCTTTAAAATTGCTGATGGGGATGCTGTCTATACAAAGAAGGGGGCGATCCATTGCGATGCGGCTCTTACAGGGGATCTCTTGGTTGGCTATGATAAAGCGGAAGATTATTCAACGGTCTTATTGCGAACAGAGGGTAAGCAAAAGACAAGGATGGCCTTCTATGAGCCCGCTCTATAGTGGTAAAGGATGATGCCGGAGGCAACAGCAACATTTAGGCTATCGACAATCGGATCGATTGGAATTTTAACTCTGAGCTTAGCAGTAGCTAGAACCTCTTCATCGATTCCTGTTGCTTCTCGGCCGAAGATAAAGTAGGGTTCCTTTGGTAGGATAGCCGACGCAAGAGGTATGGAGTTACTACTTAATGAAGTTGCAACGGCATTTTTCTCTTTAAGAAGAAGAGGTAGGTCGGTTGTCGTGTGGACCTTCATCTGGAAGAGGGCGCCGCGTGACACTTTGATGGTCCGTCTAAGGTAGGGGGGTGAGCTGTAGGTATCGACAATTAAGTTTCGAATACCAAAGGCAACGGCGTTTCTGACGATAGCCCCTACATTTTCCGGATCGATGACGCCATTTAGAACGAGGGCCGCTCCTTCAAGCTCTTCTAAAGGAGCGTTTGGTGGTTTGACGCCGAGAGCCATAACCCCTTGGTGCATCTTATAGCCGGTAATCTTTGTGAGCTCTTCTTTGGTGGCAAGATCGATTTTTACATGCGGGGGAATGGTCAGTTTTTCTAGGTAGCGCTCCTCCATAAGAAGAGAGATTACCTCTAAATTGCTTTTGAAGAGAGCTTTTACAACCTCTTCGCCCTCCCCGATAAAGTAGGGGCCTAAATCACGTAAGCTTGTGTAGAGAGAGTTTGGTACATCTTGATCCATGGAGAAGAGTTTATACCCCTTCCACTTCAAAGACCTAGAAATTTCTGCCTCAGCATCTCATATTTTAAAGTCATTTCCATCGCTAAACTTTTTAAGTTTAGGGGCAAAAATGACGCTGCGCTACTTTAAACTCCGAGCGCTGA
>JAFEGE010000132.1 GCA_018240105.1 Verrucomicrobiota bacterium | reverse complement strand
TTTCTTAAAAGCTGTAGAACCGCATGAAGGGCAACATGTACGCATATATCTAGAAGACCAAGTTCAATGGGAACTAAAGATTATACCATCAATTAAAATTTAACCTAACTTCTTTTCCACCGCCCGATCTAGCCGCCCCTTTGTATTACCCCTGTCATGGGAGCGGTTAGCGGACGTGACAGCCCATGGGAAGATATCGAAAAAAGAAAGCGTTTTTTATGGCGAGGAACCTATGTTTTACATGCGAATAGCCAAATAACTACTTTGTGGTTATGGTAAAAAGCGCTTTATTGCATCGAGATCTTGCCCTATCAGGGGTTTGGGGAATTATAGCGGCTGCTAATTCCCCATTTTTTAACTTACCTTTATGACACATGGTCTCTTTAAATTAGCATTGCAGCATTAGATGTTTAGGACTACCCATAAATGACTATATCTCTTACCGGCGCACTAGCACGGTACCTAGATAGTAGATCGGATTGGTCAAGAAGCCTGGTAAGACAAAGAGAGATCCTAGAATTTTCCAGGGGCCGCCAAGAAGCCAAAAGAGACGAAAGACGGCGTTAGCCTTTACCCAAACTCTCTCACCCTCTAGAAAAACGATAGATTTTTTGCTACGCAAGAAGGCGTAGTTACCGATAAAGAGCGCGCGCGCTTTTTTACCTTCTAAGGAAGAGAAGCGAAATTGGTCCTTCTTATCGAGCTTTTTAATGCTCTCAGCAACATGCCTACAAAAGGCATTCTTTCCATCGTAGAAAACTTGATTCATTGACATAGCGTTATATTGTACCACTTCTTCTCTTAGCCAACAACCACTTTTGGCGGGCTTTTGTTTAAAAGATCAAACTCTTTAGCTAGAAGAAGAACCTTCTCCTCCTCTAGATAACCCTCTTTAATCTTTTGGCGAATCTCTTCTTTTTTCTGCATCCAGTTCCTAGTCAGGATCCTCTGCAAGACTTCTACCATCCCCTCTTTAGCTTTATCAAGGTTCACCTTTTTACTAAAGAGAAGATCGAAAACCTCAGTCTCTTCTTTTTCCATTTGGCTTGCAAGATCCAAAAGATCAAAGCTTCCTTGTGAAAGGGTTAGCTTTAAAATCTCTCCAATCCATTTCTGACAAGGCTGATCTTTGAGATCTTCCACCTGGAGATTTTTATTTACTAGATCGGCGAGAGCCCCCTTTGTCAAAATGAGCCAACGTAAAAGATCTGTCTCTAAGATCCGATCTTGGTCGATAAGGAACTTATCTTTTGACTCTACCTTCTCTACAGGCGCTACGACAAGAGGCTCCCCCTTTTGCTTATTTTCAAGCATCGCAAAGGGAATCTGTAGAGCTTCTGCGATTTTTTTAAGCCCTTCATACCGCATAACAGGCGCTTTCCACGCCTCTATATGAGCTAAAAGCTCTTCTACTAAGCGGTTTTTACCAGCAGGGGTCTTAGGTGAGACCTCCTCGCTTAGCATCCTTATTAAGAAAGGGATGTACCCCTCCCCCTTCTTTAAGTAGCTTAAAAAACCAGCTCTTCCCTCTTTTTGCAGGATAAGATCAGGATCGCTACCGGAGGGAAATTTTAAGACTAAAACTTCAATACCCTCTTTTTGGAATAACTGGCCCACTTTAGCGGCAGCTTTTTTCCCAGCCTCATCGCCATCAAAAGCAAGGTAGACTTGAGTAACACCAAGTTTGAGAAGCTTTTCTACGTGCTCTTCCCCAAAGGCTGTGCCAAGAGCCGCAACCGTTAGATTAAACCCATTGGCAATCAGGCGAAGCGCATCGATCTGCCCCTCGACAATAAGAGCCCGCTTTTCTTTAGCGATACGTCTTCTTGAGTAGTTAAGGCCGAAGAGAATTCTAGATTTTTTAAAGAGCGGCGTCTCAGGCGTGTTAATATATTTACCACCAAATGTCTCCTCCTTTATCTTCCGTGCCGAGAAGCCAATCGTATTGCCCGTCACATCTAAAATAGGAAAGGTAATCCTATCTGCAAAAAAGGCGCGACTTTTGCCAGAAGCTTCTCTGACAAGTCCAACCTCTCCAAGAAGCTTTTTATCAAACTTCTTCTTTTGGAAAAAATTAAAGAGCCCCTCTTCCTTATGGGGTGCCCAGCCGATCTTAAAAAACTTGATAAAGGCAAGATCGATTCCCCTTTTAGCAAGGTAGGCAAGGGCTTCTTTTCCTTCTCCTTCCTCGACAAGGCTCTTATGAAAAAAATCTGCTGTATCATTAAGAATAGAGCGAAGCGGCGCTAAGTCCTCTTTTTTCTCTTGTACCTCGCCCTCTTCATAACTAAGAGGGATACCAAACTTTTGCGCTAGAAATTCGACAGATTCAGCAAAATTCAACTTTAAATACTGCATGAGAAAGCCAATAGCATCGCCATGGGCCCCGCAGCCAAAGCAGTGGTAATGGGTATCCCCCTGACGGACAAGAAACGAGGGGCTCTTCTCTTTATGAAAAGGGCAGAGAGCCTTGTATGTACCGGCCTGCTTCTTCCATTGCACATAGGGCGCTAAAAGCTCGACAAGGTCTATGCGCTCTCGGAGCCGCTCTAAAGATTCTTTCGTAAATAAAGGCATGTTATTTTAGAGTATAGCCAACTGTCGAAAAATAATGAAAGCTCGAGCCTCTTTTTGGTCTGATTATCTTCCAAAGTCATGGATCCTTCTACGAAAAGGATACACTTTTCGTTTTTTTAAACATGATCTCATAGCCGGTATAACCGTCGGCGTTATCGCGCTACCTCTGGCTATGGCTTTTGCTATGGCAGCAGGGCTTCCGCCACAAAAAGGGATTTATACGGCTATTGTAGCTGGATTTCTAATCTCCCTTTTAGGTGGTAGTCGCCTTCAGATTGGGGGCCCAACTGGTGCTTTTGCGATCATCCTTTATAATATCGTGAACCGCGTTGGCTACGATGGCCTTGTTCTAGTCTGTATAGCTGCCGGCTTTCTACTTATTATAGCCGCCTTTTTAAAATTTGGCCGTTTTATGAGGCTTGTTCCCTATCCCGTCATTACAGGTTTTACAAGTGGCCTTGCCGTCGCTATTTTTTCCTCTCAAATAAAAGATTTTCTAGGACTTACTACAGCTCTGCCCCCCTCTTTTTTAGGAAAATGGCATACGATTTTGCACACCTTCCACGATCTACATCTCTTAACGTTCTACCTCTCTTTATTTACTCTGGCAACCATTCTACTTTTGCAGCGCTACTTTCCAAAAATCCCCTGGGGTATTGCTGCTGTCGTTTTAGCAACTGCTGTAACCTATCTTTTCAACCTCCCGGTTGCGACGATTGCTAGCCGTTTTGGAGAGATCCCAAGCACGCTACCAACCTTTCAGATCCCAAAAATTAGCTCACTACAGCTACCCGCCTTCTTCATCGACACTTTGACAGTTGCTTTCTTAGCAGGCGTTGAAGCACTTTTATCAGCAACCGTTGCCGATCGAATGGCAGGAACGCAACATAAACCCAATTCTGAGCTACTAGCGCAAGGGCTTGCCAATATTACAAGTGCTCTTTTTGGAGGCATTCCTGCAACAGGGGCTATAGCAAGGACCGCTGCTAATATTAAATCGGGCGCTAAAACCCCCATCGCTGGGATGATCCATGCACTCACCCTTCTCTCTATTTTGCTTCTATTTGCCCCTCTTGTCAGCAAGATACCTTTAGGAGCTCTCTCTGCTATTCTGATCGTGGTCGCTTGGAATATGAGTGAACTTACCCATTTTATCCAATTATGCAAAGCGCCAATCGCAGATATCCTTACTTTGCTAACCACTTTTTTTCTAACCATCTTGGTAGATCTGACAGCTGGCGTTACTTTTGGCATCCTAGTTGCGATTATTTTTTCTCTGAAAAACCTAAGACAGAAGATAAAGATCGAAAAAACAACCGGGTCCTTGCCTCTACATATAGATATGTATGAGATTGAAGGCCCTCTTTACTTTGGCTCTACAGACTCTCTAAAGGCAATCCCTCTAGAAAAAGAGATCCTTATTTTACAAATGCAAAACCTCTCTTTTATAGATGCAAGCGGGATGCACGCTCTCCAAGAGTTTCAGAAAAACTGTAAAAACAACCACACCCGTCTTTTTCTTTGCGGTTTGCAAGAGGTCTTCTTAAAGAAGCTTGAAGCTTTTGGCGCTAGCGAAGTAGTTTGTAAAGAAATTATTTTAAAAGACACGAAGGAAGCGCTTTCTTCTTTACAAAAAATCTATAATACATAAAATACAGACTTTAATTATGGAAGAAGATCTAAAAAACGGCTTTCGCCGTAAAGTTTATACAAAGATGTACAACTCTTCGATCTCTGCTCTTCAACAAGATCAGGAAAAACCGAAGAAAAAAATCTTACCTACGACCACCAAAAGCGGCCTTCGCGAAGAGTTTAAAAAGACCTTTCTTCCTCTTCTTATCGATGTCTTTGAATTAAGGCAAATGGTGCGCAATTATAAAAAAGAGGAAGAAACCGCCTCTCTTGCCTCTTTAACAAAAGAGCCCAAAAAATGTCCGAAACAAGTCTTAGAAAAGCTCGAGTATTTGCAACACGAAGTAGAAGAATCTAAACGTTGGTGCCAGGGGGTAATCTTACAGATCGCAGAGGCTATCAACGAAGCTAAAGAGGCTTTAAAGGAAGAAAAAACAGAGCCGCCCTCCCCTCAAAAATACTCTTTTTCTCTCTCTTCTTTGCCAAACAAAAAAAGATCTTTTTGGCAGAAACTTTTTGGCAAAAAAAACGTGACATAACCTTTCCAATCCGCTACGCTCGTAGGGATGTGCGCATTAGAAAATAAAACTTCCCCCATGATGGAGCAGTGGCATCGTTGCAAAATGAATGCTAGGGGCGCTCTTTTGCTCTTTCGTTTGGGAGATTTTTATGAGGCTTTTTATGAAGATGCCCATACGGTTGCTAAGCAATTAGATATCACCCTCACACAAAGACAAGGGATACCGATGAGTGGCGTTCCTGCGTGTGCAATAGATAACGCGATTGATAAACTTATAAGTAAGGGATTTTTAATTGCAATCGCAGAGCAGATGGAAGATCCGAAGGCAACTAAAGGGATCGTTAGACGAGAGATCACAAGAATCATCTCTCCGGCAACGCACCTTCAGTCGAGCACCCTCCAAGAAAAAAACAGCAATTTCTATGCCGCTCTTGCACGTGTTAATAGTACCTATGGCCTCGCTCTTTTAGATTTTGCGACCGGTGAGATGATCACTTTAGAAGTAGAGAGCTTCAAAGAGCTTCTCGATGAATTAATGCGATGCTCTCCTTTAGAGCTTCTTCTCTCTGATAGACTTTATGAACAAAATAAAGAGAGCTTAGAGACCCTTAAAAATGTCTTTCCTCTACGGATCCAGTCGAAGGAGGAGTGGGCCTTTGACCACGCCTCTAGTGTAAATTTTTTGAGCAGCCATTTTGCTGTACATAATTTAGATGCCTTAGGCTTAAAAGGGATGACAGCTGCCATCAATGCGAGTGGCGCCCTTTTAATCCACCTATCGGAAGAGCTCCACCAAAACCTCTCTCACATTAAAGCGATCACAAGAGAGACCCTTGGCTCTACGATGGCAATAGACCAAGCAACTTTAAGACACCTCTCCATTCTACCAGATCCCCTTTCTAAAAAGGCCCCCTCTCTTCTCTCTCTTCTCGATCGCACATCGACCTCCATGGGATCTAGGCTTTTAGCCAAATGGGTCACACATCCACTCTTTGATCTAGAAGAGATTAAGAGACGAACAGATGGTGTTTCAGAGCTTTTAGAAAAGGCGGCTCATTTTGCTGAGCTTTTAAAAACAATCCGAGACCTCGATAGATTGACGACACGGATCAACATGGGTCTCGCTTCGCCAAGAGATCTAATCAGTCTAGCCTTCTCTTTAAAACCGATCTTAGAGGTAACCTCTTACTTACAAAGCCTCTCCTCTCCGATCTTTCAGGAGATGCTCCCCTTTTTCTTTGACCCTCTGCCTCTGATTCAAAAGATTGAGGGGGATCTGGAAAATCCGCCACCCGCAAAGCTCTCTGAAGGAGGGGTCTTTCGCAAGGGCAGACTCCCAGCTGTTGATGAGCTTCGCAGTTTAAAAGAGCGGAGTGAAGAGTTTCTTGTAGAGACACAAACAACCCTTAGAGAGACCCTCGGTATTAAAACGCTCCGCGTCTCCTACACACGGGCCTTTGGCTATTTTATAGAGGTAAGTAAAGGGCAAATTAGTAAAATGCCTCCCCATTTTGAACGTACACAAACGCTCATGAATGCAGAGCGCTACACGACAAAAGAGCTAAAAGAGTATGAGCAAAAAATTCTACGGGCAGAAGAGGAGATGGCTGCTCTAGAGGAGCTTCACTTTATAGCGCTTCGTAATGAAGTTGCTAAATGGGCCGATCAGATACAGCTTTTAAGCTCTAAAATTGCGATCTTAGATGTGCTTGTTTCTCTCTCTCTTGTTGCTAAAGAGCAAAATTACACAAGAGCTTCTCTCGATATGGGCGATACGGTTGAGATTGTAGAGGGTCGCCATCCGATCATAGAGACCATCACAAAAGAGCATGGTTTTATCGCTAACAACTTTTCTTTAGGCCACGATGCTCTTCTCCTTCTCTTGACAGGCCCTAACATGGCGGGTAAGTCAACTTATATCCGCCAAGTCGCTCTTATCGTAATCCTAGCGCAAATAGGAAGCTTTGTCCCCGCAAGAAAGGCCCATATAGGTCTTGTCGATAAAGTCTTTACCCGCATTGGCGCAAGCGATGACCTCTCTAAAGGCCAATCTACCTTTATGGTAGAGATGACCGAAACAGCAAATATTTTACGCTCTGCTACGGCAAAATCACTCGTTATCTTAGATGAGATCGGCCGAGGCACGAGTACTTATGATGGTATCGCGATCGCCTCTGCTGTGGCAGAACATCTTTTGACGGTTATAAAAGCAAAGACTCTATTTGCCACACACTTTTGGGAACTTACTAAACTCCAAGAAGAGTATGGCCGCGTAAAAAATAGTCGAGTCGCTGTCCAAGAAAACGAAGATGGGATTATCTTTCTCCATAAGATCCTCGATGGTGGCACCGATAAAAGCTACGGTATCCATGTCGCCAAACTTGCAGGCCTCCCCTCTAGTGTGGTCCAAAAAGCACAAAAGAGGCTCTCTGATTTTAAAGAGAAAAAAAGTAAAGCCTCTAAATGCGAGCAGCTACTCCTCTTTCCAGAGGAGACAAAAAAGAGCGCTACTAAAGAGGCTCTTTTAGAAGAGCTCTCTCGCTTAGAGATTGAAAAATTAACACCTTTAGAGGCTCTTCAAATTTTAGCAAAATGGAAGGCATGGAATTAGAACTCTTTCCTGAAAAGCCAGGCGTCTACCTCATGAAAAACAAGAAGGGGGAGGTGCTTTATGTCGGGAAAGCAAAGCTTCTTAAAACACGTATCAAACAGTACTATGTCCCGGGGCGCGACAAAAGGGTCATGGTCCCCCTCCTTATCCGACAAATTGCCCATATTGAGACGCTGATAACTTTCACAGAGGCAGAGGCGCTCCTTTTAGAAAATAGCCTCATCAAAAAATATAAGCCTAAGTACAACGTCCTTCTAAAAGATGATAAGTCTTTTCTGGCGCTTCTTGTAAATATCGAAAACCGCTATCCGATGGTAAAATTAGTACGCTTTCGTGAGGGGCGAGAAAAAGAGTTTCAAGGACGGATGTTTGGCCCCTATGCAAGCGCTCTTTTAGCAAGGAACATCTACGATCTTACAGCGCGCCTTTTCCCTTTGAGACAGTGCACCGATAGAGAGCTTGTTAGCAGAAAGCGTCCCTGTATCCTTTACGATATGAAAAGATGCATAGCCCCCTGCACAGCCAAATGCACAAACGAAGAGTACGATACAGTTGTAGAAAATTTACTAGAGTTTCTCTCTGGAAAAAACCAAAGACTTATAGCTGCCATCAAACAAGAGATTAGAGAAGCCTCCGACATGCTAGCCTTTGAGAGGGCCCATGCACTTTTAGAGACACTTAAACAAGTCGAAGAGATCAGTAATGCTAAAAAAGGCATCTACACCCCTCATAAAAAAGATTGTGATGTCTTTCATTTGGTTCGAGAGGATGGCTCTTGCTTGGTGATGAAGCTTCTCTTTCGCGATGGTACACTTGTGAGTTCAGAGTCGTTCCCCTTTTCTCTACTTGCCTCTACAGATGAGGAGCTCTTTACCTCTCTTCTCATACAGCATTATGAAAAAACGCCTCCCGCACCGGAGGTTATTTTACCTATTACCCTCACTGATGCTCCGATTTTAGAGGAGATTCTTAAAGTTAAAATCACCGTGCCACAAATGGGTGATAAGAAGACTCTCCTAGATCTAACGCTAGAAAATGCACGAGCTATCTTTACCCAGGAAAAAGATACGAGAGGCCCAGGTAATGAGACTCTACTCTATTTAGAAGAGCGTTTGGAGCTAAATCGCTTTCCGACATACATCGAATGTATAGACACTTCTCACCTAGCTGGGTCGGAGATGGTAGCAAGCGTTGTTGCCTTTACAGAAGGGGTAAAAGACACCTCTCGCTATCGCCTTTATAAACTTCGTGAGACAAAGGCCTCTGATGATTATGGGGCTCTAACAGAAGTGTTAAAGAGACACTTAGAGCGCGCTAAAACAAGAGATGCTCTACCCGATCTTATCTTATTAGATGGGGGTAAAGGCCACTTAAGTACGGCTAAGAGGGTCTTAGAAGAGCTTAATATCACCTCTATCGATATCGCCTCCTTTGCTAAAGAAAATGGGCGCCACGATAAGGGGATCTCTGCGGAACGCATCTTTTTGCCAAGAATGGAAGAGCCGATCTCTCTAGATCGCCACTCCCCCCTTCTCTTCTTTTTACAACGCATTCGAGATGAAGCTCACAGAAGTGCTATCACCTTTCAAAAGAAAAGACGCTCCAAAGAGCAGTACAAAAGCGCTCTCGATGATGTACCAGGGATTGGTCCAAAGAAGAAAATTGCCCTCCTCCGCCACTTTGGCTCCGTAGAAAAGATAAAGGCAGCCTCTTTAGAAAAGCTAAGCGAGCTCTCGCTTCTCTCTAAAACAGATTGCAAGGCGATCTACGATTTTTTTAAGAAGGCCGCTAAGGCGAAACGATAGTGAGAAGGAACTCCTTCTCATAGCCGAGCTTGCGGGCAAGTATGGGATTTTAAAATCTTACGCGATTGTGAAGTAAAAATTTCGGTAACTGCGGAGGTTACATTACATCAATTCAATTTTTACTAGAGCTGCCTAAAACTTCTAATTATACCCATTTAAACGTCTAGTGTTTACAAAAAAATATTCATCATCTAGGATCGCAGGCTATCTTTTGCGGTTTTTATGCGCTTGGTTTTTCTTCTTACTTTCACTTTTAGAGTTTTTGCGGGATCGTTTGATGAAGTTATCCCTTCAAGTTCTGAAGAGATCCTTTCTTTAACTACCGATTTATTGATTGATGGGTTTGTTTCAGTAACATCAGGACAGATTTCTATCTCTGAGGTCGATTTAACAGTACGGGGCGCACAGGATTTAATTTTAAAAAGGACATACATCCCACCTCATATTTTAGGACGCTATGATGATACAGATAAAGTAGATCGTTTAGTTTTAGGTAAAGAACTTTGCCAGTTAGAAACGAAGGGTTGGGTTGTTCATCCTCATCTTTGGGCAGGATATAATCGCAATTCTAAATACTTTCAGGTTCGAGATCCTCAGGGATTTGTTTTGGAATTCGAAATTCAGGGCAATAAAGGGGTTTTTAAAACAGCTTCCTATGGTTGCTCTAATTTAAAAGGAGAAAGGCCTAGCAGTTCTGTAGATATTCGCAATATTCAACTTTTAGTTGAGGGAGAGTGGGTTAAAATTACTTGGCCGGATGGCCTTGTGCGCCATTATTTAAGAGATTATTCAGGACTATATCGCCTTGAAAAAGAGATCCTTTCCAATGGAAAAATGATACGGTATGAGTATGGTTCCAAAGGACTTTATAAAATAATATCCTCTGATCCAACAGGTAGGTTGATCTATGGCTCTATCACCAAATCTGGAAGTGATAATCATTATGTAGGCTCTGATGGAAGAGAGGTTAATCTTATTTATGAAAGAAGGGAAATTAAGGGTAAGTATAAAAAAGGAAGATATGCGGAGAATGGTATTTTTCAATTTGCTGTCATGACTAAAGCTTTAAGTTCTACTTACACGAATAGAGTTGGTTATGATAGTAGAGCTCTTCTCAATTGGTATGATGCAACAAATTATCCTATCTCATGTACCTATTTTCAAAACAAAAATGTTCCAGCTTGTATTCAAACTTTCTCGAACCCTTCAGGATCTTTTTCTTTTTCGTATGATCGACCAATCCCTGGCCAAAAAGGAGGCTCTACAACAGTTATCTATCCTAATGGAGCGCAAATAGTCTACCGCTTCAGTAGACTTCTGCTGTTGGAAGCGATTGAAAATTGGTTTGATGGAAATTTAGTAAATAAGAAGACTTTTGAATATGACTATAAGCAGCACATCAAAAGCATAGAAACTTTAGATGGGGAAGGAAACCTTCTTATCGTCAAACGATTTGAATGTGATGATACAGGGAATGCCACTTTAGAAACTACTGAAGGTGATTTTGGTGTCTTTAGGATTAAACGTAAATTCAATAAAAATCGAATGATTTTTGAAGAATATGACGATGGCTTACAATACTCGTTTACCTACTTAGGCGATACTAGGCTTGTTACATCAAAGACAACTTTGGAACGTGGTGTCCAGATTCATAAAACACTCTATTTTTATGATGATGCTAATAATCTAAATCAAATTGACGCGGAGGGTAAGACAAGAACAACGTATAGATTGTACGAAACAAGTTCTCTTTTACATCGGATTGAATGGGAAGAAAAACGCAATTGGGAAGGTGATTTAGTCTATAAAATTCATTATTTCTATGACCAATGGGGAAACATAAATCAAGAAGATCATTTTGGATCAGATGATGAATTAGCTTATGCTATCGAACGTACATACAACGTAAAAGGAGAGCTTCTTAGCGAAACAAACCCTCTTCGGGAAACGGCTTTATACGAATATGATGCAAGAGGGAGGTGCTTTTATGAAGAGCCAATTTCCAATGGCTTAGTTATTCGTCGCACATTTGATGATAAAGGACGCCTAATACTCCTTCAAGAAAACGATCACAAAACACAATTTCACTATAACGCATCCGATGAACTCATCAAAAAAGTCGATTATCTTGGTTTTACAAGAAAATATCAGTATGACCCAGTTCACAAAAGACCAGTTCGAATAGAAGAGGAAGCCTCTATTACAGAAATTGACTATGACTTATTTGGCCGACCAATCGTTATCATAGATCCAACGAATGCTAAAACGATAAAAAAGTACAATAGTTATGGAAATGTTACTCAAATTTTACATCCTGAAGGTGGCGAAGAAAATTTTAGTTATTACTCAAATAACCTCATTAAATCTCATAGAGCCCCTGACGGTTTAGTCACAACCTATACATATGATGCGCTAGGGCGGAAAAAAAAACAAATCGTAGGAGAATTGATCACTACCTATGAATACGATGGATCTAATCTCTCTCGAATGATTGATCCTGCTGGCTTTATTACAACATATAAGTATGACCTTGTTGGTAGAAAAATTCAAGAAGCTCGTGAAGGTCGCATTACCTCTTATGGATATGATCCTCTAGGTTTTTTAAACAAAGAAGAAAAAGGTGAACATAGAATTGATTATACAAATGATGCTTTAGGCAAAGTTCTTACAAAGTCTATTGATGGTGTTTTAAATACTTCTTGGGTATATGATTCAAGTGAAAATATTATATCTATCGAGCAAGGAGGAATAAGTCGATTTTACTATGATCCTTACAATCGATGTATTGAGAAGATTGATGAAGAGGGGAATAAAACTATTATCTCCTATCAGGAAGGGGTTAAAACTCTCATCAAAAAAATAACCGATCCAATTGGCATTGAAACAGTTTATACCTACAATCCTAAAAATCAACTGTTAACAAAAGCAATAGAGGATCAAATAGTTGAACAGTTTCAATATGATCTGCTTTTTCGACTACAAAGACAAGACCATATTTATTTTGATTACACTCCAAATGGAAATATAGCTTCGATGCAGGAAGCTGCTATTCGCACGACGCATTGGACTTATACTCCTGGGAACTTAAAACTTACCAAATGCAAGGCAGATGGGATTATCTTGTCCTATGAGTACGATGAACAACTGTTTTTGAGAAAAATTGGAACAAGAGAGTTTCAATATGATCGGCTAGGAAGGCTTATTGGAGGCACGGGGTTTTCTAGAATACTTGATCCATTTGGTAATATTTTGAAAGAGGAGTGGTCAAATGGTCTTTGGATTGAAACAAATTATGACGAACTGAATCGTCCTCTTGTGCGCAAGCTTTCTGATCAGAGTAGAATAGAATATAAGTACTATGGTCCATTTCTCAAAAAGATATCTAGATTTTCAAGACAAGGTGATGAGCTTTACTCTTTTAGTTATGATGACTATGACGTTAAAGGAAACCCAAAAGTAGAGAAAGGGCTTTTTGAAACAATCTATCAGTATGATCGGAAGGGAAGAAAAATTAGCCAGAAAAACCCTTATCACGCTGAAAGTGTCGAATACAATCCTTCTGGGAACCTCGTACGAAAGGGAAATATAACCTACACCTACGATCCTTTGTCACAAATGACCTCGGAGTCTGATAATTTTATAGCTTGCTATGACATTCATTATAACCTAAAAGAGCTCAATAATGAGTCGATCCAATTCGATGTACTGGGGCAAATTGAGGGGGTTCAATATGATTTAAATGGTAATCTGATCAGGCCCGGTTTTATTTATAATGAATTCGATGAGTTGGTTGAAGTTGATGGAGAGAGATTTACCTATGATGCTCTTGGTAGAAGAATCCAAAAAGGGGTAACTTCTTTTCTTTATATCGGAGATGAGGAAATAGGAGCTTTTGAAAATGGAGAGTCTAAGGAACTTAAAATTGTAAGAGAAAGCGTACCAATTGCTATAGAAATCAACCAAGTTCCTTATATTCCGGTTGTGGATGTCCAGGGAATTATAAGATCTCTAATTGATCAAAATACCAAAGAGATCTTCAAACAAAATGATTGCGATGTGTTTGGAGTAGGATTATCTAAAGAAATTCCCTATGCTTATATAGGGAAAAGATATGATTCTACAACGGGCCTTGTTTATTTTGGTAGGCGATATTACGTCCCATCGTTGAGACGATGGCTTACTCCAGATCCGATCGGCCCTTCTAATCATTCAAACCTCTACCAATACCTGTTTAATAACCCTTATTTATATCAAGATCGTAATGGAGAGTTTGCTTTTGCAATTCCCTTGTTGTTTTGGGGAGCAGAGTTAGTTATTCCAACATTATCAGTTTGTATTACTTCTATGGTTTATGGAGCGGCAACAGGAGCTGTTATTTATGGTGGCTATAAAGTTTTTGAAGTAATAAATAAAAATATAGATGTATATGTACCCGATAGACCACTACCTGTTACAGGGGATGGTATTCCATTACCAGAAAGCGATGCGCCTCACACGGAATTGGGAACAAGAAATGGGCGTAAGGGAAAATATCCTCAGGCAAGAGAATTTGATAAGGATGGAAAACCGGTAAGGGATATCGATTTTACCGATCATGGAAAACCTCATAGACATCCAAACCCTCATCAGCATAGGAGAGAAGATAATCCCACAGGAGGAAGTCGTTCAAGAGAAGATGCAGAACCCCTACCAGGTTGGAAGTATCTATGAAAAGCAAAGGAATCCGTATTTCAGATAAAAAGAACAATATCGTTTCAGTAGAGCTTCCTGATATTCTTAGAGAAATAACAGATGGTAATTCTTTGTGTTGGTCTATCTTGTATTTATATGCAACTGGAGATTTAGGTAAAAATCAATCGATACCAGCTCTTGAAGAACAAATTAAAAATTCTGAAAGAGGACTTTTCATATCTTGGAATGAGTTGAATAGTTTAACAAGAAAATTTTGGGATTTAATGGACATAACTATCGTTGGGTGCAAAGATAAGTCCTTGCTCGGGCGATATGCTAATGATGTCAAAATGCGTGAAACATGCGATATTGTTATTGAAATGATTGATAGTGGATATTGGGAAGTTTTTTCTAAAAACGAGGCTTTAATCAACCGATTAGCAAAACAGTACAAGGAAGTGGAATTTTTAGTTTCAGAGAGCGAGTAGAATTGAGATTAATCACTTTACCAAGTCCTGATAAAAATATACACTTCTAGCTATTTCGAGCATATGATGAAAAATCCTTCTAGGAATTAAGGCGAAACGATAGTGAGAAGGAACTCCTTCTCATAGCCGAGCTTGCGGGCAAGTAAGACACCGAGCTCACTTTCGATACGCTCTAAAAGCTCTAGCTCTTGCAGAGGCGGCAAAGTTGCCATAATTTCGATCTTTTGCTTAGGCGCTAATAGGACATCAACAGTGATATCTTTATTTTGAAAGAGCGAAGACCAATACTCTTGGATATACTCTTTGATAATAGCTTCATCAATAGAGGCCTTGCAGCCTTGCATCGCAACCTTATAATATTTTTTCTTGTGAAGCTGCTGAAACCCCATCATTAAGATGATAGCCAAACCAAAAGTACTCGCTCCGGTGATGTAGGCTGTCATCGCCATCTTATCGCTTAGTAAGAAATCTGCGATCAAATGACATACGTGCGGCGCTTTAGCCAAAATACACAAAAACAGCCCTATAGAAAATAGGAAAAGGACGATCAAAAGATGTATCAAAGAGAGAAAAAAGCGGTCCGGACGCATGGCAATAGCTACGATTAAAACTCTTCAGGATATTCGTTTAGCGGCTGATCTTCTTTACTAACCTTTGTCTCTTTATGAAGCGCATCAGAAAGCGTTGGATCTGCTATTAAACTTTTGAAGACAACGTGCACACAAGCCACATGTAGACCCGTTAATTTTGTGATCTCCTCCACGAGCTTTCCTTGGATCTCTTCCGCTTTTTCTGGAATCGAGAGACCATAAGCAATGTTTAATTCTACCTTTAAGTGTACAGCATGGTTTTTAGAGTCTTGCTCTACATAAACCCCTTTAATACGCTCTATCCCCTCTCTACCAAGAAGATTATCAAAAATCGTACCCTCTAGAAGAGATATCCCCTGGATGCCCGATAGGCATTTTACAGTGATCGATTGAAAGACACGGCTTTCAATGTCTCTAATAAAAATTGTGTCAGGAAGATCGATCTCTCTTGTATCCATCTCGTCAAATTGATTGAGCATACTACACCTCACAGCTTGTCGTAGACTTTCGACTATAGCACGCTCCCCTACGGAAGTAAACCGTAAAAGAGATCTTCTTAAACAGGCTCTAATACAGCTCTAAGTTTTTCTTTAGAAATCCTGAAAAGATAGACCTTTTTATCACTAACACCCGCAAAAACCATGTAATGGTCTTTTTTTTCGATAAGCCCCATGGGATAGACAATCTTTCTTCGCTGCCAAGGCAGTTTGCTAGGATATAAAGGAAAGGTTGTTCTTCTTAGAACTTGAAAAGGAAAGGTCTCTGAAAAGGTATAGGCGCCAAAGTAGTAGCCGCCTCTTTCTAATTTTTTTTGCCATCTATTTTCAGTTGCCGTACTAGCGTGGAAAAAGGCAAGATACTCCCCCTCTGTGGCAATAGCTGGGGTCCCTCCGTAAGGAGTGTTGTAAGACCAAAACTTCTCTAACGCGGTCTCAGATAACTCTAAACATTGGCCGGTGGTAACATCTGCCTTTAAGACCACATGAGGGGTTATGAGGTAGACAAAATAGAGTTCGTTTTCATGGACAAAAGGCGACCAATTCTTCTCTCGATCTAGGTGGATAAGGCCTCTTTTAGCAAACGCCTCTGTCTCTGGAAAGATAAGCTTTAAGGCAGGCTCAAGCGTTATCTCTTCACCTTTTACCCCTACTCTTGCCATATAAATCCGCCGAACGCTCTTTCCCCCCTCAATAGTCTCGTCGTTATAAATGGCGTAGATATTTTCTCCAACCGTGATAAGACGGGCATCTTGCCCAGCGTCTTTAAAACTTACTATCTTACTTTTTTGAGAAAAACTCTCATCTAAGAGCATAAAATTTAGATAAATGTGCCTCTTTCCAAGTAAATAGTGCTGTAAATAAGATAAAAAACCGTTTGCATTCGATCGAAAAGAGAGAAGATACCCCTCGTTTAAAGAGACGGCTCCCGGGTTAAAGGCTCTTCCATAAAATAGAGGAAATCGAATTTCCCTTACCTCTTCTACAATATCTACAAATTGTGAAGAGATTGTGCGTGGAAAAAACTGCTCTCCTATATAATTACGGGCAACGAAAAACCCTACAAAACCTGTAAAGAGAAGAAAGAAAACCGCTACTTTTTTCACATCTATACCTAAGTGAATTCAAAAAACTGCTTTAAATTTACTTGAGTATAATTCAAAAAAACCTAAGATGCAATTAGAGGTTGTTCTTTTAAAGAAACCAGAAGAAGGTACATTATGGCTCTATCCTATTTACTATTAATTTTTTGGACATCGAGCGCCTTCCTGTGTGCGCATTTAGCTAAACAGCGCAATCGCAATATCTTTCTTTGGTTTGCTTTAGGCCTCTTGTTCAATGTCTTAGCCTTTTTAGTGATCTTCTTTCTTCCCGTTAAAGCTAAAAAACCCGAAGCCGAGGTTGCTACAAACGCTGTCAGCATGACACAAGACTCTACCGCTAAAGACTCTTTTTACTCCTCAGAAGATAAGATAACCCCTCGTGAGCCTCTACGCAAAAGGATTCCAACTAATCAAACAGTCCCTTGGTACTTCATAAATAAGAATTTAGAGAAAATTGGGCCTCTTAACCTATCAGAACTACGCAAGGCTTTTATAGAAAACACCTTAGACGATACCACCTATATTTGGTGTGAAGAGTTTGATAACTGGACGCAAGTCAAAGAGTTTCAAAATAAGACGACTCTTACCGATCCTGATTACGCTTAGAATAGCGTAAAAGCTTCTTACCGTAAAAATTTATTTTAAGAGTAGAATCTTCTTATCATAGATTCTAAGAGATCTCTTCTCGGTATAGATCCTGATGGAAAAGGGTTTTCTGGGCGCGGGAAGTGCCCTCTTAAATTTGCAGCGGGACTCGGCATAACTCCCCTATCTCTAAAGACAAATAAATCGGGCGCGATCAGGAGCTGTCGAAAACCATCAAAGAAGGGCCTAACAAATTCTGTTATCCCCTCATCGCAAATTTGCCTAAAAATTGATCCGGGGTCGACCGGAAAAGCGATCGTA
Organism: Verrucomicrobiota bacterium; assembly: GCA_018240105.1. GTDB lineage: Bacteria > Chlamydiota > Chlamydiia > Chlamydiales > 2-12-FULL-49-11 > JAFEGE01. The sequence continues at coordinate 2,513 of JAFEGE010000132.1, read as the reverse complement.
GGCTCTACTCGAAGTTGTTCGGCTCGGAGAATTGCAATAATAACTCCAACAAACATAGACCTGTCCCTACTATTATTTTAAAAGTGATTTAAATGAAAATTTGAATGTTAGAAATAAAAAAACCTCGCCGTTAAGCGAGGCTCTTATCTTAAAATCTACCAAGAAGCTTTCGTGATGCCAGGAATCATGCCAGAAAGAGCAAGCTCTCTAAAGCATAATCTAGACACTTTGAATTTACGGTAGTAGCCGCGTGGGCGGCCAGTAAGTTGACAGCGGTTACGCAGACGTATCGGACAGGAATTCTTAGGCAACTTATCGAGCTTGCGAATTGCTTCCAGTTTTTCTTCTTCTGTTGTGTTGAGACTTCTAATGACTTTCTTTAGCTCTTGTCTTTTTTGAAACTTAAGATTAACTAGATGTTCTCTTCTCTTTTGTGATTCCAGCAACGCTTTTCTTGCCATAGTTCAATCCTGGTTACTTTTTCTTTGCAGGCCCTGACTGCCTCTGTTTTCTTCTTGGGTCTTTTTTATTAATAACGTAGAGGCGCCCTTTTCTTCGCACTAAGATGTCCCCTTTGGACGGGTCTGCCTTCACAGATGCTCTGACTCTCATGGTGGTATAGTCCAAAATTTGTTTTCTAGGAAAGAATACCAAAGGAACTACTAATTGACAATAAAAACTATTCCGGGCTATGCTTTCTGAATAAAAAAAAGACAGGGATCCCATGAAAAGAACCTACCAACCTAGCAAAGTTAAGCGGCAGAAAACCCACGGTTTCCGTGCTCGTATGGCAACCAAAAATGGCAGAAAAGTGCTATCTAGAAGACGTCAAAAAGGACGTCATCAGCTTACCGTCTAAAGATCAGACCTTTCCTAAAGAAGCCCGTATCTTAAAAAAGGGTTTATTTAAAAATCTTTTTGAAAGGGGTTCTCGTTTTCGAGGCGATTTTTGCATCATCGACTATCTCTTAACAAATAAAGAGATCAGAAAGCTTGGCATCACAGCTTCTGCCAAACAGGGCTGTGCTGTCAAAAGAAATATTTTTAAACGCCTCTCCCGCGAAATCTTCCGCACCCACAAAGAGCTTCTCCCCCCGGGCTGCTTCATCGGTATAAGGCCTAAAGGTAAGATTGAAAATGTTACCTTTACGAGTATGCTACAGGATTTTGAGGCCTTTGCAAGGCATCTCAATAAACCGCGCTAAGCCAACTACTCTGCTGAAACGGTCTGAAATCTCTCTCCTGTTCCTAACCCCTCAGCTTTTTGAAAAAACTCCGAGATCACAAGATGTAACTTAAAAAGCTGTTGTAAATCCGCCTCTCCAAAAGTTTCAATATAAGACTGAAGAAACTTTAAGGCCTCATCTTTATTCTCTTCATGGGCCTGAAAATCTAAAAGCGCTAGTCTAAGCCGTCCCTTTTTTTCATTGTTTTGATCACGCTTTTGAATGAGCTCTCGTAGCATTTCTGCCTCGGGTAAATCGTGCTCCTTTGCTTTTACCAAGCGCGCATACGCCTCTAGAGGGAAAAAGACACTCTTCTCGCACTTCATTCCCTCCTGTAAAAGTTTATCTTTTAGATAAAAACAGCCCAAAGTCGAGACTTTTTCATACAAAGCTTCTAAAGATGCAGCTGATGGCTCTTTTTCACAAAGAGCCTTCTCAACAGAATTAACCAGCGCTGTATAGGTAAAAAAGAGCTCTTTTAACTGCTCCGCATAAGCTTTAGGCTCTTTTTCCAGATAACTCAAACGGCTAACCTCTCTTTCCTCCTTGTCTAAGATAACAAAAAGAGGAAACTCCTTTATCTGATACTTCTCTCGCAAAATTTCGTTTTGTAAAAGAGTCTCTCTAGAGTGTTGATTTCGCTCTGGAAAATCGACCTTTACACAGACAAAGGTATTACCAAGCGTCTCTTTAAAATCGGCCTTGTCCATGACCATTTCTAAAATTTTCTGACTAGAAGAGGACCAATCAGAGCCTGTAAAAAGAAGGAGAAGGGGCCGCTCATACGTTTCTGCAATCTCTTTTGCCTTTGTGTAGTCTTCTAATAGAGGAAGCTCTCCAAATCCTTCCTGTAAAGAAAAGAGCAAAAAGCAACCTAAAAGGCTACCGACAAACCTACCCAACGCCATTACTAGATAACCTCTTTCATTTTCTATTTCCCCTAATCCTATAGGTTATAAAAATTTCTTGATACTTGCACCCAAAAACGTATTTAGGACGTCTATTTTTAAATTTTTTTCTTTACTTGAGATTCATAAAATTTTGATTATACCAACCTCGTAAGAAAAGTAAAGCTTTATAGACTGATAAAAATAATTTTACTCCACTTTTAAAGAGGAATCAAAATATTTTTAATAACAATCAGATAAAAAACTATCAAAAAACGGCGGTGGAAAAGAAGTTAGGTTAAATTTTAATTGATGGTATAATCTTTAGTTCCCATTGAACTTGGTCTTCTAGATATATGCGTACATGTTGCCCTTCATGCGGTTCTACAGCTTTTAAGAA
>JAFEGE010000131.1 GCA_018240105.1 Verrucomicrobiota bacterium | reverse complement strand
TCTGTAGAAGAACGAATAGAGGCGTGCGTAACTGCAACTTTTAGTGATATTTTATTACAAAGAGATAGAGTAACTTTCCTAGAAAAAAGAGCTATTGTCGTATACAACTGTCAAAAAAAACAGCATCGCGGTTATATCCCGCTACCTCTTACAAATGTACCTGGCTTTCGCTCTATAGGGCCTCCCAAGCCAGTACAACTGTTTCCTAACGAAAAGTGGTGCTTAGTCGCACTAAATGTTGTAGAAGAGCTTTATAACCATAAAGATGTAACTCCTGCTTCTGATGAAATGAAATTTCGTATCCCCTACTCTCGTGAAGATTGGTATCTAGAAAAAAGAACAATTGTAGCTATAACAGATGCTTTTAGAGCGGCTCATCTAGCTCCTCCCCCTAGAAGAGCGTTGACACTTCCCTCACCTACATGGCCTGAAGCTCTTGCTGCATTACCCGTCGATAGACATTTAACTAGCCCCTGCTCTAGGAGTTATGATGTTGCTTGCTGCTTAATGGATCCTTTTTATGTATCACCTCGGATTCTAAAAGATCTAGAGGGCTGAAGAATATACCTCTTCTACTTCAAAGACCTAGAAATTTCAATCTCAGCGCTCGGAGTTTAAAGTAGCGCAGCGTCATCTTTGCCCCTAAACTTAAAAAGTTTAGCGATACAGATGACTTTAAAATCTGAGATGCTGAGGCAGAAATTTCTAGGTCTTTGAAGTGGAAGGGGTATATACCGAGAGTACTTCAAGAATCAGGATGTGGCAAGAAGGTGCCTCGCATTTGAAATAGGCAAATTAGCCAAACTTAAAAAGTTGGCTAAATTTTGGCAATTTCAAAACTCTAGAGCTACCGACGATGCCAAAAGCGATTCTTGAATCACGAGCTGTATATAGGTTCTTATAGACAAGTCGCTACCGCTTGAGATATCTTTAAGAAATAGGAGCCTTAAAGTTTGCCTAAGTCACTGCGACGACCTAAAGAGAATCAAATGCATCACCCTGAAGCCAAGGGTCTTGTCTTTATTACGTTAAGCATTCTCCTGTTTATAAGTCTTGCGAGCTTTTTTGAAAGACAACCGGAAGAGAATTGGCTTGGCATCATGGGCTACTATTTAGCCTTCTCGTTCCACTATATCATGGGGCTTGGAAGCTACTTTATCGTGACCTATCTTCTTTGGATGGGCTGGCACTTGATTAAAGTTCAGAACTATAAAAATGTAGCGATTAAGACATTCTATTTCTCTTTGTTTTTAAGCTCGATCTGCATCTTATGTAATCTTCTGGCAGAGACACACTGGCTTGATCTCTCCTTCTTTTACGATAAAGTCTACTCTGAAACGGTTGTGATTGGATCGCCTACAATTGCGCGCTACACACGCTATAACCTTGGCGGCGTCCCCTTCTACTATTTGTATAGAGACCTTCCTTATGTGAACATGCAGCATCTTTTGAGTGATATTGGCGTTGCAATTACCTTCTCTCTTTTAAGCCTTGTCTCCTTTATTCTCTTAACAGATCTTAGCTTCTTTCGTGGCATCCATAGAGTTTTAGAGTTTTTTCCATATCTATACAACGTAACGATCTCTTTTCTAAAAATGGTGTTAAAGGCAACCGATCGCCTCTTTCCAAAAAAGCCTAAGAGAGAGCCTGTCTTTGCAACCTCTATCTCGCCTCCCTACAAAACTCCTACCTCTATTATGAAAAAAGAGGTGAAAGAGGCTGTCGATATTCCTATTAAAAGAGTCCATAGTGACCCTTTTGAAGAGTCGTTTGTTGATCTAGATCCACCACCGCCTGTAGAAAAGCCCCGCCGTATTAGCTTACAGCAGCCAACTAAAAATAGGATTGCTGTGGCAGAGTTTTTAGAAAAACAGGAGAAGGCTTTAGTTCTGCAGAGAGTCGATGAATTACCCCCCTCCTCTCTTTTAACAGATGCGAAAAAAGGCGATCAAACTGGTCTAAAAAAAGAGCTCCAAAGACTTGCTGAGATCTTAAAAGAGACACTAGCAAGCTTCGGGATAGAGGCTAAAGTTGGCCATATCTACTCTGGCCCTACTATTACATCTTTTGAAGTACACCCTGCTATCGGCGTCAAAGTACAAAAAATTAAAGCCTTAGAAAATGATATCGCTCTCAATCTCCAGGCTAAATCTATCCGTATTATCGCCCCTATTCCCGGTAAAGCAGCTGTCGGCGTAGAGATCCCCTCCCTCTATCCACAAGAGGTTGGCTTTAAAGAGATGCTTGCTCTTTATAAAAAGATGGAGACCAAACACCACATCCCCATGCTCCTTGGCAAAGCGGTAACGGGTGAAGATGTCTTTTGCGATCTTACAAAGATGCCGCACTGTATTATAGCGGGAGCCACCGGCGCTGGTAAGTCTGTCTGTATCAATGCGATCATCATGTCGATTTTGATGAACCTCTCCCCCGACGATGTACGCCTTATCTTAATCGATCCAAAGAAAGTAGAGCTTACCCCCTTCTCTAACCTACCACATCTTATTGCACCTGTCATCACAGAGCCCTCCGGTGCTTACGCCGCACTCCAGTGGATTGTAAAACAGATGCAGTCGCGCTATGAGATTTTTAAGCAGCTTGGCGTACGTAATATCCACGCCTTCAACCACCGTAAGATCGATAAGGAGCTTGAAAAAAGCCTTGATCTAGATCTACCTGAAAGAATGCCTTTCTTCGTCTGTATTATCGATGAATTTGCAGATCTTATGATGACCTCTAGCACAGATTTAGAGACCCCCATCACCCGTATTGCCCAAATGGCAAGAGCTGTTGGCATCCATCTTATCTTAGCGACACAGCGGCCCTCTCGTGAAGTGATCACAGGGCTTATCAAAGCAAACTTTCCAACCCGCATCGCCTTTAAAGTCTCTAGCCGCGTAAACAGCCAGATCATACTCGATGAAAATGGCGCAGAGACGCTTTTAGGCAACGGTGATATGCTCTTCTTACCACCAGGAACCTCGCAGCTAATACGATGTCAGGGGGTCTTTGTCCGCGATGAAGATATCACAAGAGTTGTCGACTTTATCTGTAAGCGAATTCCAACCAACTACCTTCTAGACTCTTTTGACAAATTTTCTGTAGATGCTGCCTCATCTGAACCTGAAGATCGGAGCCAAGATCTTCTCTACGATAAAGCTCTGCAAACTGTCCTTGAAAATCGCGTCGCATCAACTACCTTTTTACAACGTAAGTTGAAAATAGGCTATGCAAGAGCTGCCTCTCTGATCGATTCTCTCGAAGAGAATGGCGTCATTGGCCCTCAAGATGGCAGCAAACCGCGCCGCATCATCAAGAGCCTATATGGTGATGAGTCTTAATTCTTCGAATTAATACCATTCGCAACAAATAAATTCATAAAATCATCGCATCTTTTGCCAAATAAGTTCGCTCTCGATCTCGTTAACTTACAAGAAGTTAACCCTCGATCTCCGAGCTTTCTTATTTGGCAAAAT
>JAFEGE010000130.1 GCA_018240105.1 Verrucomicrobiota bacterium | reverse complement strand
TTTAAAATTTTACCGGCTTTAAAAACAGCCTCTAAAGCAACTTTTTCTAATTCGGTTGTCATGACTTCTTCTTGTATGGGAGTGAATATCTTTTCTTTGCCAATTTGAAATATCTTTGTAACCATTTTTTATAATATAAAAGGCGAAGTGGAAAGGAGCTGTAGGCAAAGAGGGCTAGAGGAGCAAAGACAAAGGTAAGAGCATACATCCCATCGACAAGCGGGATTATAATAAAATCGGTTAAAATCGTTCCTAAGTGAAGGGTAAAGCGCATCTCTAAAAAGGCGTAAAGCAGCGAGAAGAGGAGTGTAGAGAGGAGCGAGTAGAGAATCGTGTAGAGAGAGAAGACAAAGATTTTCTCCTCTGGAAAGACCCTGCGGTAGCGGTACAAAAAGAGAGAGGATAGGGTATAGTTTATGGCCGAGGCGCCAGATGGGGAAGAAGAGGAGAGGATATCGATCAAAGTCCCAGTAGCCAGAGATGCCCACAAGCACGCAGAGAGGGGCAGTCTTGCTAAAAGTAGCGTCAGATAGGGAACAAAAAAGAAGAGACGAATCCCCGGTAGTAGCGATAAAAAAAGATAAGTGCTCAAAAAACAGAGAAAAAAGGCAAGACTTAGAGAATAAGGAGAAGAAGATCGCATCTTTTAAAGAATATTATCTGTATACTCATTATGCAAGAGAGATTTTATGGATTGGGATTTAGTAGTTGTGGGCGGAGGAGCGGCTGGCATTTTTGCAGCTATCTCAGCTAAAGAGGCTTGCCAAGAGGCTAAGGTCCTTGTCTTAGAAAAAAGCATCTCTCTTTTGACAAAGGTACGCATCTCTGGGGGTGGTAGATGCAATGTCACCCATGCCCTTTTTGATCCCAAACTCCTCGTACAAAACTATCCCAGAGGCTCTAAGGAGCTTTTAGGACCACTTTATCACTTTGGCCCTAAAGATACAGTCGAATGGTTTGAAAAAAGGGGAGTTAGCCTTAAAATTGAGAAGGATGGGAGGATTTTCCCGGTAAGCGATAAGAGCGCCTCCATCATTGACGCCCTGCTTGGAGAGGCTGATAAGCTCGATGTAGTGATCCAAACTAAAAAAGCAGTGGAGACGGCCGTAAAAGAAGAAGAGGGGTTTTTAATAACCCTTAAAGATGGCACTACGTACCGAAGTCGCTCTCTTCTTTTAGCAACCGGCAGTGGCAGTGATGGCCATAGATTAGCAGAAAGTTTTGGCCATACGATACAGCCTCTTGTTCCCTCGCTCTTTACCTTTAATGTGCCAACCTCTCCTTTAAAAGAGCTTTCTGGCATCTCGCTGCCAAGGGTTACTGTCGGTATTGAGAATTCTAATCTACAGGAGAGTGGCCCTATTTTGATCACACACTTTGGCTTTACAGGGCCTGTGATTTTAAGGCTCTCTGCCTTCGGTGCGCCTCTTTTAGCTGAGAGAGCTTATAGGACAATGATATGGATCCAGTGGGTTCTCTTCCCCGAGGAGGAGATTTTTAAGGAGTTATCGAAAGCAAAGCAAGAGATGCCAAACAAGCTCTTTAGTTCCGTGTTGCTATTTCCTATGCCAAAGAATCTATGGAAGGCGCTACTCGGAGCCTCTGGAGAAAAAAATATGCGCGATCTCTCTACAAAAGAGCTTAGAGAAATTAGTAAAAAGCTATTTCGAGATCGCTATCAAGTTGATGGAAAAACAACTCACAAAGAGGAGTTTGTCACTGCCGGAGGCGTCTCTTTAAAAGAGGTCGACTTCAAAACGATGGAGAGCAAGAAGGTAAAGGGGCTATTTTTTGCAGGTGAAGTTCTTGATATCGATGGGGTAACGGGCGGTTTTAACTTTCAGAACGCTTGGACAGATGGCTTTATTGTGGGAAGGAGAGTGGGAGCAGTTGCCCACGAAGCTCACCACCCTGGTTAAGACAGGTGTGGATGTTGATATAAAAGCCGCCTCGGATAAGCGTTTGACACGCCTCTTCTATAGTAAGAGGGGGATTTAAGTGATCTATCCCTTCTAAAACGTAAGTGCCTGATACAAACCCGCTAAGCCCTTTTGGCGCCATCACAGTAGTCTCATCTTTCTCTTCGGCCCAAGTAAGCCCTTTATTTTTCTCATAGGGTCTACCAAAAATCGTTGTTAATACAGGCCCCTCTTCTCCTAAAAAACCAAGCTGCAGATGCATCATTATAGGAGGAGAACTTAAGCCTGTATAAGAGATAGCGTAATGAAGCTCTTTTGTATCAGGATAATAGATAAATGTTGCTGAGCCGACAGCTTGCAAAAAGTTTTTCGGAGAGGTTGTTTGGCAAGATCTTTTGTAGTAAGGTTTTGGAGCCTCTTTATCATAAGGCATGTAGAGTTTATGGGCCTCTTGTCCCGGAGAGAGAAGCGCATAAAAGACAATGGCCTCTTTTGCCTGTAAAAAGGGTACAAAAAAGAGGGTTAAGGCGAATAAGAAACGGTACATAACCCTATCAAAAATAAAAACCGTTTCTTGTCAATTTAAATAGAGAAGGGGATCGTCTCTAGAAATTCTACAAAAGTTTCAGGTCGAAGAGGGTTTACAAAACGGATTGGTTCTTCTCTGCTAGATGTCTCTTCTAACATATTTAAGACAAATTGCTTTGTTGTAGCTGTTACCGAATCGTCGGTTTGAAGAAGAGCGTACCTATGCAAAATAGCTCTAGAATCAGTGTCTGTAGCAGTTTTAGGAAAGACATAATGATTATCTAGGCATTTCAGAGCTAAATCGTAGAAAGCAAGTTCGTTTTCCTGAAACACTGTATCAATTAGCTTTATCATCAATAGAAAAGCAAACTCAAACATCTTACTACCATCTCTTAAAGTTACAGTAGAGGCTTCAAAGTGAAAAGCTTGTGAGCCAGGTAATGGAAGTATCATAGCGTTTTTATTAAAGAAGCGTGTGGAAAAATTGTGAGGGGGGCTGTAAGCTTTTTAGTAGCTCTTTGGCGTGGATCGTTAGAAGAGTGATCATCTTTTCTATGTTTGTATCGCTGAGCGTTTTACGAAGAGGTCCATCGTTATCTTCGGCATCATCTTTCATTTGGTAGAGAAGGCCAAAGAGTTTACCAAAATGGATCCAGCCCTGTACTTCTGTGGGCGGGAGAGCTGCAATTAATGCGCCTGCTTCAAGAGCTGCGATAAAAAGAGCGGAAGTTTTATCGAAGACGATCCCTTCGTACGCCTCCCAAGAGAGCTCTTTACCTTTTGCTGCGATATCGAGGGCTTGGCCGTAGACCATAGCTCTACTGTGACGAGAAAATAGCTCTGTTAAAGCAACGCGTAGAGGCGATGGCAGAGAGGCTTTGGCGATTACTTCAAAGGCGTAGGTCAAAAGAAAGTCACCTGCTAAGAGAGCGGTTGCCTCACCAAACTGTCTATGGAGCGTTGGCTTACCACGGCGCATAAGATCGTTATCTAAGCAAGGTAGATCATCATGGATAAGAGAGTAGTTGTGGATCATTTCGATCGCGCAGGCGATATCTAAAGCGTGGGGGCCACCAAGAGAGAGGACCATCTGAGGGCGGAGGCGCTTGCCGCCGTCTAACAGCGCGTAGCGGACAGCTTCAAAGAGAGAGGCATTACCGATGGATGCGCTAGCGATAAGCTCTTCTAGTCTGGCCTCTATAATTGAAATATCTAACTGCGTTATCATAAATCGATTATAGATAAAGAACTCTTTATTCCACAAGGATGCCTTCGTGAAGTTCGCATTTACGGTCACAAAGGTCTGCAAAGTGAAGGTCGTGCGTTACGACGATAAGAGATTTTCCGAGCTCTTTACAGGTCGAGATTAAGATGTTTTGGATCGTCTGACCAGAGAGGGCATCGAGATTGCCTGTAGGCTCATCTGCTAAGATAAGGCTTGGGTTATTCATAAGAGCTCTAGCAATGGTTGCTCTTTGCTTTTCCCCGCCAGAGAGGTATTTAACAGGAAAGTCTATACGATCATAGAGGCCTACTCTATCCAAAAGAAAAAGGGCCTCTTCGTGGGCGCTTTTTTTAGGACCAGTTGGCTCTCGTGCAATTTTAGCTTTGATTAAAACGTTCTCTAAAAGGGTCTTTTCTTCAAGGAGATTCCCCATCTGGAAGACAAAGCCGATGCGTTTGTTGCGAAGCTCTGGGATCTCTGCCTCTGTTACAGGTTTACCAAAGAAAGAGAGCTCTCCGGAGGTTGGAGTCTCTAAAGTTCCTAGAATGTGAAGAAGGGTGCTTTTACCGGAGCCTGAGGCTCCGACAATGGAGATTGTCTCGCCTTTGTTTACCGAGAGAGAGATGTCTTTTAAAATCGTGATCTTTCTTGGGTAGGTAAAGCTCTTATGGAGGTTTTTTGCTTCCATGACAAATTCGTGGGTCATTCGGACCTCAAAATTGCAGAGGGTTTGAGTCTGCAAGCTTTTATAGCAGGAACTAGTCCGGCCAAGACAGATAAGATCGGTGTTACGATAAGAACAAAGAAGAGCGCTGTCATGCTTAAATCTCGCGGTAAAGAGTCACCGTAGAAAAGCGTATTGAAGGCTGCTCGACCATTGATCATAGAGAGAAAGCCCACCAAAGTATCGATGTTTTTTAAGGTTAAAAGCGCAAAGCTGATACCGATAAGGCAGCTTAGCCATCCCATGAAACCACCGCAAAGACCGAAGATCATAGCGATACTACGCTTAGAGGCGCCAAGGGAGATGATGATACCGATCTCCTGCTTCTTATCGTTTACCAAGAGAAGGAGGAGAGAGATGATATTGCAGCAAGCCACCATCAAAATAATGATGCCTATCAGCATAAAGAGGACTTTATCATTTTGGAATTGGCCAAGAAGATCACGGGCAAAGTCGTATTCATAAAAGGGTGTGATCTGCCAGTAGGTGCTTAAATTTTCGCGATCAAAAGCCTCTTTTAATTTTTCGGCGATCTCACGTGTTTTTTTTACATCTTTACACCAGACTTGGATGCCGTTTTGCAAAAGAGGATCGAGCGCTGTCTGCTTTGTACTCGCATGGATAAGAGAGACGATCTCTTTTGGAGCGAGTAAAAACCGGGCTCCCATAGCCATAATGCCTGGATCATAAAAACCGGCTACATGGATTGGAACTCTCTCTTCTTGGACAAAGCTGCCACCAGGGGAGTTGAAAGAGAGGTAGCCACCATCGCCAAAGAGAAGTTGGTTGTCGCGGAAGTTTTTAGGCAAGATGATGCCATTTTCAGGAAGTAGAAGTTCGCTACCTACGATATAGGCCCAAGGAGGAGCTATCGCTGGTTTCTTTGTAAATTGGTACTTGGCCTCACCCTTATGTATCGAGAGGTTTTTAGCTCTTGAGCTGCCTTGTAGATCTTCATGCTGTAGAGAAAAGGATAAGTTTAGCTGTACTTCAGAAAGAGAGGCTAAATGGTCTAAATTCTGCTTAGCAAGAGAGGCTTTTGCAAGGATCTCTTCTGCAAGGTAGATAGGGATGCGATCTGTAAAAGTGTAGGTTGTTGAAGCTGTGGTAAAGGTGATTTCATTGCCAACTCTCTTTAACAGACCCTTCTGGCAAGAGTACGGGGTCTTTGCCTCTGTTTTAGAGGGGAGAATAAAGTGTGAGACAAGGCGATCTTTTGGAGCAAAGGCAACAAAACTTGTATCTTCTGGTAGAAAGTGAAGCGGCATCTCCCATTGGAGTGGTAAAAGCGAGACCTCTTCTACTGTAAAATTATGAAAGATAGCCGATAGAAGAGAGGTTTTCTTTTGCGGTAGAGAGACGCTAAAATGGGGATAGTCTTTTGTGTCTTCTTTAGTATCCTCTTCTCCAAGCTCTGCCGCTGTTAAAAGATTGTTAATGTCTTTTAATAGAGGCTTTTGCAGGAGATTTGGCATGTGAGGATTGTTTTCGGCAAAAGAGGCTACATAGGAGGCTTGTGTGATAAAACTCTGTTCGCACTCTTTAAAATTACCAGAGCCTTTGTGACGGACGAGCCTTAGGCGAGCTAAAGCGCCAGTTACCTCGTAGTCAGAGAAAGAGAGAGAGGGGAATTCTTGTTTTTCCTTTTCTAAAGTACTAAAGACGGAGCGAACTAAGTCTAAAGAGTGGCCCTCTTTGTCATAGACGGGAGGTGGCCAATAGATAGGAATTTCTTCATCGACTTCCGGTTGGTAGGGATCAGCCAGAGAGGTGGCTCTCTTTTCACCGATCGTTTTCGGTGTATAGTGAGAGAGAGCTGAGATGGTATCTATTTGATAGTAATAAGAGCGATAGTACTCCTCTTTGGGGGTAATCCGAATAGGAGCATGAAGGGATGTAAGCTTGGATAACCAAGTCTTTTCTATCCCTTCCGTGATAGATAGAAAGAGTAAAAGAAGCCAAATAACAATGCTAATAACAAAGATGGAAAGAAATCCAATCAAAGAGACGGTTAAGTGTCTCTTTTTAGGCCAAAGATAACTCTTGGCAATGGAAAACTCGAACATCTAAGAGGTTACTTTTTCTCTTTAAATAAAGTATGTTTTTTTAACGTAGGGTCGTACTTTTGGAGTTCGAGGCGTGCTGTTGTATTACGAGGGTTTTTAGTCGTTGTCGTGCGGTAGGAACTCTCACTGCTTTCTAATGTTACAACTTGTCTTACTTTTTTCTTTGCCATTGTCTTTCCTAAACAGTTTTGCGCTGTAGTATATCTAATTATTCACTAAACGACAAGTGTTTAATTCTACTTGTGGGCTCTGGGCTTACATCGAAGAGGTCAGAGGCCCCCTTTTTTTTGTATAAGTGGTACCCAAGGCCAGCAATCATAGCGCCATTATCGATACTAAGCCCCTTGGGGGGCCAAAAGATTTTTAGATCTAGAGGGCTCTCTTGTGTAAAAAGCTCCCGGAGCCGTTTATTAGCGCTAACGCCACCACCTATATAAAGGCTTTTCGTATCTAGATTTTTTGCGACCTTTAAACTCTTTTTTACAACCATTTGTAAAGCTGTCTCTTGAAAAGAGGCTGCAAGGTCAGCTCTGTCTTGCTCGGAGAGCTCTTTTCCTTGGAGGGCATAAAATACCTGCGTCTTTAAACCGCTAAAAGAAAAGGCAAGGGGGTCTTGTTTGACAAAAGCTTCTTTAAAAGGGTAGCGCTTTGGATCGCCTGTTTTAGCAAGCGCCTCTACATGAGGGCCACCTGGATAGGGGAGCTCTAAAAGGCGGGCTACTTTATCGAAAGCCTCTCCTATAGCATCATCGACTGTCTGGCTAATAAGGTTGTAAGTTGTTTCATCTGTAATGTGGTAGAGACTTGTATGGCCACCTGATACGACAAGGCCGAGTGCTGGAAAGGAGGGCTCTTTCATAAGAGAGACATAAAGATGTGCCTCTATGTGATTTACAGCAACGAAAGGTTTGTCTAAAGCAAATGCTAAAGCCTTCGATGCTGTAACCCCCATTAATAGAGAACCCATAAGACCTGGATGTGCCGCCACTGCAATAAGGTCAATTTGTTGTAAGGAGAGGCTCGCATCTGAAAGCGCTTTTTCTAGGGCGGGGAGAATCGCCTCTAGATGGCTTCTCGAAGCAAGCTCTGGAAAGACACCGCCAAAAGCTTCATGGATCTTTTCTTGTGAAAAAATAACATTCGATAAGACCTCATTGCCATCTTTGACAACGCTGATAGCTGTTTCATCACAGGAAGTTTCTATGCCGAGTACGTACATCTTAATGGATCTTTACCAATTCAATTTCAAAGGTCAAAACGCTACCAGCTAAAGGATGGTTTGCATCTAAGACTACTTTTTCTTCATCAACTGCTGTAATTGTTACAATCGTTGCCTCCATCCCTTCACCAAGCCTTAAGCTTTGGCCAGCCTCAGGATTGAGGTGCGGGGGGAAATATTTTCTATCGACCTCTTTTACAAGCTCTGGATCGTGCTCACCATAGGCTTGGTGCGGGGAAATAGTAACTATTTTTTGAGCCCCTTCTTGCATGCCAACAACGGCTGTATCAAAACCAGCAATGAGTTGATCGCTGCCGACAGTAAATTCTAGAGGCTCGCGCTCTTTAGAAGAGTCAAAAACGCGCCCATCATCTAGCTTTCCTGTATAGTGAACTGTTACTTTATCACCAACTTTAACTGTTTTTACAGACATCTCTTATTCTCCCTTACATTCTTTCTGAAAATCTCACCCTAAATAGGAGATAGTTTTTTAGCAAGTTGATTTGTGGGTATGGCACCCTCTCGATGGATAAGAAAACCCTCCTCTTTTATCTCTATAAGAGTTGAGGGCTCTTTGCCCACGGGCATGTCATCATAGAGTAAAGGAAATTCTTTACTTAAAAAATTTTCTATATCCTCTACTTTCTCTAAGGGCTTTTCTCCGGCTCGATTAAGAGAGGGGGCCACTAAAGGACCTGTCAAAGCTAAAAGTGGCGTTAAAAGATGATGCGAGGGGACCCGAAGAGCAATTGTTTTTTTCTCACGGCGGAGGTAAGAAGGTACGGTTTCAAGATTTGCTTCAAAAATAATAGTTAGGGGGCCTGGCCAAAAAGTAGCCATAAGCTCTTTTGCAAGGGGGGAGATCGATTTTGCATAAGTTTCTACCCATTCGATCCCTGGTAAAAGAACAAGAAAAGGTTTGTCTTTTTCGCGCCCTTTGATCGTATAAATTTCTTCTATGGCAGAGGGGCAATCAGCTTTAGCTAAAAGCCCAAAGACGGTATCTGTCGAGGCTGCGATCACGGAACCCCGCTCTAAATGCTCCTGAGCTTCGATAAGGGAGATTTTCATAGCAAATATAGTAGCGGATTTTTTTCTTTTATGCCACTATCAAAGCATGGGATTACGTGTTGGCGTTTTATTTGGCGGCCTTTCTGCGGAGCACGAAATTTCGTGTCTCTCTGCAAAAAATATCTATAAAGCTCTTTTAGAAACTCCGCACACCCCCGTTTTAATAGGGATCGATCGGCAAGGCTTATGGCATCTCACGGATGACTCTTTTACCTTTGGTCAAGGGATCTCTCTTTCTGAGGCTGTCTCTAAGATCCTTCCAAAGATCGATGTTGCTTTTCCTATTTTTCATGGTCCTTATGGTGAAGATGGCTCCTTCCAGGGATTTTTAGAGATCCTAGGTATTCCATATGCTGGAGCAGGTGTATTAGCCTCTGCGGTCGGTATGGATAAGGATGTGATGAAGCGTCTTTTACAAAATGCGGGGATTCCTGTTGCGGATTTTCTGACCTTTAGTAGACCACCTAATTTTGCTGATGTAAAAGCAAAGCTTGGGCTTCCTCTCTTCATTAAACCTGTCACGATGGGCTCTTCGATCGGAATAAGCCGTGTAACAACAGAAGAGGAATTTATACGCGGTGTAGAAGATGCCTTTCAATATGATAGTAGAATTATCATAGAGAGAGAGGTTAAAGGCCGTGAAATAGAGTGCTCCGTCTTAGGAGGCAGCCCTCCTACAGCATCGCTTCCTGGAGAGTTTGTTCCTAAAGGCGGTGTCTACACCTATGAGATGAAGTATTTAGATCCTGAAGGAGCCGCATTTTATCTCCCAGCGCCTTTATCTGCCTCTACAACAGCTGCTGTCCAAAGTTTAGCAATAAAAGCCTTCGAAGTCTTAGCAACCGATGGTATGGCCCGTGTTGACTTCTTTGTAGATAAAGGTGAGAAGCTCTATATCAATGAAATCAATACCATTCCAGGCTTTACTCCTATTAGCCTCTATCCAAAGCTTTGGGAGCTCTCAGGGCTATCGACACCAAAGCTCGTAGAGCGTCTTATTGAGCTTGGGGTAGAGAGATCTTTGCGTAAAAAAAGCCTCTCTTTAGAGCCAAATCCTCATGCTTATAATTAAATTATATTAGATTTTTTAATAAATTGTCTTAATTTTTATTATTAGCTATAATGATAAGATCAAATTAATTAACAGGTTTTTTTTAATGAGTATAGCTGCAGTATCGGGAGCTAGCATCCCTTGTGGAGTTTTAGAAGAGTCTTTCTCTCCCACACAATTGCGTGAGGCAGGTTTATTATTGCCAAGTACTACCGTTTATCGTCTTGTAGAAGGAGGGGATCTTCTCTCTGATGCCGGGGAGATTCGTTCTGAAGAAATTGTGTTAGCAAGAGGAGCAGATTGCTTTGAAGATTCCTTTCCTTGTGATTATGATTTTTTAGATAAACATTCTCAACCATCTGATCATGAGTTTGTATTTGTTACAGGGACTTGTGCTGTACTTGGTACCGAGGATGTTCCTGTGTTAACGCAAAGGGGTGTAATCCGATTTGGGGGGCCTGTTAGAGGCTATTCACTAGCCGCAATAGCAGCTAGCTATAGAGCGCGCTCTTTTGTTTTCACAGACCAAGTATTTTGCCAACCCAATCGTTCAGGGCGTAGAAAAGTTGTTCCCATAGGTAATCTTGATATCAGTACTTTACATGAGATGATTTCCGGTCATTTACCAAGAAAAATTCTACCTCAGGAGCTATTATTTTCTGATCTTCTTGGAGAAGAATTAACGGCGGTGCAAGAACAGATAGTTCTTAACCGAGAATTATTAGATACTGCCGCTCAGGAAAAAACTTTACCGCTACTAAAAATCTGAACAAATCTACTCATTACTGAGAAGAGTGTCAGAACGTCAGCCAAGCAGTTTTGCTGACGATTCACGTATGGTATTTCAGCCATAACAATCAGGATGTGCTGTCACA
>JAFEGE010000012.1 GCA_018240105.1 Verrucomicrobiota bacterium | reverse complement strand
TTTTTGGCATCTTTTTTAAGGATTTTTTCGACCATATGTACACATATGCTCTCAAAATTCCTTAGAAAACCTGCTCAAAAATAGTTCATTTTTCCAAACAAAGCGAGTTTCGAAAGAAGTCTAATTATTCATAAGAAAGCTAAGAAATTCATGCCAATCTCTCTCCTCAGCAATCTCTCGAAGAGAATCATACGAAATATTGAGAAAATCGCAAAAGCCTTTAAGGTCTTTAAAAAGCGTTTGATCCTCCGCTGCACGATTAAGCCCTGGCTTTAGCCCATCTGCAAAGCCGCGCCATTTAAGCGAACTTTTAGAAATCGTTCTCATGCAATCTTTAAGCTCTTGTTTGGCAAAGATATAGCCTAAAAACTGGAGCGGAGCAACCTTATGTAATTTACTGCCGAGCGCTTGCAAATGGCTTCTTTTAAAGCCGAGTTTAAAGACATTGTACCTAGAAAGGGTTGTGATAATCTCATCGATAGCTAAGGCCTCTTCTTCCTTAACTTGAAGCGAAAAGGTTTTATCTGGCTTGGTGGGAGACTCTTCCTTTACCGGTATTTCTTTTGCTTGCGATCCATTATCCTCCACAAGAGGGCTACTCTTCTCCTCTGGTGTTACAGGCTCAGTAAGGCCTGTAGCAGCTCCGGAGCATAGCGGCACGGGTTCATTAGATGGCAAATCCGCTACAGCTTCTTTTTGAGCCACCAAAGGCAGCTCTTCGCCCTCTGCCAACAAAAAAAGAGGGGCTATTACTAAAGCTTTTATAAAGTAGCTCTTACGAAGCGATCCCATTCACCTTCCGTAGAAAAAAAAAGTAGTTTTTCATAAGCACTTCCGACTAGCTCAGAAAATCCGGGCAAATCTTCGATGATCTTTCCCTTATTAAACTCATTTTGCATATTTTTGCCAAATCCATCGATAAAATAGGACCATTTAATGGGGTGGTCGCTAATTTTTTGGAGGCAATCCTTTAAGTAGTCGTCTGTTAGAACAAATCCTAAAAATTGCAGAGGAGGTACATGACGTACGCTATCACCTAAAGAGTTCATGTGCCTTTGTTTCAGAAAAAGCATCACCATGTTTCGCTCCCCCACCTCTGAAATAATTTCATAGATGGTAGCTTTTTCCCACTCTTTCAGGTGGAGCATGAAGGGCTCCTCTCCTAAAGCACACGCAAACCCAGTCCATAAAGCTAGCGCATATCCTAGTATTTTTTTTTTCACAGAGCTCCTCCTCACAATATAAAATGGTTATTACCATACGAGAAGAAGTCTCAAGACGCAAGCTCCTTTTTCCTTCCTTTCCCCTAATCCCACCTCCAAACACCCCTATAAATCCCTCCGAATAAATTTTGCTGAAACTGGATTAAATTTTCCTTACGATAGGATTTGGTCCTCACTGTAGCGAACGCAAGTATCGCTACCATTACTTAGGAGCTCTAGCTAACCTACCTTTTGTTAGTTCTACAGTCACCGCAAGTGTGACTGTCGCCTAACGGCAATTATAGCAAAGAGAAATCGACTACCCTAGAGCCCTGTAGGGGCCATCAGGCAGCGAGGCTGTATTCTATACGCGAGCTCGAGCGATGGACGATTTATCAAAGCTAGAATTGCCGAATCTCTTCTCTCTTTTTAAATTGATTTCCTAATACAAAAACTAATAGTGAGGTTATAAAAACCTCCTACCTATATACTAGGGCTCTATGGCTCTTACTGCTGCGAAAAAAATTGTGGAGTCCCTTGCCGGTGAAGGCTATATTGCTTATTTCGCTGGCGGGTGGGTGCGCGATCTTGTGATGCAACACCCCTCGCACGATATTGATATTGTAACAAGCGCGCCTATCGAAGTTATCCAAACGCTTTTTTCTAAGACCATCCCTCTTGGCGTAGCCTTTGGTATTGTTGTTGTGGTCATGGATGGCCACTCCTTTGAAGTTGCGACCTTCCGTAAGGAAGTAGGCTATAAAGATGGCAGACGTCCTGATAGGATTGAGAGCGCAACGCCGGAGGAGGATGCTCAGAGACGAGACTTTACCATCAATGGGATGTTCTACGATCCATTAAAAGAAATTCTTTACGATTATGTCGGCGGACAGGAGGATCTTAAAAAAGAGGTTATTCGCGCGATTGGCAATCCGCATGAGCGCTTCTTAGAAGATCGCCTCCGTATGGTGCGCGCTGTACGTTACGCCTCGCGCTTTCGCTTTGCGATCGACCCCGATACGATACAAGCCATTCTTGCGCATGCAGAGGATCTTTTCCCAGCAGTTGCGATAGAGCGCATCTGGCAGGAGCTTAAAAAGATGGCGGCTTTTTCGAGATTAGAAGAGGGGCTTGCTCTTTTGCACCGCTTCAATCTTCTAGGCGTGATCTTTCCGGCTCTCAAAGATACTCCTCTAGATGAAATCGAAGCCAATATAAGCAAGATGGCACGCTTTCCAAAAGAAGCCCCTCTAATCGCCTATATTTATGAGTTATTTCCTAACGCCTCTCTCAAAGAAAGACTCCTTCTTGTCGAGTATTTAAAGCTCTCTAAAGAGGAGAGACTCTTCACAGAAGAGCTAGAAAAATGGCGCTTTCCCGCCTGCCACGACGATTATGACTGGGTAAAGCTCTACGCCTTACCAAATAGCTCTATTTGCCTTGCGATAGAGTCTCTCCACAAAGAAGATCCTACCTATAAAAAGGTCCATTTAGAGCGCATGGAGAGACTCTCTCCTGCTATTGAGCGGCGTAAAAATCGTAAGACTCTTCTCACATCTGAGCATCTTCGTGCCCACGGAGTGCCGAGCGGAAAAGCGCTTGGACTCCTTTTAGAAGAGGGGGAGCGTCTCTCTGTGAATGAAAATATAAAAGAGCCAGAGGCCGTCTTGAAAAGACTTACTCTACCTTCAGAATAATCAAAGTCATATCGTCATACGGCTCGGCTTTGCCCACAAATTTTCTGATATCCTCTAGAACTTCATTAGTAAGCGTCTCGGGGGTATTGTTCGAAGAGGCTTGTATTAAAGACTCAAGCCGCTCTTGTGTGTAGAGAGCGCCAGCCTCATTTTTTGCCTCATTAATCCCATCTGTGTAGAGAACAAGAATTTCTCCCGATTGAAAGACTCTCTCGCCAATCTCAATTTGAGCCATTTCATCCACACCAAAAGCTATCCCCTTGCCAACGAGGCGATCGAGTGTGCCATCTGTACGTTTTACAAGAGGCTGGTTGTGGCCGCAATTGGCAAATTTCATCTTGTGATCCGTTCGGTTATAGAGAACAATAAAGGCTGTCACAAAGTTGCCAGTCTCTTTGGTATCGTGACAAAAAAGCTCATTACTCTTTTTCACAATCTTACCAAGATCGCCCTCTTCACTCATTGCGGTACGCAAAATGCTACGAAGATCAAAAGAGTAAAGGCAGCCTTGGATCCCTTTGCCAACACCATCGGCAACGGTGATAAAGATCTCCTCACCTCGCACGAGCCAATCATAAAAGTCGCCTGCAACCTCTTTAGCGCTTTGGAAGAAGATTTTTGTTAGAAGGCCTTTAAACTCTATTGCCTCGCTTGGCAAAATGGATTTCTGGATCTCATGGCCAATTTGTAGCTCTTTGGCGTACGCCTCTTTCTCTGCTTTCTCTTTTTTAACCGCTTCGATGTAGCTAACAAGCGAAGTTACCATGTCGTTAAAATTCTCTCCTAAATGGTTAATCTCAAAGCCTAAAGAGTCTCTATTGAAACGAGCCGTTAACGTCCCCTCGCCCACTTTTTGCATAACCCCTTGTAGCTGCCTTAGAGGCTTAGCCATACGGACCGTTAAGAGAAAAGAGCCGCTCCCGCCGAGAAGCATTATAAAGAGAAGGAGCGCACCAAGGGCTGCCATGTACCGATACATCTCTTGCAAAGGGACATCCATCGGTATCGAAACAAGTAAAATCGCATCGGTTTGTGGGAAAGGGGCGACAACAACAAACCGCTCTTTACCTTCAAAAGAGAATCTATATTGATTTTCAGGACCTTCTATTTTTTCTATATAGACTTTAGAAGAGTCTTCTTCCGGCTCTGCAACAAAAGCGACATCTTTATTCAGAAAACCCGGCAGAGTAGAGGCGATCACCTCACCTTTTTGTGATAAAATCGAAATATTGGTCTCATAAGCCGTACGTAAAGTTAAAAGAGTATCGAGAAGCTGCTCTAAAGCAACGCTTGCGGCAAGAACGCCAACCGTCTTACCAGCCTTATCTTTAATGAGAAAGGTAAGATAGAGGCTGTAAAAAAAGATAGGGTCTTTAGCGATAAAGATGTTCTCACCACTCTTTTCTAGAAAATCGAGGCTAAAGTAAGGGGTAAAGTTGATGCCCTTATAAAGCTTTAAGGTTGTGGAGTTATGGCAAACAAGATCGCCGTTTGCCTCGACATTGAGGTAGAAAAAAGCGGTCGCATTCCCCTCCGTTGCCATCTTTTCTAAAATGGGGGCAATCAACTCATCAGGCACAGTTTGGTAGTGGGGCTCTATGAGGAGATCGAAGTTGTAAAACGCCTCTAAAAAGTTGCTATAATTTATCTCAAGCTGCTGGATATAGTGGACTTGATCCTCTGTAAAGAGGGTGAGCCCCTTCATCACTTCAGCGACTTTTTCTTTGTAAATCTGCCTTGCCATGTAAAGCGAATAGATTAAAAGAGGTACGACTACCAGCATGAAGCTGATCAAAAAGACTCTGAGCGCCAATGACTCAAAAAGGTGCCTTTTTTTCTCTCGCATATCTTTGTGCTAGCAAAGCTCTCCTCCGCTCGCAAGATAATACCACTCGCAACAAATAAATTCATAAAATCATCGCATCTTTTGCCAAATAAGTTCGCTCTCGATCTCGCTAACTTACAAGAAGTTAACACTCGATCTCCGAGCTTTCTTATTTGACAAAATTTTGCGCGTTTTTATGTTTTTATTTGTTGCGAATGGTATAATTCCGCCTATTTTATAGATAAAAATTTCTTTAACAGACCAGTGTAAAGCTATTTGACATTAGAGGGGGCTCTTTCGTACAATGGCTGTAATGAAGGATTACTCAGATCTAGAAGAGTCTTTTGAAAACCGCAAAAGCTTCCGCAAAGAGCGTAAGCGGGTACAAAATGCCGATCGCTCGCAATTTAAGAAGACCGATCAAAATAAAAACTTTCTAACGCCTACCGCCCCCGTAGAATCCGGCATTAAAAGAGGGCGCGTCATCGGTATCTCTAGTAGTGGCGTCAAGGTCGACTGTGAAGGGGAAGTGATCAATTCGGCTCTACGGGGAACTTTAAAACAAAAAAGGCTCGAACAGACGCGCATTTTGGCTGTTGGTGACTTTGTTTGGTTAGATGATAGAGGTCAGATTACCTCCATAGAGCCAAGATTCTCTAAGCTTGTGCGAGCAGATAACCTTCGCAAAAATAAAGAGCAGATCTTATGCGCTAATATAGATCAGGTTCTTATCACCGTCTCGCCTCATGAACCTGACTTAAAACCGGCCTTAATCGATCGCTATATCATCGCAGCAAGAAAAGGGAATATGGCGCCTGTTGTTGTCGTGAACAAGATAGACCTTCTGCCAACATTGCCTGTGTTAGATATCTTAGAGTCTATCTACACAGAGCAAGGGATTCCCTTTATCCGCGTAAGCTCCTTAAAAAAAATAGGGATCGAAAAACTTAGAGCTGTCATGAAAGGAAAAGCCTCTGTCTTCTCGGGCCAATCTGGCGTTGGCAAAACCTCTTTGATCAACGCTCTAACGGGCTTGGAGCTTAGAGTGAGTGAAGAGATGACAAAGGCCAATAAAGGGGGGCATACAACTACGCACGCAGCGCTACTTCCCATTGGAGAACACGGCTTTTGCGTCGACACCCCTGGGATTAAAAGTTTTGCGCTCTGGAACATTTCCTCAGAAGAACTCTCTTCTTATTTTCAAGACTTGCAAGATTTCGGTAATCTATGCAAATATGAAGATTGTAC
>JAFEGE010000129.1 GCA_018240105.1 Verrucomicrobiota bacterium | reverse complement strand
ATTTTGCCAAATAAGAAAGCTCGGAGATCGAGGGTTAACTTCTTGTAAGTTAACGAGATCGAGAGCGAACTTATTTGGCAAAAGATGCGATGATTTTATGAATTTATTTGTTGCGAATGGTATTACGTTAAGAGGTGGATTTTTTCCGTAGAAGGAGTTTTACGAAGCGCCGGATTGATTGTAAGAGCCTTTCCTATCTTCTCGCCAAGAGCTCTTGCATTTGCTTGGCCCTGGCTACGGCTTTTAGCTGTAGAGAGTCGTGGGTAGACTAGAGCCTTTGCCTCTGTAAGCTTTTTATTGATTAGGACTAAACCGGTAGTCATCTCCTTTCTGTACGCCTCTTGGATGAGCTCTATTTTATTGACATATCCTTTTGCCACGCCTAAGAAGAAGGCATTTTTAGCAGCAGCGCCTTTAAGAGAACTCTTTTTTCTTGCCTCTTTCCATAGAGTATCAAACTCTTTATCAAGAACAGTCGCTACATACTCGGCTATCTCTACATTTACGCTATCGCCTATAATTTCTAGACAGGTATGCGCCTCTCCCCTATGAAAAACAATGGCTACAAAAAAAGTTGCTAAGATTTTTGCAATACTTTGCATTTTAGCATCGACTTTCTTTTGCTTAAAAAGGCGCTTTAAAAAGACTCTCTCTTCTTTTGTAGAGAGGCTAGCCTCTAGATTATGCTTTAAAAGAAGCTCCTGCGACTTGATAAGGGCCTGCTCCCTCTCATTTTTATTACTACTTGTCGCAAGAGCGAGTAACTTCTCCACCTTTCTTAAGATCGTATCTTCTTTGGCAGAGGTAAGAGGAGCCGTCTCTTCTAAACAAAAAGATGCTTTAGAGATCTCCTCTTTCCACCCCATCTTGGTGCAAAAGGCTTTAAATTCCTTGCCATGCGGCAGTAGATTGCCACCCTGTTCTATATAGACGATATAATGGGCAAGCTCATGGCGGATAATATCGTGTAACGCCTCTCGTCCTGTCTCCATAAGAGATTCATTAAAGCCAAGCTCGTAAAACTCAGGATCAAAATAGCCAAGGACCCTTTTATTGCTATAAATGACGACGTTTATGGGATAGGAGCTACTCTTTCCTCTATGGTAGAAGCGATTAGCTGTCACACTGCAACCGACTTCTCTCGCTAAAATAGCTCTAACAGCCGCCTGTATTTCTTGGATAAACTGTACAATTTTTTTAGAGTAGATTAGCAATCGGATTCTCCAAAGAGGGCAAAGAGAACTATTTTACACCAGAAAAGCTGTTATACC
Organism: Verrucomicrobiota bacterium; assembly: GCA_018240105.1. Lineage (GTDB taxonomy): Bacteria > Chlamydiota > Chlamydiia > Chlamydiales > 2-12-FULL-49-11 > JAFEGE01. Next base: position 15,144 of record JAFEGE010000129.1, on the reverse strand, counting down.
CAAGTGGATTCAAAAATGGCTTTTTGCATTTACTTAGATGTAGAACTAACCTTTTTTCGAGAAAACAAGGAACCAAACCAACCCGGTTTTGCCGCATCTGGAGGTAGCTCTGCAAATTCGAAGTCATCTGGAGGAGAAAGAATTGCTCTTATAGGAGCTACTGCCGCTTCATCGACAGACGATGCTTCCTCCGAGCCTTCACCAGAAGGTGGTGGTACATCAGCCGTTCTTTTAGGAGGCGGTGCTGCTCTAGGAGGTGCAGAAGGTGGTGTAGGCGGAGATCGTGGTACATCAGCCGCTCTTTTAGGAGGCGGTGCTGCTCTAAGAGGTGCAGAAGGTGCTCCTGTAGCTGTTGGAATTATAGGAGGCCTACTTGCCCAAACAGCTTGAGCAGCTGCAAATGCGATAGGCGCTGTATCACAAACACCTCTATCACCTGGATTTGCCTTAGCTACTGGTGGTTGTGATCCAGAAAGAGTAGCATGTCGAGGAGGGGTTGGTATTACACCGCTTACTTGTGAAGATTCTCCCATGCTTGGGTCACCTAAAGAGCTTGGTGAGGGGCAAGGAGGAGTCTTTGCTGGAGGAAGATCTGCTGATGTCGTATGAAGAGGAATTCCTTCCAAGGCAGTAGGACCAGGTGGAGGTGGTGGAAGAGAGGCCTCATGTTCAACACGAGAACTATGATCATCATCCATAGCTGCAAAAAGCCCAAAGCCTGGGTCAGAACCATCTATTCCTGGTGGGAAGGGCATTCTGCCAACACTAGCGCCCTTACTTTCTCTTTTAAGGTGCGTTAATCTCTCTTCAAGAATAGGAATAACAGGATCTTTTTCACCTCTTTTCTCGATTATGTAGGCTTTTCCATTTTCTATAAAACCTTGAGGGACTGAGCAAACCATAAGGCGCACAACTACTAGATTAGAAACTTCACAAGCTGCGCGCAACATTCTCTGTCTATCAGCCTGTGGCGTAGTCCTAACTAAATAATGAACTGGATCAGCTTCAATAACGCTACAACGTTCAGCTTCAATAACGCTACAACGTTCAGCTAATTGAAGACGAAGCGCCTCTTGATTAATAGGGCTGCCTGTCAATACTAAGGAAAGAGCATATAAGGTTCCTTTAATAACGAGAGGTGTTGTAGGTGGAAGGGCATTTTGTAAAGCACTTGCCATAGCAACACTATTTCTAAATATGGCTGCAAAAAGAGCTTCCGTCAAAACATCTATCGGCAAATGAGGACCGAGACCCACTGTTGCCCCCACGAGAAACTCTACATGACCTATAGCTTTCGCTGCTACTGCGTCTTTAAAGATAGCTATTTGACGAGAAACAGGGAGAGTACGTGCTTTATGCTGCGCTCTTAATTCTTTTACTGGAGGTAGCTCGCTACCTGATCTAATTGCAGGAATGCTCATATGGAGAAATACTTTACTAAAGCAGTATTTTTAATACTATCTTTATTTGATTTTTTTATTTAAAAAATAAATGCAAAAATTTATTTTAATTAATCTAATTTCTCATGCAACTAAATCGAAATAAATCTAAAAGTTAGAATTTTCGCAAAGGTAGAACTTACAATCCCCTCCCCAGATCAAATTGCCATTAAAAGCCCCTATATAGAGCAAGCGCGCGTACAAAATTTTAAATTATGGCTTTGGCAATCTTGATTTTACTTGAAGCTAAGAGTCCTAGCAAGCGATGCTCTTACTCGAGAAGTTCTGAGAATTTCTCATTCAACCATCTATCCAATCTTACAAACCAGGAAGGCTTTTTAGGAGATGACCCTCCAGGAGCTAACGCTACCGCAGTAGGATGCGAAGGGAGCGGCGCTCTTCCACTAGCTGCTACCTCTTCAGGAAGTTTTCTTGCATCAGACGGCTCTCCTTCACAGGGAAGCCTACTATCGACAGCCTCTGCTAAAGCTTTAGCTGCACGAGCTTTTTCACAATCTGCTCTAAAGGCTCTAACACGTTTTTCTATTACAGCACTTCTCTCATCGCCAAGTATCGTTTGTAGCACTTCTTTTAGAGGAGACTCTGTTAAAACAAGCTGCGCATATTTTCTTTCTACATTAACGTCGGGCGCAAGCGGCGCTATAATTCTTACAAATGCTACGTGCTCAACTTTACAAGCTAGTTGAAAAAATGTGCCTTTACACTCTTCCGACAGTTCTTCTATATAGGCAATAGGATTTCCTTTTATACTCGCTGCAAGTAATCCTTCTACTTTAGGCTCTAATAGACTTTCAACTGTAGGCTCTAATGGACTTTCAACTGTAGGCTCTAATAGACTTTCAACTGTAGGCTCTAATGGACTTTTAACTGTAGGCTCTAATGGACTTTTAACACCTGGATTTTTTAATAAGAGAGCGGCTGCATAGGCTCTAGCCACTGCTCCTTCAGGAATGCACTTAGCTGTAGATAAGCTACCTAAGATCTCTACATTACCTCTAAAGACAGCAACGAAAAAGTTTCTTGTCTTTTCTTTTTCATCTAAAGCATCGGCAACTGCGCCACCAATTAATAGTATCCGCACATGATAAGGAGCTGTTATTTCTATCGCTGTTTGTAACAGATTTTTTTGCTCATCTATCGAAACAATGCCTCTCTTTAAAGCACCCTGTAAAACATCAGGGTCGAGTGCCAAGAAATCTCTTTTAACAGTACAAGCATCCATAGAGGAAAAAATTTACTATACGAGTAAATTTAATACTATCGCTATCTTTTAAGAAATTAGAAATTTTATACCGACAGTAATACAAGAATCGGCATGTGGCAAGAAGGTGCCTCAGATTTGAAATAGGCAAAGCTGGTGCCAAAACTGATTCTTGAAGTACTCTCGGTATAAAGGATAGTTCTAAACATGCAATACTCGCATGTGTAAATTGTAATCACATATGAAGTAGATAATCATCTACTTACAAAAATAAAGCCTTCTCTGGCATTCTATATATAAATATATATAGCAGGAATAATCGATTTTCTATGGTAGGACCAGGCTGGAATTCTTCTACTCGCACTACGCCCTCTCAAAGAGTTTTCCCTCCGAGATCAGGACGACCCCCAGCAACCCGCTCCCCTACAAAACCTACACCCACTCCACCCGCTATTTCATTACAACGCCCAGGAATGCGCTATCCCGCAAATCCGTTTAGTTTTAAACCGCCACCGCAACGTGGTTATGTTCCTCCCTGGGGAAGACTACCAAAGCTTTCAGCTCTTCCCCCAAAGCCTCCTAAAGGGGTGCGTTTTGCACCAGACACTGTATATCAAGGGCATGAAAGAATACCAGGACAGTATAGAAATTTGGCAAAGCTCGGTCCTTCAGCGCCTGCTCCACCTCGTCTAACCCCAAGATATGGAAACCAGGGCTACATCTCTTCTCATGTAACCGGCATCCCGTATTAACCTCTAGCTTTCAGATTTTTCAGTAAAGATTTTGAGCGAATAGGCTAATTCATAAACTCAAAAAGTTAGAAAAGCTATTACGTATCAATAAATTAATTACTATATCTTGCTTACGTTACTATATTTATAAGAACTTAAAAAAAGAGAAAATATCTATGGCGATGCCAGGAAAACCTATTCCAAAACCCGCTAAAGCTCCGCCAAAACTACCAGCCTCTTCTTGGGATGGACCTGAACCTCCAGTTTATGGAAAAGGCTACTACGGAGTTAAAGGAACCCTACCTCGCACACCACCATCATCTCTTCCATCAACACCTGCCACACTTTCACCAGCATCGAGTCGACCTCCATCACCAGTACCAATAGCAGCTCAGCCTAATCCTAAAGTAAGACAAATTAACCCCTCAAAACTTCCCTCAGATCCACGTGACCCTCGTTGGGCTGATATACGCGAACGTACGGGTTATGGACCTGGCTACCACGGGCTTGGTCCAAAGCCGCCTGTACCGGTGCCAGCTCGTCTTCCAACACCACTACCTAGAGCTCCATCACCACCACCTCAAGCACCACCACAGCCTAAGGGTGGATGGCGTTCATGGGTGCCTCTTCCAGGTTATTGGGGTGGCTAAAAGCTAAAATAGATAAAGCACTGCTTAAAAATTGAAATATAAAAATAAGATAAAAAAAGACAAAAAAAAAGACCCCTCTCCGTTAGGAGAGAGGTCGTAGAAAAAGTCTTGGCCACGCCCTACTCTACCACACTCTTGTGTGCAGTACCATCGGCGAAGGAGGGCTTGACTTCTGTGTTCGGGATGGGAACAGGTATTTCACCTCCTCTAAAGTGACCAAGAACAAAACTGGAGTCAAAGTTGAGTAATGAATCTCTCTTGCCTAGAGAGCTTCATATATACGCGTTACAATTTATTGACAAAAGATGGCCGCTTGAGAAATTAATGTGCCTGCAATACATACAGCTGACATGTAATTCTCAATAGTTTCGATCATTCATGTTCTCAGGAAGTTTCTTTGCTCTAAGAGCTAAAGATTTATCAAGTCGCCTTGAAAACCACACCTCTTGTGGTCGTTTAGCCAGATCTCATAGAGACCTGTGATAAGAGACATTGCATCGTCATCTTATCGATTATGAAATAAAAAAAAATGATCAAGTCGATGATCCGATTAGTACTGGTTAGCTCAACACATTACTGTGCTTACACATCCAGCCTATCAACCCAGTAGTCTTCTGGGGGATTCATAGGGATACCTTATCTTGGAGGAGGCTTGGCGTTTAGATGCTTTCAACGCTTATCCTTTCCGAACATAGCTACTCGGCAATGCCCTTGGCAGGACAACCGAAACACCAGGGGTTCGTTCATTCCGGTCCTCTCGTACTAGGAACAACTCTCCTCAAGTATCCTGCGCCCACAGCGGATAGGAACCAAACTGTCTCACGACGTTTTGAACCCAACTCACGTACCACTTTAATTGGCGAACAGCCAAACCCTTGGGACCTTCTCCAGCCCCAGGATGTGATGAGTCGACATCGAGGTGCCAAACCGCTACGTCGATATGAACTCTTGGTAGCGATAAGCCTGTTATCCCCGGAGTACCTTTTATCCGTTAAGCGACGGCGATTCCACATTCAACCGCCGGATCACTAAGCCCTACTTTCGTACCTGCTCGACATGTTCGTCTCACAGTTAACCTCTCTTATACCTTTACGCTCGTCTCTTGATTACCAACCAAGATGAGAGAAGCTTTGGACTCCTCCGTTACATTTTAGGAGGAAACCGCCCCAGTCAAACTGCCCGTCTGGCAATGTCCCACGCCCGGATTACGGGATCGCGGTTAGATTTTCAACTAGTCAAGGCCGGTATTTCAACGTTGGCTCCACCACGCCTGACGACGCGGTATCACAGCCTCCCGGCTATCCTACACATGACGAGTCAAAAGCCAATACCAGAGTACAGTAAAGGTTCACGGGGTCTTTCCGTCCTACTGCGGGTTAAACGGCATCTTCACCGCTACTACAATTTCACCGAGTCTCTCGTTGAGACAGTGCCCAGATCGTTACGCCATTCGTGCAGGTCGGAACTTACCCGACAAGGAATTTCGCTACCTTAGGACCGTTATAGTTACGGCCGCCATTCACGAGGGCTTTACCTCGAAGCTTCAAGGGTTACCCCTTTAACCTCTCCGTTTGACCTTTTCGCATTGGGCAGGCGTCAGACCTTATACTTCGTCTTATTCGACTTCGCAAAGTCCTGTGTTTTTGGTAAACAGTCGCCTGGGCCATTTATCTTCGACCCCCCTAAGCTTCTTGCCGCGAGGGCAATGACTCATTGGGGCCCCTCTTCTCCCGAAGTTACGAGGGTAATTTGCAGAGTTCCTTAACGAGAGTTATCTCGCGCGCCTGAGAATATTCATCACACCCACCTGTGTCGGTTTTGGTACGGTCACCATCAGCGATTAGAGATTATTTCCTGGAAGCGTAATCCACATCATCGGATCCCCCGAGGGTTCCCCTTGTCCATTACCTGGCTTTATGTTCGCGGACTTACCTACGAACCAGCCTCATAACGAAACGGACATTTCCAATCGTCCGCATGCTTCACATACTCCGTCATCTCATCACCATAGCTTTAGGTGGCGCAGGAATATTTAACCTGCTTTCCATCGCCTACGCTCTTCAGCCTCGGCTTAGGGACCGGCTAACCCAGGGAAGACGAACTTGACCCTGGAAACCTTGGGTTTACGGCGAGAAGGATTTTCACCTTCTTTGTCGCCTACTCATGCCATGCATACTCACTAGTATGCGCTCCACCACTCCTTACGGTATAGCTTCGACGCACATACTACGCTCTCCTACCGCTTACTACTTTCACGTAGTAAACCCATGATTTCGGCTCTATGCTTAGCCCCGAAAATTATCGGCGCAAAGTTTCTTGATTGGTGAGCTGTTACGCACTCTTTAAATGATGGCTGCCTCTAAGCCAACATCCCAACTGTCTTTGAAACTTCACTTCCTTACTCACTTAGCATAGAATTTGGGGCCTTAATCGATGATCTGGGCTGTTCCCCTTTCGACAATGAAGCTTATCCCCCACTGTCTATCTCCCAACTCTCCTGTTGGTATTCGGAGTTTGACATTCTTTGGTAGGCCGGTAAGCCCCCTCAGAAAATCAGTGCTCTACCCCCAACAGTTCAATAAGTTGAGGCTAACCCAAAAGTTATTTCGAAGAGAACAAGATATCCCCGGGTTTGATTGACCTTTCACCCCTATCCACAGCTCATCCAAGACTATTTCAACAGTCACTAGTTCGGTCCTCCACTAAGTGTTACCTTAGTTTCAACCTGGCCATGGATAGATCACCCGGCTTCGTGTCTGCGTCATACGACTAAATTCGCGCTATTCACACTCGCTTTCGCTTCGGCTCCGGAATGTAAATCCCTTAACCTTGCCGTATAACGCAACTCGCTGGCTCATCATGCAAAAGGCACGCCGTCAGCCATTCCCATACGGGCATAGGCCTCCGACCGCTTGTAAGCTGTTGGTTTCAGGTTCTATTTCACTCCCCTAACAGGGGTTCTTTTCACCTTTCCATCACTGTACTGGTTCACTATCGGTCATTGACTAGTATTTAGCCTTAGAGAGTGGTCTCCCTAGATTCAGACGGGGTTACACGTGTCCCGCCTTACTTAGGAACTAACCTCTCTAAGATCTCCTTTTCGCTTACGGGGCTATCACCCTGTATCGCCCAACTTTCCAGATGGTTCAGCTAAGGATCACTTAGATTTAGCGGTTAGCCCTGCAACCCCAAGAATAAATTCTTGGTTTAGGCTTTTCCCCGTTCGCTCGCCGCTACTGAGGGAATCTCATTTGATTTCTTTTCCTCTAGCTACTGAGATGTGTCACTTCGCTAGGTTTCGCTTAAGTAGCCTATGAATTCAGCTACATATATAGGTAAATTACTACCTATGGGTTTCCCCATTCGGACATCCACGGATCAAAGCTTCTATCCAGCTCCCCGAGGCTTTTCGCAGGTTAGCACGTCCTTCATCGCCTGTCAATGCCAAGGCATCCACCAACAGCCCTTAATAACTTGATCAAAAAAAATTCGTAAATTTGATCGATCAACTATTAAGCATTCTGCCAGCCATATATATTTTGTTGCATAGCATCATTAATTTTTATTCTCAAGCAGCCAACTTTTATCAATAAAATTGTTGGAGCTTATATTAGATGCTCATTTATTTGTCGTAGTTGCTTATCATCACAATAAACAACTACACGCATTGTATACTTTTTACTCAACTTTTCCAGATAACATATCTGAACTGAACAACATAGAAGAAGCGACAAGCCATAAGAATACGAGTTTCTCAACCTAAGACGAAGAGAAACTTAATTCTCTTGTCTATTGTCCTTAAAAGGAGGTGATCCAGCCGCACCTTCCGGTACGGCTACCTTGTTACGACTTCATCCCAGTCATCGGCCCCACCTTAGACGCCTCTCTCCTTGCGGTTGAGTCAGCGGTTTCGGGTGAAACCAACTCCCATGATGTGACGGGCGGTGTGTACAAGGCTCGGGAACGTATTCACGGCGTTGTAGCTGACACGCCATTACTAGCAATTCCAACTTCAAGAGGTCGAATTGCAGACCTCTATCCGAACTGGGGCCGGCTTTGGGGATTTGCTCCACCTTTCGGTCTTGCTGCCCATTGTACCGGCCATTGTAGCACGTGTGTGGCCCTAGGCGTAAGGGCCATGCGGACTTGACGTCGTCCTCACCTTCCTCCTAGTTAACCTAGGCAGTCCCACTAGAGTGCCCACCATTACGTGATGGCAACTAGTGGCAAGGGTTGCGCTCGTTGCGGGACTTAACCCAACACCTCACGGCACGAGCTGACGACAGCCATGCAGCACCTGTGTAACGGCCCTTGCGGGAGAGCGCGTTTCCGCGCCTGTCCATTACATGTCAAGCCTAGGTAAGGTTCTTCGCGTACCATCGAATTAAACCACATGCTCCACTGCTTGTGCGAGCCCCCGTCAATTCTTTTGAGTTTCATTCTTGCGAGTGTACTCCCCAGGCGGTGTACTTATCGCGTTAGCTACGATACAGACTGGGTTGAGCCAATCTACATCAAGTACACATTGTTTACAGCGTGGACTACCAGGGTATCTAATCCTGTTTGCTACCCACGCTCTCGTGCCTCAGCGTCAGAATCAAACTAGGAAACCGCTTTCGCCACAGGTGTTCTTCCATATATCTACGCATTTCACCGCTACACATGGAATTCCGTTTCCTCCGTCTGACCTCTAGAAAGATAGTTTCAAGTGCAGCTCTGGTATTGAGTACCAGAATTTCACACCTGACTTGCCTATCCGCCTACGCACCCTGTACGCCCAGTAAATCCGATTAATGCTTGTACCCTACGTATTACCGCAGCTGCTGGCACGTAGTTAGCCGGTACTTCTTTACCAGGTACCCTCAAGTTAGAAGAGTATTAATCTTCCTCCCTTGTTCCCTAGCGAAAGAGCTTTACAACCCGAAGGCCTTCATCACTCACACAGCGTCGCTCCGTCAGGCTTGCGCCCATTGCGAAAGATTCTCGACTGCAGCCTCCCGTAGGAGTCTGGGCAGTGTCTCAGTCCCAGTGTTGGCGGTCAACCTCTCAGTCCGCCTAGACGTCTTAGCCTTGGTAGGCCATTACCCTACCAACTAGCTGATATCCCATGAACCGCTCCCTTACCGCAAGGCCTATTTCTAGGTCCCCTACTTTAATAAATGGAAGTTATCTTCCACCACCACATTCGGTATTAGCGGCCGTTTCCAGCCGTTATTCCCAAGTAAGGGGTGCGTTATTCATGTATTACTAACCCGTTCGCCACTCATTAAGGATTGCTCCCTAATTCGTGCGACTTGCATGCCTCATCCACGCTGTCAGCATTCAATCTGAACCAAGATCAAATTCTCAGCTAAAAAAATAAAATAAAAATAAAAAAATTGTTTGATTTGGGGTCATTAGCGAAGTTTAAAAACTCACTAATGAGCCTCTAAACTCGCATTCTTATTATGATGCTTGTCACTTCATCTATGCTGTTACAGATCAGATGTGATTCTCGTTGGAACCACTCTTCATCTTTACTCGCGTTCTGCGTTTTAAAGATGGCACAAGCTTATAAAAATCCGGATTTTATTCAAAGAGAAAAAAAACGATTTTTTTTCGCATTTTTTTGGAAGGGCCATTTCTCTAGCATCTCAGCGAAAAATAAAGAAATGATTGTCATGAAATAAAAGAAATATTAGCGCTATTCCCTCGCGAAAAAAACAAAAAAACTGCGAAATTTTCCACTTTTATCCCCTGAGATTTTTTTTCGATACTTTTGACAAAGAAATACCGGTTTAGCTACCTTGCAATTTTAAGCTAGAGTACAGACTATGGCGCTATCCATTAATCTTATAATCGAGCAAAAAGGCTCTGGACTTGAAAAAGATGCTATCATTCTAAAGAAAGCCCTAGAAGAATTAGGGCACACAGTCTTTTGGCCTAATAAAAAAGAATCGCCAAAACCTAATGTCGACATCAATATTTTCGTGGAAAGGCTCCAAAAAGCCTACTTTAAGCTCGCCAAAAAAAATTACTTTATCCCGAATCCTGAGTTTTACCCGAAAAAAAAAGATCTTGAGCAAGTGGATTTGATCCTATGTAGGACCCATAATATGGAAAAGATCTTTCAAAAACCTCTCCACACCTCTTTTTTTTGGAATATTTCTATTAATTTCTTAAGAAGGATCTTTGGCCCCTCCTTTTTTGAATCCATAGAAAGCTCGTCAACGTATGAAGATCAGCTTTTTTACCTTGGTTTTACCGGGATCGATCAATCGGAAAAACCGGTTATAAAAGACTACTATGCGCCTCTCCATGCAATTGGCAAAAGCCCTTGGAAAGGGACTCTGTCGGTACTCTCGACTTGGCAAAGAAACCCAAACTTTCCAAAATTAACCTTTATGCGCAGTAAAAATTCCACCCTAACCTTAAAAATCCAAAAATTTAAAGGCGTAAAAAACATCGAGTTTGTAACAGAGTATTTTTCTAATGCGGCGTATAAAGAGATTCAAAACCGCTTTGGTATGCATATTTGTACAAGTGAAATAGAGGGCTTTGGCCACTACATAAGCGAAGCCATGAGCACAGGCGCTGTGGTTGTTACTACAGATGCACCTCCCATGAATGAATTTATCCAAGACCCTCGCTGTAAAATAAAAATTAAGAGTTCAAAACGAAAAGGTATCGGGACCTCTTATACGATCGATCTAAAAGATCTAAAAGAAAAACTCACCACTCTTTTTAATTTACCACCTCATGAATTAGAGGCAATCGGCACAAAAAATCGGCAGCTCTTTTTAGAAAAACGAGAAGAGTTTCAACAGCAATTAAAAAAAATTTTCTAATACAAACTATTTATTACAAATTGACTTGTGAAATAAAAACCGTTATAATTATTTATAAAATTTAATAAGGTAATTTAATTATGAGTCCTATTTTAACTTCAGTATTTGCAGGTGCTACAGGCGCTGCAGCCATGCATTTTCTTATGACAAGATCGTCACCTACCTCTTCTAGAGGAGGAGAAAGAAGCCGCTTACTTCCACTAGCTATTCGTGGGATGTTTTGTATAGCGACTATCTGTATGTTATCCGCTTTTATTACAGCGAGAAGTTCAGAGCCAACCGAAGCTCGTAAGCTTACTAGCAAGCGAGTAACGCATTATAAACCGGCAGGCTCAACCGCTCCTTACTCTCCCATAGTAAGAGTTGAAAGTGGGCCGATGCTCTATACAGCTGGGATTCTTCCCTTAGACCCAACAACGCATGAACTTGTTCCAGGGGGGATTAAAGAACAAACAAAAGCCGTCATGGAGAATCTTGGCAAACTTCTTGCTGAAAGGGGCTCTAATTGGGATGATGTCATAGAAGTTGAAGTACTGTTAGACGATCTAGACAATTGGGGCGATTTTACAAAGGCTTACCTACCCTTTTTCAATCCACAAAAACTACCTGCGCGCATCGTAATGGGTCTAGGAAAACTACCGTTTGACGCGAAAGTTCAAATAAAACTTAAGGCTGCCGCAAGAGAATAGCAGCTATAAAGAAGAAAAAAATCGTGCTATACTTAGAGCTGAGGGCGATTTTGAAAATCGCCCTCACTGATTTTAAGTTAAAAATATTTATAAAAATCTATACGAGAGAAAAATATTATTATGACAAGTCCCTCCACCTTTATAGCCTCCGAAGTTCAGCCCGCGGTTTTACAAGCTATGACCAGTTTTGGCTGCCCTCTTGCAGGACATAAGCCCGTTGCGAGAAGAAAGCTTAGCGAGGCCTATACTCCACCAGCACCCGCTTATGTATCACAACGCGGTATAGCAGAATTTTGCCAAGCTCATACATTAGGCAGGCGGATGAGATTTGATCGAAAGGGTGAGGAGAGGGTTTGCCTAATACCTCCTGCTAAATTAGCCAGAATCCTAGAGGAAATAAGAAGAGCCAACCACGGCAAAGAGCCACCCTTAAAAATTTCTATTGAACCAGGTGATGATGACTTTCTTATATCCGTACTTTCTAAAAGGGCTATAGCTCATCTAAGAGATGGAACAGACTTTCCGACCCGCGCTCCGCCCAAAAGAGAGAGACATCCGATGGACCCCACTTCACTCCCACTACCACCCTCTCCTACAGCCGATCGCCCTGCTAGCGCATAAACTCACAAATTAATTATTATTTAAAATTTTAAAATAGAGTAAAATTTGCTCCATTCTAAAAACGTGCGTTGCGACAAAAAATGTGCGTTTTATAATTATTGAGATTTTAAATTAATGTATTAATTAAGAAGGTTTTAATGGAATCCATAAATCCTACCACACCACGCCCCACCTCGCGAGTTGCTGAAAAAGCTTCTCGCACAGAGGTGGAGCTTGCCGAACTTGTGCAACGTACACTTACACACATTGGCGATTCTCTACCAGGTGACAATCCCCTTATGCACTCTGCCTATCTTAAAGCAAATTACTTTCCACCGATTTGGAAAAACGCGCAAGAAGGCTTACAAGAAACCTTAGAAAAGACAGCAAGAGACTTAGAAGAAGACCCAACCACACCTCTAGCAACCGTTGATATAAGCAGAAAAAGATTTAAGGATATAAGAGGTTCTCATATTTCTCACTATGCTTATAAAGAGTTAGAAACAGAGTTAAGCCATGCACCCAGAGTAGCTACTCCAAACCCATGGATGTAATCTTATTGACTTTAAGAAGCAGCCTTTCTTCCTTTCAGCTATTCTAAGAAGTCTCCCCCTCTTTTGAGGGGGTATTTTTTTTCTCAGCCAAGATATAGAGTATCGAGCCTATCGTTAGGAAAATTACGCCTATTATCAGCGGCAAAGAGAGGTGTTCTCCTAAGAAGAGACAAGAGGCTGTCAGCGAAATTACCGGGATAAAGATGCAGCCTAAAGCGACAAAAGAGGGCGGCAAACGTTTACTCACAAGAATCATAAGCCCATAGCCAACGCCTACGGAGACGCCTCCTGTGTAGAGAAGAGCCCCCCAAAATAGAGGCTCGTAAGTGGGCGGCAGACAGGAGACATCTTTTATGGCGCCATAGAGGAGTGTACAAATAGTGCCAAAGAGAAGCTGCCACGGTAGTAGCTGTAGAGTGGAGTGGTGCCATTTCATGTAACGCGCGCACAAAATCCCGATCGACCAACAAAGAGAAGAGAGAAAAAGGGCCCCTTCTCCGATATAGACAACTGTAGGCTCTGTAGAAAAGCGCCACGGCTCTATTAGAACAGCAATACCAAGCATACCGACACAAAAGCTTACAATCTCTAGCCAAGAGATTTTACGCTGTAAAATAACCACTAAAGGGGCAAGCCAAATCGATGTGGTATACATCAGAAAGGTTGCTTTACCAGCACCTGTTACAGAGAGGCCGTAGTTAGAAAAATTCAGCGTCAAGACCATCTGAAAAAGACTGACCCAGACGATAATAGGCAAGTCGCGTCTTTGAGGAAGGATCAGATTTTTTGTAAAAAAGGCGACCAAAAACATCGTAAGCGTGCCAATCAAAAACCTTAGCTGCATGAATTTTGTTGGCGATGTGTAGCCAAGCCCTACCTTGTTAAAGGGAAAACTAAGACCCCAAATAACCACGAGGCAGCATAGTAGAAGAAGGGCTTTTTTATCTTTCATCAGCCTATTAAAAAAATGTTTTTACAATAAAAGCGTGACGCCCACCCCGGCTATGTAGCCTAAAGCGATGGGGAGGGTTCCCTTTTTTAGGTAGGTAATAAAATCGACTTTTTCAATCCCCATAAGGGCGACACCTGCTGCCGAGCCCACACTTAAAAGACTACCACCGGTTCCTGCTGTAAAGGCAAGAAGTAGCCAAAAGGGGGCATCCACCGGATATGTCTGTAGATCATACATTCCCATAGCCGCGGCCACAAGAGGAACATTATCGATCACAGCAGAGACAACACCTATAAAAGCGGCAATCCATGTCGGATTCGTAATGTAATGGCCTATTGTATCAGCAACCGTCTTTAAAACACCGATCGCCTCTAAGGCGTGTATACCAAGCAAAATCCCTAAGAAAAAAAGCACACTTGAGATCTCAATCTTCGTCAAAATAAAGGGAATACGGAGGCGGTGGCGATCTTCATGCTTATGGTGTAAAATATCGGTCACAATCCATAAAAGCGCCACACCCAAAAGAATGCAGATATAGGGCGGTAGTCCTGTAAAATACTTGATGACAGGAACAGCAATCAAAGAGAGCACCCCTAAAGCGAAGATAAGATTTGATCCAGGCTCTCGTGGCTCTTTAGAAAAATCAACCTCAAGCTTCTCATAGCGTCCCGGTAAAACATAAAGATAACAAGCAAGGGTTACGATCATCGAGACCAAGCTCGGCAGGAAGATCGTTTTTATCACGGCAAGGGTTGAAATTCTCTCGTTAATCCAGAGCATGGTTGTGGTCACATCGCCTATAGGCGTCCAAGCGCCACCAGCATTAGCTGCCACAACAATCATAATATTTGGCAGAAGACGATCGGCTTTATGTGGTATCAACTTGCGTAAGATGGAGAGCATCAAAATCGTGGTTGTCAAGTTGTCTAAAACGGCTGATAGGAAAAAGGCTATAATCGATATCAGGATGATTAATTTACGTTTTGAGCGGGTTTGGATCCATGAGATAATCCCATTAAACCCCTTGTGGGAGTCGATCAATTCTACAATTGTCATAGCTCCTAGAAGGAAGAATATAATCTCTGAGACCTCCCCTAAATAATAGGCTAGGGTCTCTGTCATCTCGGGGAAAGGGGCCGTCTCAAAGACAAAATAAAACATCCAGCAAAGACCTGCGAGGGCAAGGCCGATAGCAGTCTTATTAATCTTGATGTAAAACTCAAAAATTATAGCGAGGTACCCTATTATAAAAGTACCTACAATGAGTTGGATAGGTAAAGATGTCATCATAAAATTCACCCCTAATCATACGCTATATGAGAAAAAATGGTAAAGATCAAAGAAAATGTAGCGCCTTTGTTAGCGTTAAATAGAAATGTCCTCTTTTTGTTAAATAGAAATGTCCTCTTTTGGTACGAAGGGCTCTAAAAGCCAGGAGAAACGAAGATGGAGGAGGTTATTTCTATGACACAGAAGGAGT
>JAFEGE010000128.1 GCA_018240105.1 Verrucomicrobiota bacterium | reverse complement strand
TCGAAAGGTATGGTGGGGCGGTGAAAAAATTATTCGCCATTAAAGACCCCGTAGAGAACCGCGGAGTTTTTTCACGATTCGACAAAGGAGAAAAACTTGCTTGACATCAGCGCGATTAGAGAACCTCTCGTAACTCTCTTCATGGTTTTGAACAAAAAATCCATCCGCAAACAGCAAAAAAGTCGATTTGCGGATGAATTTTTCGAATTAGAACAGGCTATTTTTTCTCTTTCTTATAAATTCTAGTGTCAACGGGAAGATGGTCTGTGGGAGCGCTCTGAGTTCCTTTCGGAATAGCTACACGCCTAATCTCCGTCCGACCTATGAGCTCTTTTTGCTCTTTTGGGAAAAGCGTATAATCGAAGCGAGCTGTGTGGGCCATTTGCTCTTTATGCCACTTCTTTGTCCCCCACTTACTTTTTGGGATCTCTAAATCGGGAACCTTCTCTGGTTTAGGAGACTTAGACTTTAAGGCATCGATGTGAGAAGAGGCAAAAAACCAAACCGGCTGTAATTCTACAAAGGGCCCCTCATACCAACTCCCACGCGGCTCCTCCAGAGATTCTCCCATTCTTGCATTGTCTTTTGCTAAATAAAAAGGGGCCCCTCTTGTGCGAATACCTGTTAAGGAATCGTGATCATAGAGGTAGGGATCTTCAAAATGCTGTTCAAAGAAAGAGAGGAGCTTTGCCTCTACCTGCCCCTCAGGGACTAGATGGTCTTCGCCTAAAATCGTAAGGCGCGAGATATTAAAATCCCCAACCAACACTTGTAAAACATCTCTATTAGCGCTTTTATCTTTTTTTATCATCTCTACAATCTGCTCTAATTGCGAAAGGCGGACCTTGGCTCTTTTTTCATTAAGGGCGGGCTGTAGATGAACGTTGTAAAACAAAATATCGCCTTTAGATGTGGCTATCCGAACTACTGTCACACCTTTCGCAAAGATTTTGCCAAAGGTGTGCAGCGCTTCTAGCCTTTCAAACCGAACCTCTTTAAAGGGATACTTACTAGCAATAAAACTACCGCTTGTAAAATCCGTAATACAGGGGGCTATCGTATGGAGAATATAGGGATACGCCTCTAAAAGGCCTTCTCCTAAAATCTCAGCTGCTTTCTCATAAAAGACCTCTTGGAAAAACAAGATATCGGGCTGGAGCTCATCTTCTAAAATACTTCTTACAACTTCTCCCGCTCGCGCTACAGGCGAGCGAAGATCGCTTAAGGTACTAAGACTTGGAAAGACAAGCGCTGTGTTGTGGGTTCTTATAAAGAGAGGCTTTTCTTCCTCTAGGAAAGGAAGGCTTTCGCTTCCCTCTCTAGCTAAGTAGCCTAATATAGGGCGATAGCGATGCGAGATAAGCCAAAAAGGAACGCCTAAGAAAAAAGAGAGGCTCGTAAAAGGAAGTGTTACGGCCCAAAAGAAGAAGCTAACAAAACGTATTAAGGTTGCAGAAAGGATTTGCTCCTTACCTCTGCCAGGCTTTGGCTGTATGGTGTAGGCCGCAAGATTTGTATTTAATCGCGCTAAAGAAAATAGCATCCGCCCTACGTAGTGAAGACTACGAGCAACACTATTCGTGTGGGTTTTAAATTCCTTGCTCTTGAGATTTTCAAGATCATCTTTCGAAAAACTAACTCTATAGCCTTTCTTGTAGCGATACTTTGCTAAAAAACCTCTTTTTATCATCTGTCAAAGTAGGAGAGGTTAAAGTTTAGAAGGGTTTTAGGGGTTACAAGAGCGGCATTTTTTTTCGCCTCTAGATAGGAGAAGTTACCAAACTCCCAAACGGGCATCCCCACGGAGCCCTCCCCTTTATGGATTAAGATTTGCCCGCGGCTAACAAGTAAGAGCTCCATAGAGGTAAGACCGCCAGAGCGGGTAAGGGTTAGATCAGCGCGATGTAAGAGGGCTGCCGTAACCTCCTCTTTTTGATAGCCGAGGGGGACAATAATAAGATTTTCTGCTCGCTTGGCAATCTCTTTAATCTCTTCTTTTAGATCTTCTTGTTTGCTACAAAAGATGAGCAAAATATGGCGATGACCCCCCTTTCTAATCCCCTTCGCTTTTAGAAGAAACTCTTCTATGTAGCCCTTAACCGCCTTTTTATCGGGATTAGAGCCAAGTAAGATAAGAGCTACCTTATCATGAGCCGTTATCAGAAAAGGCCCCTCTTCAAGAAGGACAGTAAGCTCTCTTTCAGAGACTTTTGGATCGCTATACTTTAGAAAAGAGGCGCGGACAGGTAGAGAACCATAGAGCACAGAAGATAGGGATAACGAGTAATACTTTTGCCAAAAGCTACCATCCCTCTCCCCCTCTTCTAAAAGAGGCTCTGTCGTTCTTAGTTTAAGAAAGGCGCGATCTTTTAACGAAAGATTGCGAATCGATTCGGCAAAAAAATTAAACTCTTTCGTCGGGAGCTCCGTTAAGCTCTTTTCCAAGTAGATCTCTTGGCCATGCCACCAGCGCATATATCGTATGGCTCTGATAATCGCTCTTGTACCAAAGGCTTGCGTGTCAATAATCACACTAATTCTATTTTTCTCTAAAAACCGCACGAGCAAAAAGAAGACAAGCGGTCCCATGAGATATTCGCCTATCTTCTGCACTTTACTAAAAAACTTACTAAGGGAGGCGCTCTTGCCTGCAACTTGTGAGCGGTTCCAGGAAGAGAGAATAGGCTTTCCAACAAGAGGCAGAAAATCTAAGAAGAGATCTTTTTGAAGAACCCCTATCCCCGGATAGTTTTCAGCAAGCTCTCGCATTTTTGCTTTAGCAGCTTCTAAATGGCCGCCCCCACCTGCAATTGTAAGAAGAAGCGCTCTCTTCTCTAATCTCTCTTTTTTATCGACCGCTCTAAAGACTCTAGATAACAAAAAGCTCGTCCCTAAATATCCTAGAAATCCTTGTAGAATGTAATAGGGCCAAGGCCATATGAAAGGAGATGCCATGACGGGTGTTCTTAAAAACATATAGTTCTTATCAAAGAGGTCGTCAAAAATGGTAACAAAAATCGTGAGCGGGATAAAAGAGAGAACGACTGCCCACCACGCTTTTGGCCTTGGCCGCATTTTTAGATAAAAAGTTAGAGCTATTGGAAAAAAGACAAGATTGCTGTGGCCAAATAGATACAAGCTCTTCATAACATCGCCTCTATCTAACGGTATTTCTCCACGAAGGGCTGCGAGCGCCCCTCCTATAAACCCTATAAAGAGAAGCATTTCATAAGCTAGTTGCGCGCGTCTAAAAACAGCGAAGAAGATGGCTATCTGCATAATATTACAGATATGTAGCGGTAACTTTTCTTCTAAAAAGATGGCATTTAAGAAGAGCTCTAAAATAAGCCATACGGCTAACACCTTAAGCGAAATTTCTTGACTCTTTTTAGAAAGAAAAGCAGTCGCTAAAAATAGCAACAGAATAATAAAAAAAGAAACTTCTCTGGCGTGTAAAAAAATAATCATATTATTATTCTGTTATTATTAAGTTATTATAATATAATTAATTTATTATGAAAATACTAGTTGCTGCTCTTTCTGTTACAGGAAATGCTAAAATACGCACCGGGGTCGAGCGCTTTTATGCCTCTATCGCTAAAAGCCTTGAAAAGGAAGGTCACACCCTTTTTCTCTATGAAGATGACAAGCCGATCGATGTCGATAAATTCGACATCAAAAACATGGTCTCCTCTCTTTTCTCTTCGATGGTTTCGAAAAAATTTCAAGCCTACTTTGAAAAGATACAGCCGGATGCGGTCCACATACCAATCGAACTTGGCGTTGGCCTTGCTGCACGCAAATTTTGTTTGAAAAAAGGGATCCCCTTTACAACAGCGTTTCATACAAACCTACCGCTTCTTTTATATCTTCTATTTCGGATACCAGAGACTCTTACCTGGAAATACTTACGCTGGTTTCATAAGCCGGCCGCAAAGACTCACGTCTTTACAGAAAGGATGCAAGGCTGGCTAAGAGGCTACGGCTTTGAGCAGCCTCTACCTGTTATCCCACCAGGTGTTGATAATAGCCTCTTTTACTACGATCCTGATCCGACCTTTGAAAGCAGCCATCCTCGCCCCTATTTCATCTATGCAGGGCGCGTGACGCGCGAGAAAAATATAGAGGCGTTTTTAGATTTAGATCTCCCTGGTACTAAGTTTGTTGTCGGTAGCGGCCCTGTCAAAGAGGAGCTTATGAAAAAATACAGCGGCAAAGCGCTTTTTTTCACCTCCGAGCATCTACGCAAACTCTTAAGCAATGCCGATGTCTTTGTCCTTCCCTCCCGCTTTGAAACCTTTGGCATTGTACAGATAGAGGCTCTCTCTTGCGGCCTACCGGTAGCAGGCTTTCCTGTCATGGGACCTTTAGATGTCATCGAGCAAGGAGTGAACGGTTATGCGCTAGAGGATCTAAAAGAAGCAGCCCTTAAATGCCTTACTTTAAATAAAGAGCACTGCATGCATTCTGCTAAGCGCTTCACCTGGGAAGAAACAGCAAAAGGCTTCTCTACCCACCAGATTCGCTTTGATAGCAAATAATTTAGAGGTCAAGTCGTATGAAAATCCTTCTAGCCTCTCTCGCAGAAAATGGCAGCGTAAAAACCCATACGGGTGTCGGGCGTTATTACCACTCTATCCGCGAGCGACTAGAGAAAGAGGGTCATGAGATCTTCTTCTATGGTCCTAAAAAGCCTGTCAATGTCGATAAACTAAGCTTATATGATACCTTTATCCCTCTTCTATCTAATAGCTTTGCCAAAGACTTTGCTAAAGTGTTTGAAAAAGTAAAGCCCGATGCCATCCATATCCAAGGTGAATCAGGTCCTGGCCTTGCCGCGAGGTCTTTTTGCATCAAAGAGAACATACCGTACTCCAGCGCCTACCATACCAATTTTGCCATCGCCATGAATATGTGGCTCCATGTTCCGCACTCTTGGACCTGGCACTACCTCAGATGGTTTTATCGCCCTGCAAGCCTTATCCATACCCACACGGAGAGGCTCTCTAACTCTCTAAAAGAGGAGAATTTTACAAATTCCATAGCGATTTTTCCACCAGGGGTCGACACAAAGCTTTTTTACCCCGATCCTAACCCTGCTCTCTTTGCTAACTATAAACGCCCCTACTTCATCTACGCTGGCCGGGTCTCTAAAGAGAAAAATATCGAAGCCTTTTTAGATCTTGATCTACCAGGGACAAAGTTTGTTATCGGTAGCGGCCCTGAAAAACCAAACCTCGAGAAAAAGTACAAAGGAAAAGCAGCCTTTTTTACCTCAGAGCATCTACGCTCTATGCTAAGTAATGGCGATGTCTTTGTCTTTCCTTCTAAATTTGAGACCTTTGGTCTGGTATTACTAGAAGCTCTCGCCTGCGGTCTTCCGATTGCCGCCTATCCTGTCATGGGGCCTCTAGATGTGATAGAACAGGGAGTTAACGGCTACGCTTTAGAAAATCTACAAGAGGCAGCCCTTAGATGCCTTACTCTAAAAGACAAAGACGCCTTTCTTGCGACAGCAAATCGCTTCACCTGGGAAAAAACCGCCGACAACTTCCTTAAAAACCAGATCATTTTGTAAACCTGATAAGGTTTATCATAATTATGATTTCTAGCGGCGATCGGCCGCCCCTTTCGTAAAATAATCGCCTGCTATCTCTGGAAAAGAGGCCATGCTGATTAGCTTGGCTCCTTTCTTCGCGGCAAGATAGGTAAAGTTACCATACTCCCAAATCGGCATCGTAAACTTCTTATCCTCTTTATGGATGAAAATAGAACCTGTCGCTACTAAGAAAAGCTCCATAGAGGTAAGACCGCCTGATCTTGATATTGTAAGGTCAGCGCGATGTAAAAGAGGGGCAAGCACTCTATCATCTTGGTACGGGAGGACAAAAATAGTAAGAGAGGCTGGATAATCTTTTGTGTTTTTTATGTGAGAGAGTATTTTTTCTTGTAACCCTTTGTCTGTACTACAAAAGATAAAGAGAAGATCTTTGCGATTTTTTTGCGTATGCTTCTGAGAAAATTGGATAAAATGGTCTACGTAAGAGAGCATAGCCTCTGTCTGAGGGTTAGCTCCCATCATTAACATAGCGACCTTATCTTTTGGGTGTAAAGTGATCAGAAGGCTCTTTTCTCTCTTTTCATAGACAAAATTCCCAAAGCTTGCTGCTTCTTCTGTAATCCCTTGGCTTTTAGAGTCTTTATACAAAATTTCTAGCACTATTTTCTTACTCTCTACACGCTTTTTATCGGCATACTCCTGAAATGCTTTGCGTACCGGAAGGGATCCATAGACAATATTTTCCATAGAAAGCCCTGTATGTTTTAACCAAAAAGCTGCGTCCGTCTCTCCTTCTTTTAAAAGAGGATAGGTTGTCATTAAACGAAAATAAGGCCTGTCCTTGGAAGAGAGTCTTGCAAGATAGAAAAAAAAGTTCTCTGTTTTTTCTGTCGGCAGCTCTGTTAAAATCTTCTCATAAAGAACTACCTCTTTATAGCGCCATTTTCTATACCGGATCGCTTTTATAGTGGCTTTAGCACCAAAAGAGAGCGTATCGATAATCAGAGTCGTTTTGTGTTTTCTTAGAGCTAAAAGCGCATAAAAAAAGAAGCCTACTTCTATAAAAAAAGCAAAATATTTTCTTCCTGCGTTATCTATAAATGTTAAAGCCTTGGTGTTTCCTGTTTTTTGCGCAAAAGCCCAAATATCGATCTTTAATAAAGCGGCAAACGGCTGTTTTTCTATAACCGCCATCTCTGGATACTTCTCCTTCATCTCAGCAATTTTAGCTTTTGCTGCTGTTAAATGGCCCCCGCCTCCTTTACTCGTCATAATCAAAATAGTAGGCCTTCTCTCTTTTTTTGCATCGAGCCTCTTCACAATCTTTGCAATGGTGAAACTTAAAGCCAAAAGGATGCAAAACCCCTCTAAGATATAGTAAGGCCAAGGCAATACGATCGCTTTTACAAAATAGGGCATATTTAACTCACAGAGGTACATATAGTTTTTATCAAAAAAAGCATTATAAAGACCGACGGCTGGGACTGTGGGTAAAAGATAGGCAACGCTTTTCCACCAAGCGTTAGGTCTAGGTCTTGCACTTTCATGGAGGGTCAAGAAGATTGGCGTAAAGGCAATAAAAAAGTGTCTCACAAAAAATGCGATCGTATGGCCACTCTCTTTAGCCTCTATCGGAAAGAGAAGCGCTAAAAAAGCGCCACTGGCTCCAAAGAAGAGAAGAATTTCATAGCCCCACTGCCACCTGCCCCAAAGGACAAGAATCGCAACCCCCTCCATCATGGCACAGAGGTGAAATGGCACCTCTTGCTGGCAATAGATCCGGATTAAAAGATCGCAAAAAAGTAGGCCGCTGATAGTTTTACTTAAACGGCCGCGCATAGCCGGAGTGGCGTAGGCTGCTATCTTTAAAAGAATGGGGAGAGCGCAAAGTGAACTAATTATCAGCAATAACACAAAAACCAAAATCTATTATTATTTATTGTTATTATAACTGAATTTTCATTAACTTAATAATATCGTATTAATAATAAAATAATAAAAATGGCGGTAATTATGCGTTATCTTTTAGATGCACGATATAAAACACTCCACTCTTTAGCGCTCTCCTCACAACAACTTCTCACAATTTGCCAAAGAGGTCTCTCGGATAAACTCTACACCACAACAACGCAAATCCAGGAGCTCCTCCCCTTTTTGGAGACCTACCAAAGCCCTCCTTTTACGAAAGAAGAGAGTAAACTCCTCTCCGACTTACATACAAAACTCTCCCACATAATTCACCTGCCAGAGGATGTGATAGCTAAAATCAAAGAGGTAGAGCCGACCTTCAACAAACTACTCAATAAGATGGAGGCGTTTGAGATTAGCGATGTCTCTACCCATCAAGAGGATAAAAACTCTATCTTGGATCTTTTGCACAACCTAAAGATCTACCTACAAGTCCACATATTAGATTTAGAGGGAACCGCCCACTCGATTGTTAATGAGATGAAACATATCCAAGATATCATCCAAGAGCTAAAGGATTTACCAGAAGATAGTTTAGAGGGCTGGGCCCAAGAAAACCTCGTCGACCTTCTCCTTGCCATCGAACTCTTTCAACAAAAAGACTCTATCTCCACATCTGAAATCCTCTTACAGAGAGTCTTAGATTTAGAGTTTTCTCTCCAAAGCGATAAGAAGTGGTACTGTAAAGAGATCGAAGATGGCCTTTTCGTACTTCTCCAGACTTTCTTAGAGGCCGAAGATGAGATCTCCTCTGAAGAGCCTCTCTTTACAACCTTTAGAAATAGCGTCATCTCGCCTCTTACTGCGGATATGCTAACAAAGCTTCGTAACCACACCTTTCATGAAGATAAGCTTAAGCTTGTTGCCGACATGGTCCTCTTCTCTTACGAAGTACTCCTGGAAGAAAAAGGTGGTTCACTCGCCTCGCGCTGTCGCTTCATCGATTTTTTCCAGCTCTTTTCTAATGCAATCCAAGAGTTATATAGCTTTTTCCTAAAGGCGTCTTAATTCTTTACAAAATCTTATCTTTTATTTATAAGGTCTCTTTATTTTTTAATAAAGAGACCTTATGGCTTTCGTTGTAAGCCTTGTACAAAAAACCGCCTCCCACCTCCCCTCCTTGATAACCGTCAAAAAAGAGATAAGAGAGCTTACTTGGAAAGACTACCTCATCTACGGCGCTCTTATTGTAACAGTCACAGCGGTTGCGGTAGCCTTTTTTAAAGGCGCCTTTTTTGTAGGCTCTCTCTTTCTCTATCTAGGAGCGGCTCTTGGCTACACAACCTATAGAAGCTACAACTACAATAAAGTCTCCAAAGAGCTTTACGATTTAAAAGAAGATAGCAGTCGCCTCAAGGGAACCATAAGCGACCTCAAAACCGTCGAGGGAGGCCTTAAAGAGACAAATAGATCCCTAGAAAAGACTGGTAAAGATTTAGAGAAGACAAATAAAGAGTTACAAGAGACCAATGCTGCCCTCACAAAACGTGTTGATGCTCTTTTAGAGACAAATAAAGAGCTCAAAGATACAGTCAAAAAACTACAGGATATGCAGCAAAAATTGGAGGGAACTGTTTTAGGTCTAGAGGATAAACTAGCGCAAATATCTGAGTTGCAAACCCAGTTACAAGAAACAGCCAGCAGCCTAGAAAAAACCAAAGAGGAGTTAAAAACAGAGACAGGTAACTTAGCTTTTATAAAGGAAAAATTTGAATCTATCGCAAAAGATCTCGCCTCTAGGGAGGCTGCTTTAAAAATGATAGAAGAGCGACTTACTGCTAAAATCGATGAACTTGGCAAGATTAATGCAAGCTTAGAGGGAAAAGTAAAAGCTCTGCCGGATCCAAGCGCCCTCTTTACAAATACAAATTCTACTGCTATAGTAGTTCCCTAAAAACGATCACGGGAGTTTTATGGCACAAGTAGATGCTGGCGACATTCGCAAGGGGATGAAGCTTGAAATTGATGGAGTCCCTTACAATGTTGTTCAAGTAGATCTTGTTAAGCCGGGTAAAGGGCAAGCCTTTACAAGAACTCGGATTAAAAATCTTAAAACTGGCCTTGTCATTGAGAAGACTTTTAAGTCGAATGAATCTGTCGGTGAGGCGGATGTTAGAGAGGCGAACATGCGCCTTCTTTACAAAGAGACCGACGGCGCTGTCTTCATGGACGATGAGAGCTTTGAGCAGGTAACGATCCCGATGTCTCTTATCGGCGACAATTTCGTCTGGCTTATGGATGAGATGATCTACCGCGTTGTCTTCTATAAGGGCGATGCTGTGGACTTTATCCCACCGACTTTCCTAGAGATGACCATTGTTGAGACAGCCCCTGGCGAGCGTGGCAACACCTCTGGTCGCGTCTTAAAAGCAGCCAAGACCCATACAGGCGCTGAAATCCAAGTCCCGATCTTTATCGATGAGGGAGAAAAAGTCAAAGTGGATACACGCACCGGTGAATACGTTAGTCGCGTCTAGAAGTCGTACATTCTCTCTCGTACGACAGTTTTTTTATGATAGGGGCTTTTGTGAAGTCGATGTCCCTATCTTAACTAGAGCCCCTTGTATAGATCTTCATATCGACCCCTTTGCTACCAAAGATGGCCTCTACCTCCACACCTCCCCCGAGATAGCCATGAAACGCCTCTTATCACAAGGCTCTGGTGATATCTTCTTTCTTGGCCATGTCTTTAGAAAAGAGGAGAGAGGCTCTCTACACCACTCTGAATTCTCGATGATCGAGTGGTATAAAACCCACACAACTAAAGCGCTCTTTTTAGAAGAAATCGTCGCTCTTTGCTCCCTTTTTACCGGAAAGCTAGAGTATGAAATCCTAGACTACGAAGAGGCCTTTGCCCGCTTTGCAACCGATAGAGAGACCCCTTCTGACTGGAGCCCCTCTGACAGACGCCACTACATCTGGTCCCACGACGTCGAGCCTCACTTAGGAGACGGCCGCTTTACCTTTATCACAAACTACCTCAAAGAGGATGCAGCCCTTGCGCAAACCCATATCGTCAATGGCGTTGAAAGAGCTGAGCGCTTTGAGATCTATTACAGAGGTATCGAATTAGGCAATGGCTACTACGAGCTCTCAGACCCTGTAGAGCAGCGCCTTCGCTTTGAAAACGAAAATAGCCTTCGCACCTCTGAAAACAAAGAGGCACTCCCCCTCGATGAAAAATTCCTCACCTCTCTAAGCGTCGGCCTCCCCCCTAATACCTACGGCATGAGCCTTGGCTTCGACCGCCTCTTTCTCCTCAAAGAGCAAAAAGAGAAGCTCTCCGAAGTCCTTCTCCTTCCTGATATGCTAGATTAATCTGACTATTCTGCACGCTATTGCAGAATAGTCTTGACTTTTCCGCAATAGCGTGCAGAATAGTCATTATATGGAGAGATTTCAAAAAAAAGCTATTCTAGCGGATCTAAATAAGAAAATGGTCCTTTTAAGCGGTCCGCGCCAGGCTGGTAAAACTACTTTAGCCAAAGAGATCGGAGCTCACTTTTCTAGCTCTATCTATCTTAATTACGATCGACTGGAAGATAGAAAAATCTTAAAACAAGAGGCTTGGCTACCCACTACAGAGCTTTTAATTTTTGATGAGCTCCACAAAATGCCAAAGTGGAAAAATTATCTTAAAGGCGTCTATGACACAAAATTGCCTTCACAAAAAATACTAGTAACAGGAAGCGCGCGGCTAGAGGTCTTTCAGCAAGTAGGCGACTCTTTAGCAGGCAGATTTTTCCTCCATAGACTCTTACCGCTCTCCCCTGCCGAATGTCTAAAAGTAGGCACTCCTTTTCCTATCACCCGTTTTTTAGAAAGAGGTGGCTTTCCAGAACCCTTTCTTGCAGAAGATCCGGTAGATAGCGAAAGGTGGCGCCTCCAGTACGTAGACAGCCTCTTGCGAGTGGACGTTCTAGAGTTTGATAATATTCAAAATCTAAAAGCGATACAACTTCTCTTTACTCTACTAAGAGAGCGCGTTGGCTCTCCTGTCTCTTATCAATCCCTCTCAGAAGATATCGGCGTTTCTCCTAACACAGTAAAAAAATACATCCAGATCTTAGAGGCGCTCTACATTGTTTTTCGTGTCACCCCTTTCTCCAAAAATATCGCTCGGAGTTTATTAAAAGAGCCAAAGATCTACTTCTTTGATACAGGGCTTGTTGTAGGTGACAGCGGCGCTCGCTTTGAAAACTTTATAGCGCTCTCTTTACTTAAACACACCTATGCAAAAGTAGACTACGAGGCAAAGCTCTACACGCTACACTACCTTAGCACCAAAGAGCGTCAAGAGGTTGATTTTGCGCTCGTAAACAATAAAACGGTTGAGACGATTATAGAAACAAAATATCACGATACCCAAATCTCTCCCTCACTTCGCCACTTCCATGAGAAGTACAACTTTAAAGCAGTGCAAGTTGTAGAGAGTTGTAAAAGAGAGTATGTAGACAAAAAGATCGAAGTTCTCTCGGGAAAAACTCTCACCGAATCACTTTTTCTATAAAATTCCAAAAGCAGCAGGCGCAAAATTCAGGGCATAATTAGTTGTCATAAAATTTTGCTAATTGATTTTACTGAAAATTTGCAATTTATTAACGAGATCCTTAAAATTTCACAGCGAAGATGATTTTGAAATCCATAGCTGCCACCCCTACTTGGGTATAAAGTTTGGAGCAGCAGAAAAATAGGAGCCTATATGTCAATAGCCACTAGATTACACACTGTAGGACGCTATTTAGCTTGTCCTTATGCACGCTTTTCAACAAAATTACCACCTGAAGCCATAAGAACAAGACCTACAGTCGAGGCACAAGATCTCCTAGACGTCATTCATAATCGGATTGGTTTTCTAAGAGTGCCAAATTATGTTCCAAAAGAAGTAACGCGCGCCATCTGCCTGAGATTAGATAGCGATTTTACGGTGAGAGATTATGAAAATGCTCCAGGCGTTGGCAAAGTAGATGGCGTTGGAACTCCATTTTTTGAAACAGACCAAAAAGCCCCTGCTTTAGCTAGATATTATCAAACAGCCAGAAAATCTATGGATGTGGCGAGATCTTTATGCCATCCCCACCTAAGCCCTCTTGATAAATTACGATTAGAACTCGATGAGCGTTGGTCAAAAGGAGCAACCGTTCTTAATTTAGGCAGTGGCAAGATGTTTTCTGGCCTTATTCGTGTTTTGAATGGCGCTGTTTTAGCTCATGAAGATAAATTAGAGCGTGACATGGGATGTTCCGCAAGAAGCCTTAACTACATGGCGCAACTCGCCTGTAATATTTATCTACGCATGCCACTAGCTGGGGGAGAGCTGGCTCGCTGGGGCATCTCTCTTCCCGATGAAGAGTATAAAGAAAGAACCGGATCTACCTATGGCATTGAACCAGCTTCTCTTCCTAAAAGGAGTATCTCTGTTCGTCCTTCCACAGGTGATTTGATTATTTTCAACCCTCGCTTTTTACACTCTGTTGGAGCAGCTAGCGGCGAAACATCTCGCGTTTCTATGTCTACTTTCGTTCTTTACCAAGGAGACGATAGACCTTTGGGCTTTTGGAGTTAAATATGTTAAGGGTTTTTTCCACCTTGAATAGAGCTATTTTTTTATCACAACCAAGTATACCATACAAACAAGGAGTACATATGACAACTGGTGTTACAGAGAGATTATACTACACAAATACACGCTTAGCTATAGCAGATGCGCAAGTTATGGAAGATGCTCATGATGGAGGCGATAGATATGTAGTATTAGACAGAACTATCTTTCATCCCCAAGGTGGCGGTCAGCCATCCGATGTAGGCGAGATTCGTACAGCTGACCATACCTTCACAGTGGTTAGACTTACAGAAACAAGCCGCGACGGTGTGATTAGACATTTTATAACTACACAAACCCCTGATGCCGCAGCAAGTCTTGTAGGAAGAGCTATCACTATGGAGATTAATCTAGAGGCCAGACTTACTTTTGCTA
Organism: Verrucomicrobiota bacterium; assembly: GCA_018240105.1. Lineage (GTDB taxonomy): Bacteria > Chlamydiota > Chlamydiia > Chlamydiales > 2-12-FULL-49-11 > JAFEGE01. Next base: position 19,445 of record JAFEGE010000128.1, on the reverse strand, counting down.
GATTGCATACTGCCGGCCATCTGCTTGCCAATATAGTCGAAGAGGAGTGCCCAGGCTTAGTTGGGCGTAGAGGTCATCATTTCACCGGCGGACAAGCCTTTGTTCTTTTTGACGGTGTCCTACCTGCAAAAGAGAGCTTAACTGCTTTAAAAACAACTTTAGAAACACGCTTAGCAGCTCTTATCGCTGAAAATCGCCCAATCGCTACCCATGCAGATGGCGCAAGAACTGTAGGCATCGAGGGTCTAAAAGCTTATCCTTGCGGTGGCACACACCTCGAACATACGGGAGAAATTGGCGCTGTTACAGTAAGAAGCGTAAAAATTGAGAAAGGAAAAGAGTTAAAGATCGGTTACGACGTTCGCTAAACAAAGCGTTATCCTAACATAAGATCTCACACAAAAGCCATTATAGAAAATCTATAATGGCTTTTTCATTTATTCTTTATACTAAGAGTGGTTCAAGAATCAGGATGTGGCAAGAAGGTACCTCGCATTTGAAATAGGCAGACGATGCCAGAAACCGATTCTTGAATCACGAGCTGTATAAGCCTACCACTCCCAATGTAGCATTGCTAAAACCGCTTTTGCCGGCGCATATCCTTGCGCAATGGCTAAATTAATCATTCTTGCAGCTTCTACTGGATCGTGTTCAATGCCAAAACTCGATATTTTACCTAAATGATAGCCAAAGGCGCACTGTGCTGGTGGGTATCCCTTTTCTGCAGCACTTTTAAGGAGTTCCCCCGCTCTTTTTTTATCAACTTCTCCACCATTTCCAAGAATACGAGAAAGCATAAACGCTCCTTCTGCATCTCCTAGAACTACCGCTTTTTCAAGTAGAGCTCTAGCTCTTGCGATATCTTTCGTAACATCATCTTCCCCTGTCTCATAACGTGCTGCCAAAGCGCACAAAGAACGTGGGGTTGTGGGCTCACTGCCTACCGTATCTCTGTATACTTCTCCTACTCTACTCTCTAATTCTCCATGAGATGCGCCTCTTTCTTCATGAGGTTTGTCTGCAGTAACAGGTATTGCTGTAAAAGATCCTACTGGGGATGTCATATAAACTCCATTTTTTGTTATCGATTTTATAATTAGATAAGTGGAAAAATTATAAAAAAACTATGAGTTCAAGACAATCAGTTTCTTTATGGAAGAGACGCCAATTCTTCAGATTGGTATTATACCATTCGCAATAAATAAAGACATAAAAGCGCGCAAAATTTTGCCAAATAAGAAAGCTCGGAGATCGAGATTTAACTTCTTGCAAGTTAGCGAGATCGAGAGCGAACTTATTTGGCAAAAGATGCGATGATTTTATGAATTTATTTGTTGCGAATGGTATTAATACCGCACGCCAAATTGATTACCCGATTCATAGCGCTTTAAGCCGCGGTAGAAAACCAAAAAGGCTAGAGCAAAAAAGCTGCAGGCAGAGCCAAGCAGTGTGATGAGCTTCATCCAAGAGAAGCCTCTTAAAAGCTCTACGGGCATGTAGCCAATCACACCCGCTGGAAGAAGCGTAAATAAGACAATTTGGAGAGCCCCCGAATAAATATTGCTAGGATAGAGCGCAAAGAGATAAACCGAGTTGCAGTAGTTTCTAGAGACAGCTTCTATAGAGCCAAACCAAAAGGCTGCGCTGTAAGCAATGATAGCAACTGAGGCAAAGACTAAACAACTAGAGAAAATTCCAATAAGAATTAGCAGAAGAGAATAGGGCGTTATAAACCCCCCTAAAACTATTAAAATAAGTGCTGTTAAAAGATGGCCCCATCCTTTTGAAAGCGATTTAGAACCTGTAAGATGGAGTAAGAGATTTTTAGGTTGCATCATAAAGAGATCGAGATCTCCCCTTACAATAGATCGAGAAAGCTCTCTAACGCCACCAAAGCAAACCTGCATAAGACCATAACCTCCCATCCCCATAGCATTTAAAGCGATCATATCGCGCATCGTCCAGCCAGAGATCTCCTGAAACTGTCTAAAAAAGATCCACCACATCACGAGAAAGACGAAATTATTAAAAACTAACAAAGTCGCCTCCAAAAGAAAGGCGAGACGCACGCTAATAGAGGCCCGAATACTTGTCCGGAGAAGAAAGAAAAAAAACGAAACTGTTTTAAAAAAAGACACGTTAGCCTCCCTCTAAATTCAGAATACGGAGACCTCTAGCGTAAAAAAAAGCTAAAGAGAGGCTTGCAAAAACGCCCCAACAGAGTAACGCTAAACCTACGGATAAAGCATCTTGCCAGTTAAAGGCTATAAGAAGGGCGCTTCTGTAGCTTAAAATGGATGGAAATGGCGTAAAGTAGGCTATCTTCTGAAGAATTTCTGGATAGAGAGCAAGAGGAAGCATTAAACCTCCGAAAGTAAATAAAAACTTCTCCCATATCCAATAGAGCGGCTCAACTTGTTGGACCCAAAAGGCTGAAACACCCACAATCATTCTAAAAACTATGGCAACAGCTCCAGCCAAAAACCCAAGCAAAGTTGCGACGATAAGACCGGTTAAGCTCTCTGGTAGAGCGCCAAGGCGCATCCATGTAAAGAAAAAAGTAATGACTCCGAGTACTAGGAGGCGCAGCGACAGCACTCCTAGTCCTTCCATAAAGATAGACCCAAGATAGGAAATGGGCCTTGGCAAGAGGTAGGCAAGCCGACTACTTCGGAGGTCTTCTTCGATTATCTCCTGCACATCGGGGATCGCAATGAGAATCCATTGGTTACTAGCAATGTACCAGAGAAGCTTCTCTGTATTAAGTGAGTGAACTCCTGTCTTTATACCGATAACTTGCCATAGATGGGCAAATATCAATAAACAGGCGATAAGAAAAATGGCAAGGCCGACTAACTCTTTGTAATTTCGTAAAGCGTGGATGAAGGCAAAGCGGAAAATCGCTCCATATTTTTTCCCTCTAATCACAGCGGCGCCTCTAGATATAAATTTCGAATGATCTCCTCCATGGAGGGGTCTTCAATTGTCACATCTTTAAGAGTCGTGACTTTGAGCGTTTCATGAACTACTTGTTCAATCGGCATAAGAGATAAGTTTACTTCGCAGACAAAGTTGTAATTTTTATTCTCTAAAACCTCTACTCCAGGAAGATGCAAAGGGAGACTCTCTTCTGTCGTGGTTAGGCGGAGCACCTTCTTTTTAACATAGCTCTTTTTTAGATCTTTTAGAGAAGTATCGAGCATAATTTTCCCCTTATCCAAAATGAGGACACGGTCGCACACCTGTTCGATATCTCCTGTATCGTGAGAAGTTAAAAAAAGCGTTGTCTCCTCCTCTTTCGATAGCTTGTTAAGTAAAGCCCGAATCTTAAGCTTTGCGCTAATATCTAAACCAATGGTTGGCTCATCGAGAAAAAGAATCTTTGGCTTATGTAGTAAACTGGCTACAAGCTCACAGCGCATACGCTCTCCTAGCGAGAGTTGTCGAACCGGCTTCTCCAATAAACGCCCTATCTCAAAAATCTCTACGAGCTCTTTTAAGTCTCTTTCAAAAGTCGCACGATCGAGGTCATAAATTTTAGATAATAAGAGAAAGGTGTCCGATGGTGGTAGCTGGTACCAAAGCTGGCTTCTTTGGCCAAAGACCGCTCCAATTTCATAACCAAGGCGCGATCTTTTTTCCCACGGCGTTAACCCAAGCACTTTAATCTCTCCCGAGGAGGGATGAAGAATACCGGTAAGCATCTTAATAGTCGTAGACTTACCAGCTCCATTAGGGCCAATAAAAGCAACCCTCTCCCCTCTTGAAATCGAGAAAGAGATCCTATCGATGGCAGTTACTTCCGATGTTTCTTTATGAAAGAGCCCTTTAATAGCCCCACGCACACCTGGAAAGTTTTTTCTTACAAAGAATTTTTTTGATAAATCCTTGACTTGTATAGCTTCTTGCATAGGAGTTTAATGGGGTGTAAAAAGAAGAGGAGCCTAAGAATAGCCGATCTAAGCTTCCCTGGCGATCTTTTTCTGTATATTGCTCTTAATTCAAGCTCCACTAGGATTTTTAAATAAATCCTCAAGAGTTGCTTGATTTGTAACTATTTCTTCGGAATACATAGTTGGTTTCAGCCCCATGGTAGTTATCATACAAAGAAGAAGCTGTTTTTTTGTTTTTGTTTGCTTTTGAAAAACTTCCATTTTTCTTACAAGCTCTTGTGCGTAAGATTTATCTATTGCAAATTGTTTGTCTGAACATTTGATTTCGCATAAAGAAATCGCCCCATCAAGACGATCAAAAAGAAGATCAATTTGCGCACCTTCAGTAGCTTCATCTGATTTAGGATTAAATCGCCAAGTGGCCGCGACTGCCCCTGGATCTATTTTTAACGTTTTTCGAATCTGATCAATGTGCTTATAACATATAGATTCAAAAGATAGTGCTGCCCAAATTTTCCATGCAGGTTGATTAGCCTGAGCACTCCAAAACCCCTCATTCATCGTTTTTTTAGCAATTAATTTCAAATTTGGCTCAATCCAATATAAGTAAAAAAGGCTATATTCATCATCAATCACATAATAAATCCCCTTGCCCTTTTTTCCATAAGGCACAAGACTTGTAATAAATCCCGCCTCTTCTAATTGATGCAATCTACGAACAGTAGTGCCGCCATCAGGAAGGTTTGCTTTAGAAATTAACTCTGCTTGGCCGATGCCATAGCGATATTTAGCAATAATACGGATAAGATCCATATAAGGCTTTGCATCTTCAAAAAGGGATTCGAATAGCCTCTGAAATTCTTTGACCAAAGGCCCATCACTTTGAAAACAGAGCTCATCAATCGATTGCTGGGCAGAGCGCCCCTTTCTTATATAAGACCAATATAACGGTACGCCGCCAAGCACAATATAGAGATCAAGGATTTGCCGCTTAGTTAGGTGAATTTTGTACTCCTTCAAAAAATTCTCCGTCTCATATAGAGAAAAAGGCTTCAGGTGAATCGTTCTTGTCACTCTATTGTGGAGCCCACCCTTGTTATTGATGATATTTTCAATAATCCATGAGGTAGATGATCCGCAAATAATCAACTTGATGCGATCATCAAAGACCCAATAACGATTCCAATACAATTCGAGCGCTGTAATTAGCTTGGAACGCGGGGTCGCCATCCATGGAAATTCATCAAAAAAAAGGACAATTTTTTTATCTTTTGGCGTGTTATTGATGGCTTGAGTAAGATCTTCAAAAGCGTCAATCCATCCGGATCTAGCCACAAGAGAAGCCCCCTGATAAAACGTAGCTCCAATTTGCTTAGCAAATTCAGTTAACTGCTCTTTTAAAGAGCCTTTTTGAAGCCCCGTCACATGAAAAAAGGTAGAGGGCAGTGAATCGATAAAGTTCTTAATGAGATAAGTCTTCCCTACCCTGCGACGCCCATATACAGCAATAAATTCAGCCTTTCTAGAGTCAAATAGATCTTTTAAAAGCTCTTTTTCCCTTACACGTCCAATGATTTTTTTTTGAGAATCCATTTTTTCGATATTCTTTTTCAATATACATCCCTCTATATCCAGCGGGAAATAAAATCACAACACTCTTAAAAACAACAATTTATAAATCCCTATGCTATATATTACACTCTTTACATATTTATAAACAGCGGAAAAATGAGAAAATTTGATTTTATCCGCTGTTTATAAACACATCAAACGCAGCGGAAAAAATGCGATTGCAAAAAGTATCCGCCGGTTATAAATATTTATAACCGGCGGATACTTGTGGAAAAGCTATCTTAAAACACCCTTTCTAATAGACCTTCTCTAAGAGAGACCCCGTGAAGTGAAGAGGTTTTTTCCTCCCAGCAGCAAAGGACTTCTTCGAGATCCGAAGGCTTGGGGGCGCTTGCCGTCTTTTGTGCTCCGCTTTGTAGATACGGCGCACAATGGTAAGCACTGTCTCTAGAGGGATGTGGTTTTTCTCGGCAATCTTATCTGTCGACTGGTACTCCTCTACATAACCTCGGATAATCATGTCGACAATTTCGTAAGGCGGCAGCGTATCTGTATCTTTTTGATTATGATCTAGCTCAGCTGAGGGTGGTTTTTCTAGAATGCGATTAGGAATAATCTCCTCTTCGCGATTAATCCAGCGGGCGAGTTGGTAGCACTCTGTTTTTAAAACATCGCCAATGACTGCGATAGCGCCGCACATGTCGCCATAGAGCGTGCAGAAGCCAAGGGCCATTTCGCTCTTGTTACCTGTGCAGAGGACAAGCGAGGAGAACTTGTTTGAGAAGGCCATTAAGATCATCCCGCGAATCCGCGCCTGCAAGTTCTCTTCGGTAAGATCTTGGGGCCTGCCTTCAAAATGCGGCTCGAGCGTATCTAAAAAGTTTTGAAAGATGGAGTCGATCGCGATATTTTTAAAGCCAATTCCGAGGTTGTCTGCCAGTTGCTTTGCATCTTCATACCCTTCGATAGAGGAGTATCGCGTTGGCATGTAAACACCAATGACATTTTCCGCGCCAATCGCCTCCTTGGCAATGTAGGCTACAAGAGCTGAATCTATCCCACCGGAGAGGCCAATGATCGCCTTGTGCTGCTTAGACTTTTGAAAGTAATCTTTAACCCCAAGCTTTAAAGCGCTGAACATGTCGTACATCGGATCGTGCTCAAAAGTAAGTGTATTACTTTTTTTAGCAAGATCGATAACTAAATAGTCCTCTTGAAATCCCTTTGCTATCTGGCGAAGAGACCCCTCTTCATCGACAAACATGCTGTAGCCGTCAAAAATAAGATTGCCATTGGCGCCTACTTGGCAAGCATAGACGACGGGACAGTGGAGCGTTTTGGCAGCAGCCCGACACACTTCAACACGGATATCACTTTTGCGGGACTGATAGGGTGAGGCGGTCAAATTAAATAAGATATCAGGCTTATAGATGATAAGCTCTTTGACAGGATCCCATGGATAGGTAGTACCAGAGATCTCGATCCCGGCATTTTGCCACATATCTTCGCAGATTACAACACCGATACGGCAGCCTTTTATCGTCCAGACTTGGATGGACTTACCTCTAGCAAAGTAGCGCCTTTCATTAAAAACGTCATAGGTCGGTAAGAGCCACTTATCATGAAAGCCTAGAAGATTACCATCCGAGACAACAGCGGCACTGTTTAGTAAATCTTTTTCTTCATGGGTTGGGTTTTGCCGTACAAGTCCTACTAAAACGGTAATCCCCCCAGACTCTTTAACAATATCGTTTAGAGCCATCTCCATCTCTTCGATAAATGTGCGGTGTAGGACAAGGTCATCCGGAGCGTAGCCACAAAGGCTCATCTCAGGGGTCACAACAATATCAACCCCTTGATTACGAGCAGATTCCATAGCTAATAGAATTTTTTTCTTGTTACCTTCAATATCCCCGATAGTAGGGTTTAGCTGTGCGATTAAAATCTTCATAACTTAAAGTTACAATCTTCCCCTTTATTAGGATAGAAGATCCTGTTGTAGTTTATAAAATCTTCGGCTATAATCGCCCCCATGTCAAAAATTCATGAGCATTGGACGTCACGCCTCGGATTTATCATGGCCACAGCAGGCTCTGCTATCGGCCTTGGTAGCCTTTGGCGCTTTCCGTATGTCGCCGGAGAAAATGGCGGCGGCGCGTTTGTTTTACTCTACCTATTTTTCACCTTTATCATTGGCCTACCTGTCTTTATAGGTGAGCTTGTCCTTGGCCGCTACAGCCAAAAAAGCGCCCTTTTGACCTACTACGAACTCTCAAATAACTCTCCTAACTGGAAGGGACTCGGCTGGCTAAACGTATTCTCTTGTCTCTTAATACTATCCTACTACAGCGTCGTCGCTGGCTGGTGCCTTAGCTACGTTGTCATGTCGCTTAACAAATTTTATGTAGGCCTTGATGCAGAGGCCATTAAGCAAGTTTTTAACACTCTATACACCTCCCCAGGGATTAACCTCTTCTGGTTTGGCCTCTTCTTACTCATCAACATGGGCATCGTCTTTAGTGGCGTGCGCAAAGGGATCGAGCACTGGTCAAAGATTCTTATGCCAGCGCTTTTCGTGAGCCTTATGGCCCTTTTTTGCTACGCTTTAACGCTACCTGGCTTTTCAAAAGCGGTTGCCTTTACCTTTGTACCTGATTTTACGAAGCTTAACGCCTCTAGCGTTCTAAATGCGCTTGGTATGGCGTTCTTTAGCTTAAGCGTTGGCCTTGGCATTATCGTTACTTACGGCAGCTACATGAACAAAAAGGATAACATCCCCTATAACGGGACTCTTATCGCCTTCATGACTGTTCTCGTATCCCTTATTTCAGCTCTTACGATCTTTCCTATTGTCTTTAGCTTTGGTTTTCCACCAGAGGCTGGTCCAGGGCTTGTTTTCCAGACTCTGCCTGTGCTCTTTGCAAAACTTCCCGCCTCGATTCTTCTCTCAACGCTCTTCTTCTCGCTTCTTTTCTTTGCCGCTCTTACCTCTACTATCTCTCTTTTAGAGACAATTGTGGCCAACATGCTCGATCTTTTCGAAATGAAGAGAGAGACAGCAACGATCATCGCTACCATTCTAACTTTTGTTGTTGGTATTCCAAGTGCCCTATCAGGATCTGATATCCTCTTCCCTACCTGGAAAGCGATCTACGGTAAAAACTTCTTTGATACGGTAAACTACTTAACTGCTAGCTGGTTTATGCCTTTTGGCGGTCTTTTAGTAACCCTTTTCCTCGGCTGGCGTCTAAACAAAGAGATCCCTCTCCAAGAGTTCGGCCTTGGCACAAAAACCCAATATCTCGCAAAACCGTGGTTCTTTATGTTACGCTGGGTGGTACCTGTTGCTGTCGGTATCATTATCATACAAGAGACCGGTCTTTTCAATTTTGCCCATTTGTTTAAAAAATAACGGAGCATAAGATGGCTGAAGGCACTCTTAAAATTCATACAGAAAATATTCTTCCTATCATCAAAAAATGGCTTTACTCTAGTAAGGATATTTTTTTACGCGAACTTGTCTCTAACGCGCAAGACGCGATCCAAAAGCTTATGTTATTAGAAGAGGGAGCCTCCTCTTTCCGCATCGATATCACCCTAGACGCTGAAAAAAAGACGCTTCAGATCTCCGATAACGGAATCGGTATGACAGCTGATGAAGTAGAGAAGTATATTGCACAACTTGCCTTTTCTGGGGCCGAAGAGTTTTTAGCTGCCTATAAAAAAGATGAAGAGGAAAACCCCTTTATTGGTCACTTCGGCCTCGGCTTTTACTCAGCCTTTATGGTGAGCCACTCGGTAGAAATTCAAACCCTCTCCTACCAAGAAAATGCAAAGCCTGTCCACTGGACTTCCGACGGCTCCTCTACCTACCAAATAGAAGAGGGCAGTCGAACAACCCGTGGCACAGATATTCTTCTTCACATCCAAGAAGAGGAGTTTCTAGAGGCTGCAAAGATCCGCGAACTTCTGACAACCTACTGCCGCTTCCTTCCTGTTCCTATTTTCTTTGGCGAAGAGAGGATCAATAAAGAAGACCCCCTCTGGATTAAAGCCGCTAAAGATTGCACCGAAACCGACTACATAAACTTCTACCATAGCCTCTACCCTCTAGAGCCAAACCCGATCTTCTGGATACACATCAATGTCGAGCATCCGTTTCATGTAAAAGGGATCCTCTACTTTCCAAAAATGAGCTCGGAAATGCGCCTCCAAGATGCGCACATCAAACTCTTCTCTAATCGCGTCTATGTAACAGATGAGTGTAAAGATCTATTCCCCCACTTTCTAAACGTCTTACGAGGCGCTGTCGATAGCTTTGATCTACCACTAAACGTCTCTCGTAGCACCCTGCAGATGGACTCGACTGTAAAGAAACTCGCCTCCCACATCTCTAAGAAAATTGCAGATCGTCTAACAGCTCTTTATGAAGAGGATAGAGAAAAATACACCGCTATCTGGCCAGAGATCCAAACGATCATCAAACTCGGCCTTCTAAACGATGAGAAGTTCTACGACAGAATGCAAGGCTCGCTTCTTTGGAAGACAACAAACGACAACTGGACAACTCTTGCTAGCTACCAAGAGCGTAACCCCTCACAGAAAAAAGTCTTCTACACCATGTATGAGACTAAAGAGAGCCCTTTCCTATCTCTCTACAAAGAGAAAGGGATCGAAGTTCTTATCGCTGGTGGGCCTCTAGACTCGGTTCTGTTTAATAACATCGAGACAAAAACAGAACTAGAGTTCCAACGTATCGATGGCGGTATCGACGATCTTATCCTAGATAGCGATAAGCAAGAGAGCGAACTCTTAGATGCCGATGGGCGTACAGACTCCTCTAAACTTGCCTCCTTCGTCAAAGAAAACCTCTCAAAAAGTGAAGTCTCTGTAGAGGCTAAAGCTCTTACATCGTCTAACCTTCCAGCCTTCCTTATGATCGATGAGAAGACAAGACGCCTCTCTGAGTACTTTGCCCTCACACAAAAAGATCTACCAAAAGAGCTTCTAAAAAAGCATACCTTCGTGATCAACACAAACAACAAGCTTATTGCAACCATCAATCAGCTTAAAGAAAAAGAGCCGACCCTTGCGAAAAAACTCATAGAGCATATCTATGATCTATCCCTTCTCTCTCAAAAAGAGTTCCAGGCAGATAACCTCTCTTCTTTTGTAGAGCGCTCTAATGCGCTTGTAGAAGAGCTTGTTTCTCGCTCTAACGCCTAAAAATTAGGTAGGGCTTACTTGTTAAGCCCTACCTTTTTTAGTCTCAAATAGCTTCTGGATTTAAATCGAAGGAGACCTCTTTTGGCTCAAAAGAGACAACCTCTGGCATAGGTCTTTGTTGTAGTCGCAAAAGGTATACGTTTAACATCTGGTCAAACGCCTTTTTAGAGGCGCCTGCAATCCTTCCAGATATAAACTGTTTAGGTTTAGCATAGCTTTTGCAGCCAGCTCGTTTCCACGTCTGGTAATCGCTTGCCATTTGATCTATTTTTACATGAAACCGCTCCTGAAATTTTATGGCATCATCTCTACGAAAATGCTCATATTGTCCCATTACCATGTAGAGAGCATGCTTTACAACTCTCTCATGCTTAGTAAGTTCTCGTTTTAGATCTTCAGGCGTAACTTCATAGAGTCGCTTCTGAAAATCTCTCATAAAATCCGAGATCATCAACATTGGTGTCCATCCTTTCTACCGCTCTCTGGCGATAGCTAGAGGGTCTTGTTTATACCCCTCTTATAGAAACACCCTATATTTTAATTTCATAATTAACTCAAACTAATTGTTAATTAATTAATTTAATATAGTCATTATTAGATATTTATTAATTTAATAAAAATCCCACATTAATTTAATCTTAAGCCTTTCATCTTCAATGCGATAAAACATCACCAATAACACAACACCAATAACACAACCAATAACACAACACCCAATAACACACCAATAACACAACACTTCCTTATTATTAATAATTATGATAAAATAATATTATTATAATTTTGAGATCATAATAAAATGACCGATACTCCTACCCGAGTTGCTATAACCCGTATCACGCCCCATTGGCGTCCTACCCCTAGAGTTTCTCCAGAGCGAGAGGCTTTTATCAGAGGGAAAGTAGCCGGATTAGTAGGCCTCTTGCGGCACGCGGTTACAACCTCAACACTCCCCTGCACACCACTGTTAGATCTACATAATTTTTCCTATAAAGTTTATAATACGAAGCTTAAGATTTTTCATGGCCCCCTAGAAAATAGACAAGTTGTCACAATTCGCGAAGGCCAAGATGACGGCCAATACGACCATTTAGTAGGAATATCCTCTCAGGTCTTAGAATGGCTGAAAGAGCTTTATGCAGAAGAGATGCCAGACGTACCTTCGGACCCATCAACCCCTGTTCCTGCAATATCAGGAGCACCATTTCCAACGCCCCTTGCCCCACCCCCAGGCCTCTCCCCTGAAGGAGATTCACCTCGTTCAGCAGCAGCGCTGGATCCCCCCGCGAGCCCTAACCCGCCGCGCCCTCTACCCCGATTGCGATCCTCTCCGCCACCTGTTAGTCCTACCAGAGTGCTTTTTTTAGAAAGCCCTCCTGCCCCACTAGGAGATTCGGAGGCACCTCTTAGCCCCGAAGAAATGGCTGAACTAGAGCGAGTTATGGACGAAGCTAACCGAGAGCCTACTGTCAATCAAAGGCGCTATCTAGCATCCACTCTCCCCAGAAGAGATCCTACACCTCCTGCCAGACCTCCCTCTCTTCCACCACCACCTTCAAGAGCTCCACCTACCCCATTACAAGCCCCGAGCGCAAGACCCAGATCACAAACACCTTCATTTTGGCAAAGAGCTTTTTCTTATTTACCTACTCGTCTTTTACCCCCTTTAAGTTGGCCTGTAAGAAGACCTGTTGCTGCTCCCCTACCATCTGATGATGCTTCATCTTGGACTCCAACGCATCCGCGTCTCCCATTAATCCGAGAAATGACTCCCTTAGGGAGGGATACATCTATATTGCGAACGGCTGTAGACGTTTCTCAACCACGAAGAAGAGAAATCGCACCAACCAGAGAGCCTCTTCTACTTAGTCCCCTCCCTGAAACATTTGATGAATCATTAGGCCTCCTCCTAGAACATCCACGACAGCTAGCTGAAGAGACTTCTGTATCTTACCATGAAAGCGACAGAGATATCTCAGACTATGACTCTAAGAAAGAAGATCGCATACAACTTGGAATAGCTCTTGCAAGAAATCAAAGAGACCTTTTTAGGGATAGAGCCGGATCCACAAGATCTGTTACTCCAATCTCAGAAGCTTCAGACGAATATTTTGCTGATGATGAAGGCTCTATAACTCCTACAAGACCTCGCCCTACAGGCTCACGAGCTGCTCTAACTGAGAGTAGCTCTGATTTAGGAGATGCTGATTCTATTGCAGAAGATCTGGATGACGCCCTAAGAGATCTAGCTACATTGAGAGGTCGAGCCCTCGGTTCAGAGTTAATCCAAAGAGAACTTACCGAAGCTTTAAGAGGTGAGCGAAGAGGTCATGAAGAGCTACGAGAGGCAAGCGCACGCGCCATTGTAGCCTTAGAAGAAACTGTTAGAAGATTACAAGCCGATCTTAGAGATCGCGCTACTTCAGGCACAGTAGGTCCTCCCTCTAGCGGTAGCGACTCTTCTTCAAGCTCATCAGACGAAAGAGATCCTTTGGGATTAGGAACTTCTTCTCCTAGCGCAAGCGCGGCAAATCATGAAGCAGCAGAAATGCTTCTTAGAGTAAGAGAAGCAGGAAGGGTACCACCCCCTCCTGTAGATCCTCCCATCGACACTGAAACGGTAAGAGCAGATCCATTAGCAGCAATTGCCGAAATTCGTCCGGAAATTGATGTGTTAAGACAAGGATGGAGAGATCTTCAGGAAGCATCTCTTGCAGCCCTTGTTAGGGGAGAAGCGAAAGCGCGAGAACTTCTTGCAACTACAGAGAATACAGAATTTCTTGCACTACAAGCAAGAATGCAGGGCTTTCATAGAGAAAGTGCCGCTCTACAAGCACAATTAGCAAACGTTAGAAGACTTGAAGCTGCCTTAGCTCTAAAAACAGCTGAAACGACGAGAGGAGCAGAGGAAAATCAAGCTCTTGCAAGACAAGTAGCTGAACTAGAAGCCGAAAAAAAAGCCCTTACCGCTAGAGAGATTGCACTAAGAGATCAGGTAGCTCAATCTGGCAGAGATTTAGACAGGATAAGAGATTTAGCACTCAGTGTTCAAGAAAGTCTTAGAAGAGATCGAGAAGATGCTCTAGCTCACCTTGCAACCCTTCAAGCGCAACATGCTGCCTTAGTCAGAAGTATAGGGACTATTGTACCTGCTATGGAAGCAAGAGAGCGAGACCTTTTTCTAGAAGCAGAAAGAGAAGCACGAGAATTAGTTGAAACCTTACGAGCTCAATTCGATGCAAGGACAAGAGAGCAAAGCGATTTCTTAAGAGATATAGCTGCTCGAAATGCAGCCTTAGAGAGGAGAGCCTTAGAACAAAGAGATCTTGCAGATAGAGTCTTAGAACTTCAAAGAGGTCAGGAGGAGGCTTCTCGTAAAGAAGAAGAACAACAAGCCCTTATAAATGAATTACTCGGCAAAACAACTACAAGAATTGAAGCACTAGAAAGAGAGCTTCATACAGCTAGAGAAACTGTTACTAAACTAGAAGCAAGGCTACGTGAAAGCTCAGAAGCTGCAGGAGAACTAGCAGCTGGGGCAGAGAGAAGAACTAGAAAACTTCATGCTCAGCGCGATGACGCTAGAGCTAGAGTTACTGATTTAGAAAGAGCATTGGCCGGAGTTAGAGCGGCTGCTGAAGAAGATCATGCAAGACTTACAGCCGAACAGGAAAGATTAAGAAGAGAGAATGAGGATCAAAGAGCTGCTTTAGAAAGAGCCCTAGCAGATACTAGACAACAAGCGGCTGCTGAAATGCAAAGACTAGGGGATGAGCATCAGCGAACTAAAGCTAGAATCGATGTCTTAGAAGCGCTCTTAAGAGAGGCTCGCGCTGAAACAGCTCGCGTTAGTGGTGTAGGAGTAGGGTTAGCAAACGAGTTAATCGCTGCTCGTACTATTTTGACTGATGAGCGCGATCATGCTGGAGCTAGAACTGCTAATTTAGAAAGACGCTTAGCGAGCCTAAGAGAAGAGGCTACAAGAGGTCATACAGAATTAGAAGGAGCTTTAGAGACCGCTAGACAAGAAGCTGCCGCTGCAACTCTAGACCTTGGTGATGCAAGAGCGCGCATTTCTACCTTAGAAAGAGCTGCAACCACTTCTTTAGTAGATACAGAGGCTCGCTCCCGCCGGGAGATTGAAGAACTTTATGAACAATTCCTTGCAACCGCAGCTATCACAAAAGATACTCTCAGATTTTCTGAAAGAGAATTTGCAAGAAGAGGTTTGGTAGAAGGCCATCTTGCTGAAATAACAGCACGGCTAGATAGATTATCCAACCCACAACAGCCTTTAATTGCACGCGAAATCCTAGCACGACGAGATATTGAGCGCGCTTATAGCGACGGTCTGCGAACAGAAGAGCTCGAAGCCTTAAGAGCTAGACTTGCTCAAAGCCATCGTGAAAAGCATGCTCTTTCGACGCAAGTAGAAGGTGCAAGAGCGCAAGATCGTATGTTAGGAGCTGAGCTCGCAAGAAGACAAGCCGCTAGAGATAGTCAAGAAGCACTACTAAGAGCTACTTCTCCTACAGTAACAGAAGAGGCAGCAGCCCGCAGGGCCATTGTAAGTCAAGAATCTGCAGGCAGAGAGCTACTAACTGCCCAGAGAAGACTTCTTGCTGTTACTGAAAAAGATGGAAGAAGCGCCATAGAAGCTAGCGAAGCTAGAGCTCGAGGCCTATTAACACCCCCAAGAGCTACGTTAGCCGCTGCTATTACAAGGCAAGTAGCCACCTCCGCTCTCGCCAGAAGACCCGTTATGTTTGATAGAGAAGCTGCCGCTGCCCTCGCAATTGAAATGGTTGATAGAGCTGTAAGCCCTATATTACCAATGACAAGAGACGCTCTTACAGAGTATGATCCCCCAATCCCTTCTGAAATAGAGTGGCCAGCCCTAGATACACCGAGAGCTGCACCTATTTTTCCTGTGGATGATGGTTCCGATGATTATCCTAGCACTCAAGCTACCACACCTCGAAGAATAGCTGATTTTGAACCAGATGCAGAATCGCTCCCTGATACTCTTTACGACGCCCCAGCTCCACCTTCTTCGCCTCCAACGGGATCTCCTCGAACAGGTCGAGCTATCGACGCAGGATTAGCAGCGGCCGTAGCCCCGTTACAATTACCAAGAGATGGTTCTGCTAGAGGCGCTTTTTTACTACGCCACGCGCTCTTAGTAGGCGATGCTTCAATGGAAGACGTATTTGCGAATGGGAGGCGGGGCATAAAATTCACATTTAAGGAAGAGTTTCAAACTCTCGTAGGCATACCGAAAACCTATACCTATGTAGCTGGAGCTCCAGACTTATCGGATCGAAAGCCTCCCAAGCCTGAATATGCTGCTCGAACCGATCCTAGCTTGGTAAGATACTGTCTCTTTACCGAAGCCGATACTATTACTAATCTTGCTTTGCAACCGACTGCTGCAACAAAAGCCGAAGACGCTTTACAACGATTTGTAGGTCGTATCAAAGAGTTCAAGACTGCTTTAGGGAAAGCTCTTGCAACGCCAGAAGAGCGAGCAGCTCTGGTTGTAAAAGCTATGACCGAATCTGATTTTACACAGTATTTCCAACGTTTAATAACTACGAGACATCAGCTCTCTCGTGCAATTAAAACAGCTAGGGCAAAGCCTATAGATCCTTGGGCATCAGGGAAATCGAACCCTGTCGACACCTTAACTAAACAACTAACAGAGTTAGAACACGAAATTGCGTTTTATGCGGCTTTGAGAAGAAGAGATCCCACACCACCGAGAGCTGCTGCGGCAGCGGCCGGTGGCGGGGGGGGGCGCATAATGCTGATGAGTAGAAACTAGCTCTTTACAGCGCAAGCCATAGGAGGATCAGCACCATCAACTTCACTGATAGCACCTGTTACCATTTCGATTTTAGAACCATCAAACTGCTTTAAGATCACAGTCTTTTCGCGCACTTCTTCGATAGTGGCGCGCATGCCCATAGCAGTTACTTTATCACCTCTTTTAAGACCGGTGCGAAGAGATTCAAGTCTCTTGCGTCTTTTTTGCTCTGGTCTGTAAAGGATAAAATAGAAAAATACCATTACAACACCAGCCATAATCAGCGTTTGATAAATGCTCTGCTCACGCGTTGGCGCTGCTGCATCTGCTAAATAAAAAAAACTTGAAAACATATCATACCTCATTTTCCGTCTATTTATAATACTAAACAGTAGTGGTTCGGGTCAAAAGGATAATATTTTCTATATGGGGTGTGTGGGGAAAAGCATCAAAGGGATAGATCCCCTCAATTTGATACGTTTGCGTAAGAATCTCTAAATCTTTTGCTTGCGTTGTTGGATTACAAGATACATACACAATTTTTTTAGCCTGCAAGAGAGGAAGAAGCGTAAGTGTTTTTGGAGTGAGGCCAGAGCGCGGTGGATCGACAATAACGATATCAGGTTGGAAAAAAGGGAGCTTTTTTTCTAAAAATTCTTGTACATCACCTTGCCATAAAGAGACATTATCTAGGCCAAGTCTCTCCACATGGGCCTTGGCATCGACAATAGAGCGCGCATTTAACTCTACCCCAACTACCTGCCTTACATGAGGAGCTAAAAGGGCTCCGATCGTCCCCATACCGCAGTAGAGATCTAAAATTTTTTCTTTACCAGTTACTGCGAGAAGCTCTTTTACCTTTAAAAACAGCTTCTCTGCCACAAGAGGGTTCGGCTGGAAAAAAGCAAGCGGGCTAATAAAAAAGGTCTGGCCTAAAAGCTCCTCTTCTAAATACTCTGGCCCCTTGAGGTGCATCTCATAAAATTGTGTCGGCTGCTTGGGGATGGTTTGCTGGATCACAAGGTATACAGAGGTCTTCTCATCTAAAAAGACCTCTTTAGTAAAGCTCTCGATATGGGCTCTTTCAAGCGAGTAGAGCGGATTACCTGAGACGGTTAAGATCACCATCTTAGAGCCTCTTTTGCCGCTTCTGAGGGTAAGGGTGCGAAGGTGACCGCGATCTTTGGGGCCGTAGTAGGCATCAAGGCCACTTGCCTCCCACCAGAGGCGGACTCTATCTAAAATGGTATTGCCCCAGGCTGGCATCACTTGGCAAGCGGTAACATTTTCTACCCAACCGCGAGTGCCTGCTAAAATCAGACCTAAATAGAAGTGGCCCTTGCGATCTTTAGAAAAGGTAAACTCCATCTTACCGCGAAAGCCGCTCTGCTGTGGCGATGGCGTAATGGGAGCGATCTCCTCTCCGGGGAAAAGAAGCTTTAACCTAGCCTCTTTTTCTTGTAACTGTGCCTCATATTGCATCTCCTGCCAAGAGCAGCCGCCGCAGTAGGGAGCATGAGGGCATATCTTTTCTATACGAAGGGGTGAAGAGGTGACAATTTTTTCAATTTGATGAGGCGATTTTTTTGCAGGGGCAAGTATTACGATATCGCCTTTGACCCCTCCGATCACCTCTTTTCCGCTCTCGAGAAGACCAAAGCCTTTCTTCGCATAGCCAACAACTTGATGCATAGGGGCTATACTATATCAAAGTAGCGGTTTTTTTTTGCGAAGAGCTGCTGTTTTTTTACTCTTTTTCTTTTTTATCTGGTGTAGGGAAGCTTTTCGCCACTCTTTGGCGACTTTACAAAAAGCAATCGTCCGTAGGCGGATCCTTTGGCCAGCTGTCTTATTCCCCTTAAGAGCTTTTGGGACATCTTGTAAAATTTCTTTTAACAAAAACACTAGCTCTTCCGTCGTTTTTAAAAACGACATAAATACCCCTTAAAAAGAATTGCTTTTACAGCCTACTTTAATTTATATTCCATAAGAGGTTTTACAATATTGTGCAAGTGAGATTTATGAGTTATGTGGGCTACTATAACGGCGCCTTTTTAAAAGAGTGCGACATCCATCTCCCGATTGATAACCTTGCCTTCACTCGCGGCTACAGCGCCTTTGAACTTTTACGCACCTACAAGCAAGAGCCTTTTTACTTAGAGGCGCATTTAGAGCGCTTTTTTGCATCGATCGCCCTTCTAGAACTACCTAAGCCGACTGTCAATTTAGAAGAGATTATCCAAAGACTTCTCATTTTAAATCCAAACGAAGAGTTTGTCTTTCGTCTTTATTGGAGTGAAGATCTTCTTGTGATATTAACCGGTAAGGTTGTAGAGCTACCTCCATCCCTATATCAAAATGGTATCGCTGTTATGACGACCCCCTTAGCAAGAACGATCCCCCTTGCTAAAACAACAAATTATCTTGCAGGACAGATCGCCTTAAAGCAAGCCTCTCGCCTCGGTGCAGATGAAGCTCTATACACTAATCAGGAAGATGAGCTTTTAGAGCTTACCCGCGCTAATTTTTTCTGTGTTATGGAAGATAAGCTTTATACACCTAAAGAGGGTATTCTTTTCGGGATCACAAGAAGAGTTGTTATAGAAGCGGCTAAAGAGCTCGGTATTGAGGTTGTAGAGGGTCCGATTGAGAAAAAAGAGATCCCACATTTTAAAGAAGCCTTTCTTACCTCCACTCTTAAAGAGGTCCTTCCAATTTCCAAGATTGATTCCTTTGCTATTCCGATGGGCCCGCTTGCTAAAGAGCTACGAGCCGCTTTTCCAAAAAGCGCCTCTCGCCTCGCTACTTTATACCATTCGCAATAAATAAAGACATAAAAGCGCGCAAAATTTTGCCAAATAAGAAAGCTCGGAGATCGAGGGTTAACTTCTTGTAAGTTAACGAGATCGAGAGCGAACTTATTTGGCAAAAGATGCGATGATTTTATG
>JAFEGE010000127.1 GCA_018240105.1 Verrucomicrobiota bacterium | reverse complement strand
TTTCTTAAAAGCTGTAGAACCGCATGAAGGGCAACATGTACGCATATATCTAGAAGACCAAGTTCAATGGGAACTAAAGATTATACCATCAATTAAAATTTAACCTAACTTCTTTTCCACCGCCCTGTATAATTGTAGTTAGGTCTAATTCTCCTAATTTTTTATATTTTCCAGTTTGCCATTTTTCAAATTCTCCAGAATAGGTTTTGTTAGGAAAAACCGTTTCGTAAAATTTCTCATCCATTGAAAAAAGTTGATCTTGTGGAGAAAAATGGGAAGAGATGAGATCAAAAGATGTTGGTCTCTTTTCTGGTGGTAAATCTTCAAAAGACAGCATCATCGTTAAAAGATCTATAAAATGATAACCACTATGAAATAATTTTCCATAACCATGTTTATAAGGATGGTTTTCTCTTACCAGCATTTCATCGGGCATCCAAAAAGAACCATCCGAATGGTAGATTTGAATATTATGAACAGGGACTTTATATTTTTTTATAAGATCTGTAACAGTAGATTTGATCCACTGATACCGGATATCATATCGTCTCTGACACTGTACAACTACCTTAGTTTTATGTAAGTCAATTAACGAAAGCAGGTTATTATACTGCTTTTTTATTAATGAAGCCCTTCTTTCACAGTTTGCTACATCGACAGGACATGTAATAGGCTTATCTGTCAGCGTCGGGATTTTACGCGTTATAAAATATTGGAGGTATGCGTAGTGAGCTTTTGGTTCAGTAGAAATAACAGCGTGACTAATTTGAAATTTTTTGATTAATTTATCTAAATCTTCACAAACTTTATCTGATAAGGTTTCTCGATCCCGCTCTTTCGTAGGAACAAAATATGTATTTGTTTGTATGCCATGCTCTTTTAAATAAGCCTCTACATTCTCCTGTTGTTCAATAAGATCAACAATAAGCTTTGGAGCTAACCCAAGCTTCTTCATAGACCTCATGTAAATGCGTTTAGAATGAGGGCCAAGACCTATAAGCAAGACATGTGCCTCGATCATAAAATTTGGAGTGTGAAGAATGTAGTAAAGCTATTAGATAAAACAATACGGAAGGAGAGGGATTCGAACCCCCGGTCCCTTGCAGGACTTCTGTTTTCAAGACAGATGCAATCGACCGCTCTGCCATCCTTCCGTATCTACAACTTTAAATTGTGAGCAAAAGTATATATCTATCCAAGACAAAGATCAAGGAAACTGTTCTAAAAAGCGCATATCATTTTCTAAAAAGAGGCGAATGTCGTTTACGCCATGGCGAAGGAGGTAAACGCGCTCGATACCACCGCCCCAAGCAAAGCCTGAAGTCGTCTCTGGATCGATACCACCTGCTTTTAATACCTCTGGGTGTATCATCCCAGCACCACATACTTCTAACCAGCCTGACTGCTTACAAAGGCCGCAGCCTTTACCGTGACAAAGTGTACAGCGAACATCAACTTCTACACCTGGCTCAACAAACGGGAAGTAGCTTGATCGGACGCGAATCTCTATCTTCTCTCGGAAGACTTTGGAGTAAAATTCTTCGAGTGTTGCCAAAAGGTCCGCAAAGCTTACCTCTTTGTCGATATACATAACGTCTATCTGGTGAAAGAGGACATGTGAGCGAGCTGATATCGTCTCATTGCGATAACACTTACCTGGCGAGCACATCCTTAGTGGCGGTGCAAAAGACTCCATAACGCGCTGCTGAAAATTCGTTGTATGAGAGCGTAGAAGCGTCTTCGCATCGAGATAGTAGGTGTCCTGCATGTCGCGTGCTGGATGGTCTTCTGGGTAGTTAAGGCCGCCGTAGTTGTAGTAGTCAGATTCTATCTCTGGGGCCATGTAGACAGAAAAACCCATACCTTTAAGGATTCCGAGCATCTCATCGATCATTTGTGTTAAGGGATGCGCTCTACCTAAAAAAGATTCTGAGCCAGGAAGGGAGATATCGAGGCGCTCTTTTTCTAGTTGAAGGTTTAGCTCCTCTTTCTTTACTTTTAAAAGAGTAGCCTCTAGATGGCCTTCGATAGCGTCTCTACAAGCGTTGATCCACTTACCTGCTAGAGGTTTTTCCTCTTGTGGAACGTCTTTAAGATCTTTCATAAGGGCCGTGACCGGCCCCTTTTTTCCGAGAAAACGAACACGCAGAGATTCTAAATCTTGCGTGTTTTTAGCCAAGCTAAGTTCGCATTGAAACTCTTTTTCGACTGCTTCTATCTTCTCTTTCAAGACAAGTCTGCTTTACGCAACAAGCGCTTTTTTAGCTTGCTCTACAATCGCGCCAAAAGCGTGTGTATCTTCCACAGCAAGCATAGCTAACATTTTTCTGTTCACGTCTACTTTTGCCTTAGCAAGACCATCGATAAGACGGCTGTAAGAGATGCCATGAACACGCGCAGCAGCATTGATCCTCTGGATCCATAAGCTACGGAATTCTCTCTTCTTCTCTTTACGACCTCTAAAAGCGTAGGCCCAAGCTTTCATCAAAGCCGTGTGAGCTAGCACATGGTGATTCTTACGATCGCCACGAAATCCTCTGGCCTGTTTTAAAAGCTTTTTAATTCTTTTTCTTCGTGCTGGAGCACGCGTTACTCTTACCATAAATCCTCGTATTATAAACCGGACATAATTCGTTTAAATTTTTCAACAAAGCTTTCAGAAACAAGTGCTGGGTGCTGAAGACGACGTTTTCTAGCCGCGCTCTTCTTTGTCAAGATGTGGCGACGTCCTTTTTGACGACGGAGCAATTTCCCAGTTCCTGTGAGTTTAAAACGCTTTGCAAGTGTCTTTTTAGTTTTCGCCTTGGGCACTTTTCTTCTCCTTTGGTTTCTTATCTTTGCTAAGAGGTGCTACGACTAAACTGAGCACTTTTCCTAGCAGTTTAATAGGCGCCTCTACCGAAGAGACGTCTTTTAAAGATTCGAGTACTTTGTTTAAAACCGACTGACCATTCTCCATAAACATGATCTCTCTACCGCGAAAGACGCAAGTAAACTTCACTTTAGAGCCCTTTTCTATAAACTCTCTTGCGTGGCGAATCTTGGTTTCCAAATCGTGCTGGTCGATATTGGGTTTAAACTTTATCTCTTTTAACTTAGCTTGGTGTGTCGCTTTCTTATTGATCTTCTCTCTTTTCGTTTGCTGGTAGCGAAACTTACCGTAGTCTATAAGCTTACAAACAGGAGGGACGGCGGTTGGGGCTATTTCCACTAAATCAAGGCCGTATTCTTGCGCCTTTCCAAGAGCATCATATAGGTTAAAAACCCCCATCTGCTCTCCTTCTTCATTAATAAGCCTTACTTCTCGCGCCCGTATCTCTCTATTTACTCTCAATCAATCGCTCTCTGTTTTACTTTACATATTCGCTAGGAGGATAGCATAAAAACCTAATTTGGGATATAGCTGATTCGAACAGCTGACCTCCACGATGTCAACGTGGCGCTCTAACCAACTGAGCTAATATCCCAAAAACTTACTACTACCCTCTCCAAACGAATTTTAGCTTTTTGAGCTACTTTTGTATAATAAGCAAATAGTTTATACTAGAACGCGTTTCGTATCTAGAAAAAAAATAGCGAAGATTTTGTTATACACATCCAGAAAGAATCACCTTACAAAAGCGCACGACTTTTGGCAAAAATATCTGACCAAAGGTATGCATGTTATCGACGCTACAGCCGGTAATGGCAAGGATTCTCTCCTTCTTGCAAAATCTATTTTAACTTCAACCTCCGGCTGGCTCTGGACAATCGATATTCAAAAAATCGCTTTAGAAAACAGCAAAAAGCTTCTTAGAGAAGAGCTCTCCTTAGATCTTTTTAACCGTATCTCTTTCCTAGAACAGTCGCATGCAACTTTTCCAGAAAACCTACCGCCTATCAACCTTATTGTCTACAACTTAGGCTATCTACCGGGCGGAGACCATGCGATTACAACAAAAACTCCGACTACTCTGCAAAGTCTAAAAGCCGCACTCCTCCTTCTAACCTCAGGAGGCTACCTATCTATTACTCTATACCCGGGCCACACAGAAGGCAGCCTTGAGAAGGAGGCTGTCTTACTTTTTTTAAGGGATCTACCCCCCTCTTATACAGTCGCTATAGAGGCTGAGGAAAATCCTAGAGCTCCTATCCTCGTTTTTGTTAAGAAAAATCTTTAAAAACGACTTTCAATTTTTAACTTCTCTTGTTTAGAAGCTTTTTATAGATTATAATGAACGTCAGTGGTAAATAAGGGAGAAGTTTAGATGTCTGCCTCTAGAAATTTTATGCCCTATAAGTTTTCACCTCCAAAAGGGTCTCTAAAAGACATAAAAAAATTTCTAGATACCCACGCCGTTCCGGAATCTTCTGATTTAAAAGTTGTTCTTAAACAGCTCTCTAAAATTAAGCGCTCGGTAACGGTTGCTTTAAAAGCAGCCCCTCTTGCTTTTCAGTCCCATTTGAAAGAGGAAGAGAATCTTCTTCAGACTTTAGCAGGCCGCTGCCAGCAGCTCCAAGAGAGACGCGATGTTATTAATTTAGCGGAAGAGGCTGAAAATCTTGCTAATACCTCGCCAGAAAAGAGCGATGATGATGTCGCCTTGGAAGCTAATCGCCTCCGCACTCTAATAGATCTTTTTTTAAAGTCTCATAGACCTTCTCGCAATAATGCAAAATTTATTCGCTTTGCTAGAGCTTGTATCGATAAGGCAGAGAGACACGAAGCTCTTATACAAAGCAAGCGCTCTTCCAAACAAGTCTCTTTAGAAGTAAGCCGTAAAAACGTAGAGGGGCCAGAGTCTGTTGAATTAGCAGAGTCTCTCTATGAGCTTGCCTCTCTTCTCTACCAAGAAAAGATCGATCTTTTTCATACAACCCTTCTGAACAACTTCTCTTCTGCGGCTCAAAAAGAGATCACCTACCACGCCTCTGTTTGCAAAGGCAACCTTAAGACTCTTCACAAAAAAGAGGATCGACTTAAGGTAATCCAAGCTATTTTAGGCTATGCCCATCTTCTTGCTGATTATTACATGGATAATACGCCCTATCCGACAATTGTTGAAATCCACCACCTCTTTGAAGAACTTGAGCTCGTCAATCACTTAGAGAAAGCGGATCTGCCGGTAAAATAAAGCCAAAGTGCTCTTTCCAGTCTTTCATTAGAAAGAAAGAACCCGTTACCAGAATAAGATCTTGCCGCTCCTTTGCTTTGGCAAAAAAGGTCTCAAAATCGTTCTCTGGTTTTTGAAAGAAGGCTGCCATAAAAGCTCTTGGAGCAAGGCGTGGATGATCCCCCTCATGGAGATAGATTGACTCAGCCCTCTCCTCTATAAAAGAGGCTACCTCTGCAATATTTTTATCACGACTCATACCAAATATCACAGAGACTCTACGATGCGGAAAAACTCTTTCTAAGCGCCAGAAAAGCTTTTTTATCCCGTCTAAATTGTGCGCTACATCAAAAAGAAGGGTAAAGCCCTGCATAGGGATAACCTCAAAGCGACAAGGCGGCATAGCATCTAAACAAAAAGAATCGATGTGAGGACAAAGAAGCGAGAGCGCTTTTCTAGCCAGCTGCCGATTCTCCTCCATCCAATCTTCTACTCTAGGCATGAAATAGATCGGCGCTTGCATTTCAAAAGCTTTTTGATAGATCGGAGAAAGCGCTGCACTATCTGCTAAAATAACAGGCACTTTAGGCTTAATAATCCCTGCCTTATTGTAGGCAATTTCCTTGATAGAGTTACCCAAAACCTTTTCATGATCAAAGCTAAGGCTTGTTATAATAGAGAGCTCGGGTTGTATGATATTTGTGGCATCAAAGGCGCCGCCAAGACCTGTTTCAATCACTGCATAATCTACCTTTTCCTGCATAAAGTAGGTAAAAGCAACCATGGTGATGACTTCAAAAAAGCTACAATCTGCTCCGATTTTTAAAACATCTTGTAAAATCTCTCCGATTCGCTCCTCTGAAATGCAAATGCCATTGATCTGTATCCTCTCTCGAAAAGAGCTAATATGCGGAGATGTATAAAGAGCGGTCTTATAACCGAGAGATGCCAAACCGTGGGCGATTTTAGTCGTAACAGATCCCTTACCATTAGTTCCAGCTACATGAATGCAGCGAAGGGTTCGCGATGGAAAGCCAAGATCTCGATCTAAATCTCTAATCCGATCGAGGCCAGGCTTAGATCCAGATTTCGTGGCTAAGTTCTCTAAAAAGGTTTTATAAGAAAATGTTGTATGCACAAGTTCCAAGCTTCCTCACATGTTCTAGAGTAATGTAGGCAACTCCCATACTATTCTGAGGTTTAATTGCTTCCCCATGAAAATCGGAGCCTCCTGTCGGAATAAGGCCGTATTCTAATGCCATTGTAACGAGTTCTTGGTTTTGTTTCTCCGGAAATTTTGCATAGTAGCACTCCATACCATCAAAGGGTTCCTTCAAAAGCGCTCGTAAAAAACTCGGATTTCTACAAAAATGCGGGTGGGCCAGCACAGCTTTTCCAGAAGCGCCATGTATGATAGAGAGGGTCTCTTCTAAGCTAAACATCTCCCCTTTGGCATAACAGGGTTTTTTATCCCCAATAAAACGCTCAAATGCCTCTTGTACAGTACTTACAATACCCTTTTCTTGTAATAATTTTGCTATATGAGGCCGTCCTACAGTCCCCTTATTTTTTTCATAGAGCTCTTCCATCGAAAGATTATAACCTAAAAGAGCAAGTTTCTCTAAAATCTCTTGATTACGCCCTCTTCTTCTCGCCTGGTGTAGAGCGCAAAACTCTCTTAACCTATCCGATTTCCAATCAAAACAGTAGCCTAGCACATGGACTGAAACACCTTGGTAGACGGTTGAAAATTCAACCCCAGGCACCAGCAAAACCCCGAGTTCATCCGCTTTTTTAAACAGCTCCTCTGAGTATGCATGAACCGTATCATGGTCTGTTATAGAGATACCTCTTAAATTAAGCTTTTTTGCCTCCTCTAAAAGAGCTATAGGGCTCATCGTACCATCTGATGCGGTAGAATGCATGTGTAAATCAAAACGCTCTTCCATACTACTCCTCAAATGGAACCATTTGTACTTCTACTTCTAAGGCGTAACCAAACTCCTCTTTCACCTCTTTCTGAATAAGAGTGATCAACGCTTTTATATCTTTTGCTAAAGCTTGCCCGCGATTCACGATAAAATTGGCATGAATGGGAGAGATGACAGCATCGCCTATAGCCTTATCTTTCAAGCCAAGCTCTTGGATAAGCCTACCAGCGACATTTCCCTCTGGATTACGAAAGACACAACCACAGCTCTTCTCTTTTAAAGGTTGGCTCTTTACGCGTTTATCCATCAGCATTTTTTGCAAAAGGAGCGCACTTTTATCTTCTTCTAAAAAAAATGATGCTTCTACGATCGCACCCTTTCGCTCTTGAAAAGAGGATTTACGATAAGAGAAGGTAAGCTCTTTTTTATCAAACCTCTCTATTTCGCCGCTTTCATTTACAAATACAACGGAGGTTAAGGCATCTTTAGTTTCAAACTTATCTGCTCCTGCATTCATATAGACAGCCCCACCAACACTTCCCGGAATACCTGAGGCAAACTCTAAGCCTTTATAACCACGTAGTGCTGTTTTTTTACCTAAAAGAGCAAAACTATAACCACCACCGACTCGTATCGATTTACCTTCCCACTCTAAATGGGCAATACGATTGCAAAGAATAGCGCCATTAAAACCTCTATCATCAAAGAGGAGATTAGACCCTCTGCCAACAACCAAAAATCTCTCCCCTCTTTCATGAAGCTCTTTAAGGGCTGCCTGCATCTCTTCGATAGTATGGATAATAGCAAAAAGCTTCGCCTCTCCGCCGATGCCA
Source organism: Verrucomicrobiota bacterium (assembly GCA_018240105.1). Classification (GTDB taxonomy): domain Bacteria; phylum Chlamydiota; class Chlamydiia; order Chlamydiales; family 2-12-FULL-49-11; genus JAFEGE01. The sequence continues at coordinate 14,612 of JAFEGE010000127.1, read as the reverse complement.
TAGGTAGAGTAAGGCTTTAAAGAGATGTTTTTTTTAAACAGGGGTTGGCACAGCATCCGTAGACCCTTTACCTATAGCATTTAAAATAGCTTGGACAAAGGTTGCCGCATTGGGGGTAGAAAATTTTCTTGATAAACGTGTAGCTTCCTGGATAACGATAGCGAGCTCCAACCCTTCAAAATAAAACTCATACAAGGCCAGCCTTAAAATAGCAAGATCCACCAAAGAAATACGATCAAAGTCATAGCCTTGGGAGGCACCTTTTAAGCGCTCATCAGCCTCTTCTTTTTTTGCTAAAACGGCTCTAGCCTTCTCTTCGACAAGTCTTGCATTTGTTCGAGAAATTTCTACACATTCCATTAAAAGGGAATCAACAGTCTCTTCGCTCTCTATCTCATAGGCGTATAGAGCTTGGAGCACAGCTTCACGAAATTTCACTTGAGGGATATTCATAACGGATTATCATAGCACAAAGGGCTCTTATACTAAAAGATATACTCAAATAAATTCAAACCTCCGTTTTTTTGACAAGTAAATATTTTAAATTACAATCATACTTTTTTTCTGTATACTGACTCTTTATGCTAGGTGTATTTTTAGACACAGAAACGAACGGTTTAGATTGGCTCATCCACGAGATCCTCGAGATCGCCTATACAATTGTCGATCTTAAGACAGGGGCTACCCTCTTCTCTTATGTGACACTGGTACAAATTTCTGAAGAGGCGTGGCAAAAAAGCTCCCAAGAGAGTCTTCGCTTTACAGGCATCACCAAAGAAGAGATGCAAAAAGGCAAACCGAAAGAAGAGGTTGCCAAAGAGATTTTACGCTCTTTTAAAAAATTTTCTATAAAAAGAGGTGAGGCGCTCTTTATCTGCCAAAATCCGAGCTTTGACCGTATTTTTTTTACTAAGCTCATCTCACAGAAGATACAAGAAAAGGAGTCCTTCCCCTATAACTGGTTAGACCTTGCCTCTATGTTTTGGGCAGAGGAGATTAAAAAAGGTAAAGATCCAGAGGAGATTGAACTCTCCAAAGATAAAATTGCCGCCTACTATGGGCTAGAGAAAGAGAGACGCCCCCACCGCGCTCTTGCAGGAGTAGACCACCTTATCTTGTGCTATAAAAAGGTTGTATACCGAGAGTAATGCAAGAATTGGGATGTGGCAAGAAGGTGCCTCGCATTTGAAATAGGCAAAGCCGGTGCCAAAATTAGCCAAACTTAAAAAGTTGGCTAAATTTTGGCAATTTTAAAGGCGAGTGCTACCGACGATGCCAAAACCGATTCTTGCATCACGAGCGGTATAACTCTTTTATAAAAAAAGATTCTCTAAGATCGATTTCGTTTTTGTGTGAAGGCGAAAAGCACTCTCTGCGGTTACAAGCTTCTCTAAAAGCTGCGCATAAGAAGATGAGGGCAGAGCCTTTAAAAACTCTCTCTCCTCTTCAAAAAAAAGAGGGACCTTTGGCGCTTTTTTTGCCATCTCTACATCACGAAAAAAAGAGAGCATCCAAGCCAAAACATCTTCTAGATCATCTTCTTTCTCTACTACAGCCGATAGCTCCTCTATAAGCTTATAAAAGCGGCTGTAATCTTTTTCTATAGAAGCTTTAAGAACAGATAGAACCAATTTTTTAACCTCTTCTTTTACCACAACTTTGGAGTCTAAAAAGAGCTCTATGCTTCTAGATAGAATCGTTGGTAAAATCATCTCTAGATTTGTTGTTGTAAGGAAGAAGATGACATAGGGAGGCTTCTCTTCAAGGGTTTTTAAAAGAGCTGTCACATGAATCGGAAGCATTTTTTCTACTTCCAAGAGGATAACAACCTTATAATCACTTTGGTAGGGAGAGATAGATAAGTTTTGTAGCTCCTCTTTTAATGTGCCAAAGACAAAGGTATGGCTTTTGGCTTCCGGTCGTAATAAAAGTAGATCGGGATGGGTTTCACCAGAAAAAGATAGAACCTTTTGCGCAGCAAAAAGAGCCTCTTTTTCTAAAAAAGAGGCATCTTTCCCATGTAAAAGGAGTGGTAGCTGAAAGCTTTTTTTAGAGAGCGCTTGCTCTAAACAATTCATGCTTGACCTTACCGAGGGCTGCTTCAAATAACTCTTCAGGGCTATGCATAGCGTTTAAAATAACAAATCGATCTGGTTCTTTCTCTGCTAAGCGAAGATACTCTTGTCGGACTTTTTGGTGAAAATCGATCTTCTCTTTTTCAAGACGATCTTTTTTTCGCGCAAGCCGGCTAAGGCCAATCACAGGATCAACATCGAGAAAAAAGGTCAAATCAGGTGTTAAATGGTTACTTGCCAAAGAGCATAGATCCTCTAAACCTGCGATACCACCACGAGCCCCCTGGTAGGCACGCGAGGAGTCGGTAAATCTATCGCACAAAACAATTTTCCCCTCTTTCAAGGCAGGTCTTATCACGGTTTCAATGTGGTGGGCACGATCTGCTAAAAAAAGTAGTAGCTCTGCCTTTGGCGTAATGACAGCCTCTTCTTGGTTAAGAAGAAGCTCTCGGATACTTTTGCCAAGCGGTGTTGCGCCTGGCTCAAAGGTTTTAACCACCTCTCTCTTTTCTACAAGAGCGAGATGGTTGTATAGCTTGCTAATAAGGGTAGATTTGCCTGAGCCTTCGCCACCCTCTATGGTGATAAACAGACCCACGCTTACTCTGCCTCAATCTTTGGTATGCTCATCTCGCCTTCGATCTTCTGCACGCCTATCAAGATATCTTCTGCAGAGAGCTGCACAAGTTTTACCCCTTGGGTTGATCTTCCCATAACACGGATATCTTCCATAGAGGTACGAAGTGTCTGGCCTGAATTCGACATCATAAGGATGCTATCCTGGTCTTTGACAGTAAGCGCTGCAACGACAGAGCCATTACGTTTGTTCGTAATGATCGAGCGCACACCCTTACCACCTCGATTCGTTTGTCTAAACTCAGCGACATTCGATCTCTTACCGTAACCGTTTTCACAAACGATCAAGAGAGCGCTATCGGGGTTGACAACTTCACAAGAGACTACTTGGTCTGTGCCGTCTTTTAATGTAACACCACGCACACCACGAGCTGTTCTACCAACTTCTCTTACAAGCGTCTCTTCAAAACGCACAGCCATACCAGCTTTTGTAAAGAGCATCACTTGCTCATTTAATTTTACAAGGCGAGCGGCAATCACTTCATCACCCTCATCGACCGTGATCGCATAGACACCAGTCTTTCTTGGTGAAGAGTAGCTGCTAAGAAGAGTCTTTTTCACAACACCCTTTTTGGTCGCAAACAAGATAGAGGATTGATCTTCAAAGTTTGAGACAGAAAGGACCGCAGCGATGGTCTCTTTCTCCGTCATACCCTCTAAAAGGTTAACGAGCGCCTTACCTTTTGTACGGCGAGCTCCCTCTGGGATTTTCCAGACTTTCAGCCAATAACAGCGACCTAAACTTGTAAAGACAAGAAGATGATCGTGGGTATTAGCGACATAAATCTCTTTAATTCCCTCGCTCTCTTTTTTAAGATCAACACCGATAACGCCGTGGCCACCGCGCTTCTGTTCACGGAACGTGTCGATTGGCATACGCTTGATGTAGTCTTCGGAGGAGATTGTGATTACACATGGCTCATTCGCAATAAGATCTTCCATTTCAAGATCTTCACCTTCATGGTGTGTAATCTTTGTCAAACGAGGCGTTTTATCGAGTTTTTTGATCTCATCTAACTCTTCTTTAATAATATAACGCACTTTATCTTCAGAGGCAAGAATCGCACGATACTCTTCAATTTTCAAAAGAAGAGCCTTGTACTCATCTTCTACCTTGTCTCTTTCAAGACCGGTTAATTGGTAGAGGCGTAGATCAAGAACCGCATCTGCCTGTTTTTCAGTAAGCATATACTGACTAACAATAGCTATTTTAGCCTCTGCTCTATCCTTACTCTGGCGAATAAGGCGTACAATCGCATCTAGGTGGTCTAGCGCCTTTAAATAACCCTCTAAAATGTGGGCTCTAGCTTCTGCTTTTTTAAGTTCAAAGCGGGTTCTTCTTCTAATAACCTCTATACGGTGATCAATCCAAGAAGAGAGCATCTGTTTGATGTTCATGGTACGCGGTAGACCGTTGTCTAGCGCGAGCATGATACAACCAAAGGTGATCTGCATGTCTGTAAACTTATAGAGCTGGTTGATAATCACATCTGGGATTTCGCCACGCTTAAGCTCTAAGACAATTCTAAGACCATCTTTGTCTGACTCATCACGGATATCAGAGAGACCTGTGATGATCTTCTCATTGACAAGCTCAGCAATCTTGGTAATTAAAAGAGCCTTGTTTACGTTGTACGGGATCTCATCGATAACAACTTTTGCCTTATCGTTTTTTTCCTCTTCAACGTGCGTCACACCGCGAAGTGTTAGCTTACCGCGACCTGTATGGAACGCCTCTTTAATAGCTCGTGTACCGTTGATAGTACCGCCTGTTGGGAAGTCCGGTCCCGGCATTACTTTCATAATCTCATCTATAGAGACACCCGGCTCATCGATAATCAGTTTTGTCGCATCGATAAGCTCATGGAGATTGTGCGGTGGGATATTCGTTGCCATACCGACAGCGATACCGGAGGAGCCGTTTAATAAAAGGTTTGGGAATTTAGCTGGAAAGACAACAGGCTCTTTTTTTGTCTCATCATAGTTCGGTACATAATCGACTGTCTCTTTGTCTAAGTCTTCCATGAGCGCCATGGAAGGATGGGTCAGTTTCGCCTCTGTATAACGCATGGCAGCAGGAGGATCGCCGTCGACAGAACCAAAGTTTCCCTGCCCGTTGACAAGACAGTATCTCATAATCCAGCTCTGCGCTAAACGCACAAGCGTTGGATAGATAACACCTTCACCGTGTGGGTGGTAGTCACCAGATGTATCACCGGCAATTTTAGCACACTTTCTGTGCTTACCGCCGGGGCTTAGATTTAACTGTCTCATAGCAAACAAGATACGTCTTTGCGACGGCTTTAGACCATCGCGCACATCTGGCAGAGCTCTCGAAATGATAACTGACATAGAATAGCGAAGATAGCTATCCTTCATCTCTTCTTCTATCGTTCTTGTTATTACGGACAGGTGTCCCTGATTCTCTTGGTCCATGAATCCCTTTTAAATATCCAAATTCTTAACAGAAAGCGCATGGCTTTCAATAAACTGACGACGTGGCTTTACCTCTTCTCCCATCAACATAGAGAACATAGCCTCCGCATTGGCGGCATCCGGAATAGTGACTTGGATTAAAGTACGCACCGTCGGATCCATCGTTGTCTCCCATAGCTGGTCTGCGTTCATCTCTCCAAGACCCTTATATCTCTGGATCTCCATCCCTCTTCGACCATTTTCTCGAAGAAAGTCTATAATCTCTTTTAATGTATAAAGCGGAGTCTCTTCGCCATGCTCATCAATCGCATCAACAATCTTGCCCTGTGCGATTAAGTACTGGTCGATTGAGAGTAGGAAGTGGCGTAGATGGGCCTCTTCTGTCTCCAAATCCTCTTCGCGATACAATTCAAAATAGTGAAGTGGTTTTGGATAAAATGGAGCTACACCCTTTGTCTTCTCCTCTTCCGAAAGCGAGTTTATCATCTTATCGTAGTGGGCTTGCTTTTCTTGTAAATCGCGCTCTTTCATCGCGATAAACTCTTCTTTAGTGTAAGCAAAAAATGGCTCATCATTGATAAAGGCTTGGTATTTCGGGAAAACACCTTCGCTATTTCTTGCTTGGATAAACATTCTAAAAGGAACGCCCTTGCGCTCTAGTGTGCTGATGAAGCTCTCTACCTGTAGAATTGTATCCAAAAACTTTTTAACCTCATCCTTCTCCATAAAAGAGGATTGTGAAGCTAAACGAAGATTTACATCGCTCATACCAAGGGAGAGAAGATACTCATCCATCTCTCGCTCTGAGTGGATGTAGCGAGAAGTTTTCTTTCTTGTTACGCGATATAAAGGTGGCTGGGCAATATAGATGAAATTATTTTCAATCAAAGCCGGCATATGGCGATAGAAAAAGGTTAACAAAAGCGTACGAATGTGGGAGCCATCGACATCAGCATCGGTCATGATGATAATTTTATGATAGCGCAGCTTCTCTAAATTAAAACCATCTTGGCCGACCCCGCAACCAAAGGCCGCAATCATCGAACCGACCTCTTGGTTTTGAAGAACTTTCTGCAACCTTGATTTTTCAACGTTTAAGATCTTACCACGAATCGGCAAGATCGCTTGTGTTCTACGATCTCTACCTGATTTAGCTGAACCACCCGCAGAATCCCCTTCTACAATAAATATCTCGGATAAGGCTGGATCTTTTTCAGAACAGTCTGTCAACTTACCTGGTAGTCTAGCGCTATCTAAAGCAGACTTTCTTTGTGTTAATTCACGCGCTTTACGAGCAGCCTCTCTTGCTTGCGCGGCAAGATTTGCCTTCTCAACAATTAATTTAGCAATAGATGGGTGCTCTTCTAAATAAGTTGTTAGCTCCTCACCAACGACCTGCTGGACAGCCGATCCCACTTCCTGGTTACCGAGGCGCTGCTTTGTCTGCCCTTCAAACTGTGGATTTGGCACTTTGACTGAAACGATCGCCGCCATCCCTTCGCGCACATCTTCCCCTGTAATCGTTGTCTTATCGCTCTTTAGGAGATTGTGGTTTTTGATGTAGGTGTTAAGGACCCTCGTTAAAGCCGTAGAAAAGCCAGTAAGGTGGGTTCCCCCCTGTCTTGTTGCAATGTTGTTTACGTAGGAAAAGGTTGTCTCTGTATAAGAGGCGTTCCACTGCATAGCAACTTCAAACTCTAAAGGACCATCATGAAGATCTCTTGCTCCTTTTACATAGATCGGATTTGGAAAGAGCGGTCCTTTGTTCTCATTAATAAACTCTACAAAGGAGATGATGCCACCAGCATAGTTAAAGGTGATATCTTCGTGAGCAGAACTCTTCTCATCGCGTAAAGAGATCTTTAATCCTTTATTTAAAAAGGCAAGCTCCCTTAAGCGGTTATGGATTATATCATACTCAATTTCTGTAACAGAAAAAATCTGGGGGTCAGGCCAAAAGGAGACTTTAGTTCCCCTTTTATTTGTCTTTCCCATTGTCTCGAGTGGCGTTACAGGCTTACCCCGACAAAATTCCATTTCGTAGGCAGAGCCGTTTTGATAGACATCAACAACAAGTTTTTTGGATAGAGCATTTACGCAAGAGACCCCGACACCATGTAAACCACCGGAGACTTTATAGGTATCTTTATCAAACTTACCGCCGGCATGCAAGATCGTCATAACTACTTCTAGCGCGGTGACCTCTCTTCCTTGCTTTTTTGATTCCTGCTCATGTTTACCGATTGGAATACCACGGCCGTTATCTTCAACACTTACGCCACCATCTTTCAAAATCACGACTGAAATGGCATCGCAATGACCTGCTAAAGCTTCATCTATACAGTTGTCGACAACTTCGTAGACGAGGTGGTGTAAACCATGCACCCCTGTATCACCGATATACATCCCTGGACGTTCGCGTACCGCTTGCAAACCTTCCAGTACCGTAATAGAACTAGCTGTGTACTCTTTTGCTTTTGTTGGTTCTTTTTTATCTGTCATGAGCATTATGCCTTATTGTCCCCTCTAACCTATCTTCGAAAGACTATATTTTTCAGTCCTAACCGAGGATGCTTTTTTTGCATCGCCTCGAGTAATCTTTTTTTCTCCTGCACCTCCAAAATACTGTGGAGCGCTGCCGAAGAGACTTTTATAAATAAAAAACCGTCTTGAAATTTTTCGACCTTAGTTCTTGCTGCATAAGAAGGGTCTAACATCGTCATCCACGTATGGATAACCTTCTCTAAATCTTTAGCACGCCTATCATCGACTTCCTTTAAAAAACCAGGAAGCAGGCCCTGTAAAGACTTTCCTGCAGGAAAGATTTCAAACTCTTTTCTTTTCTTCACCAAGTTAAAAATCTAGCATAATTCTCCGGAAAATGCTACACTTTTTTGCACTTATGTATACGCCAGAAAAAATTCGTAACGTTGCGATTGTTGCCCACATTGACCATGGGAAAACAACGCTTCTTGATAGTTTGCTTTTGCAAACAAAAGTATTCCGTACTAACGAGGAAGTCCCGATCCGTGCTCTCGACAGCTTTGATTTAGAGAAAGAGCGTGGGATCACTATTTTCGCCAAACATACAAGTTTAATGTTTGAAGATTATAAAATTAACTTGATAGATACACCTGGTCACGCCGATTTCTCCGGTGAAGTAGAACGAGTGCTTGGTATGGTGAACTCCGTCCTCTTGTTGGTCGATGCCTCTGAAGGCCCCATGCCACAAACCCGCTTCGTTCTCTCACAGGCGCTTAAATGCGGCTTAAGACCCATTGTAGTTTTAAACAAAATCGATCGCCCCCATGCAACCCCAGAAAAGGCTCTTGATAAAACATTTGACCTCTTTGTGGAGCTTGGTGCTACTGATGAACAGCTAAACTTCTCTTTCTGCTACGCCTCTGGTCTTACAGGCTTTGCTAAAAAAGAGCTTACCGATCCACAAGTCGACATGCGTCCTCTCTTCGAACTGATTATCGAAGCTGTACCGGCTCCAACCGGTTCTGCAGAAGAGCCTTTCCTTATGCAAGCAATGACCCTTTCTTATAACGATTTCGTTGGACGCCAAGCTACAGGCCGCATCCTCCAAGGCGTTATCAAAAAAGGTGATCCTATTGTATGCATCGATAAAGAAGGCGCCCCAACCAACCATAAAGTAGTTCTTCTAGAAGGCTACTCTGGTCTAAAACGCGTCGAGATGGAGATTGCAGGTGTCGGTGATATCGTCAGTATTTCAGGGGTGCCTGAGATTATGATCGGTGACACACTCTGCTCACCTGACAAAGTCGAAGCGCTTCCACCTATTCAACTTGGCGAGCCTACCCTTTTCTTAGACATTATGGTGAATTCTAGCCCTTTTGTAGGTCGAGAAGGTAAGCACGTGACGATGAATAAAATTCGCGACCGCCTCATGAGAGAAAAGCGCTCTAACCCTTCTCTTAAAATTGAAGAGTTAACAGATCGCGAAGATGTTATCCGTCTTGCTGGACGTGGTGAACTTCACCTCTCTATCGTTATCGAAACTATGCGTCGTGAAGGGTATGAAGTTGCTATCTCCAAGCCTAAAGTTATTATTAAAGAGGTTGATGGAGAGAAGCAAGAGCCTTACGAGAACGTTCACATCGAAGTGCCAGAGGAGTTTTCTGGTAGTGTTATCGAAGAGCTCTCTCGTCGTAAAGGAGATCTTAAGCTTCTTAGCACAAACGAACACAAAATCGTTACTATGGAATTCTCTATCCCGACACGCGGGCTTATGGGCTACCGTAATGAATTCATGACAGATACAAAAGGTCTTGGGATCTTAACCTCTGTTTTCGACTCTTTCGGTCCTATGAAAGGTGAAATGCCGAAGAGAAAAAATGGTAGCTTGATTGCTAGTGCCACAGGACGCATTACCCCTTACGCTCTTTTCAACCTCCAAGATCGTGGCTTTTTCTTTATAAGCCCGGGCTCTGAAGTGTACGAAGGGATGATCGTAGGTGAAAGCTCTCGCGCTGGTGACCTTGTTATCAACGTAACAAAAGAGAAGCACTTAACAAACGTCCGCGCCTCTGGTACAGATGAGAACGTGATCTTAACGCCACCGCGTAAACAGACTCTTGAAACAGCCATCGACTTCATCCAAGACGATGAGCTCATCGAGATTACGCCAAAGACGATTCGGATCCGTAAAACGTATCTCTCTGAAACAGATAGAAAGCGAGGGGGCCGTAATAGATAGATCGCGTCACGACATTATCGCAATGTTTGATCGGATTTCTCCGAGCTACGATCGTCTAAATCGTCTCCTCTCTCTTGGCTTTGATCTTTCATGGCGTCGAAAGATCTTAAAGTATCTTCCTAATTCTAAAACACTTACGCTTATAGATCTGGCTACCGGCAGCGGTGACCAGATCTTTGCTCTCGCCTCCAAACACCCTTTTGGCTCTATCCAAGGCTTTGACCTCTCTGAAAAGATGCTCTTCCTAGCTCTAGAGAAGGCCAAAAAAAAAGAGATCCCCGCCTCCTTCCAACTAGGAAGCGCCCTTGCTATCCCAACCGATGATGAGACTGCAGACATCGTAACCCTCTCCTTTGGCATCCGTAATATGACCGACCGCAAAAAGTGCCTTCGCGAGATCCACCGCATCTTAAAAAAAGATGGCTCTGCTTACATCTTAGACTTTTCCACCCCGAAAAACCCCCTTCTTAAGAAGCTCCACAACTTCTACCTCACAACGATGCTACCTTTTCTAGGTGGCCTTCTTAGTAAAGACCGTAAAAGCTATGAGTATTTAGGAAGCTCTATCCAAGCCTTCCCCTCTCCTACCGCTTTTGCAACTGAGATCGAAGAGAGCGGCTTTAGCGAAATCAAAATCATCCCTATCCAGTTCGGTATCGTCACCCTCTACGCTCTAAAGAAATGACCTATCCTATCATCCTATGGAAAGATATGATGGCGCTAGGGAGAAAAAAAGATCCCGACCCCAAGGGCGACTTTTTCTTTGTAAAAGACTTTCCCCTCCCTCGTAAAGAGACAAACTGGCAAAACTTTCCAACTGCCCTCTCTATACAACCTGAAAAAATCCTCCCTCTTCCACCTCCAACCTCACAAAACCTCTTTCCAGAAGAGCATAAGCACACACCCGCCTATCCCCTTTGGCAAGAAAATATCCTCCGATCACAAGCTAACGCCTCTCTAAAAAAAGTAGTCCTCGCCCGCAGAAGCTCCTTTACCTTTACAAGAACAATCGACCCATTCTCTCTCTTCTTTGCTCTTAAAGAGATCCCCAATACCCATCCCTTTGCTTTTATACTCTCACCCACACGAGCCTTTCTAGGTGCCACACCCGAGCTTCTCTACAAAAAAGAAGGCTCTAGCCTCTACAGCGAAGCTCTTGCAGCTACCCGCCCCCTAGCAAAAGAAGACGAGCTCCTCACTTGCCCGAAAGAGCAATCCGAATTTGCTTACGTACAAGAAGAGCTTGCCGCTAAATTCGCAAAAATCGCCCACCCCTTCACTCTCTCTCCCACCATCCAAATTAAAAGAACCAAAACCCTCTCTCACCTACACTATCCCTTTCACCTGACTCTAAAAGAGCCCCTCTCTGATGAGGATCTCATAAACTATCTCCATCCTACCCCCGCCATCGCTGGTACACCCACCCAAACTGCCTTAGACTTTATCGCCACCCATGAGCCGTTTGATCGCGGCTGGTATGCGGGTTGTATAGGCCATAAAAAAGGCGAACATAGCGAAGTCTTTGTGGCCATTCGCTCGGGACAGATAGAAGAAAAAAATCTACACCTCTACGCGGGTGCCGGCATTCTACCAACGTCAAACCCTTACCAAGAATGGCTAGAATTAGATCACAAGATCGCAAGCTTTGACCTCTCTATAGAAGCGCTTCGCTAAAGTAATCTAAAAAAATCTCGTAGCTTTTAAAAATTTCTTTATATACTCTTTTTACGTAAAGTTAAAAAATTTCCTTACAAAAGGAGCTTATGCAATTGATAAAGGTTCGCTTTCCAAGCGAAGAGATGCTGAGAGAGTATCTATTCACAGAGTCTTTTTTCAAGGACCCTTATTATATAGCGAAGGGCATTACAGAGGCGGTTGCATTATTAGCGGGCCGTCGCTTTGCTGGCCGAGAGAGATTTAAAAGAGGCATTCCCTTGGGAGCCAGTGTCATGGCTCAAGATATTCAAGAGGGAAAAGATCCCTATAAAGAAGTAGAATTTAGAGTGTATAACCTAAAAGATGAGGAGTGGGCCGACCTTGGAAAACGAATAAACGATGCTCTTCTTGCCTGCGCCGTAAGAGTTGCAGATACACATATTCTCTAACCTGGGCCTGTAGCTTTGAGCACCCATTCTATCAAAAGCTCTTAGATTCTTTGCTCAATACAGAAATTTCCCCATAGCAAATCGAACAGCCTTTCGACGATCTAAATCCGCCATCGCTGGTACACCCACCCAAACTGCCTTAGACTTTATCGCCACTCATGAGCTGTTTGATCGCGGCTGGTATGCCGGTTGTATAGGCCATAAAAAAGGCGAACATAGCGAAGTCTTTGTGTGGCCATTCACTCAGGACAGATAGAAGAAAAAACCCTACACCTCTACGCGGGTGCCGGCATTCTACCAACCTTAAACCCTTACCAAGAGTGGCTAGAATTAGATCACAAGATCGTAAGCTTTGGCCTCTCTACAGAAGCGCTTCACTAAAGTAATCTAAGAAAATCTCCTAGCTTTTAACTTTTTTTCTATATATATTTTTCATGTAAAGTTAAAAATTTACTTGTAAGTTGAGTTTATGGAATTGCTAAAGATTCGTTTCCCTAGCCAGACGATATTGACAGAACATATATTCGAAGATTCCTTTTTCAAAAACCCTTATTATGTAGACCGTGGAATCACAGGGGCCGTTGCAATGCTAGCAGCCGACCGTTTTGCTGGCCGTGATAGACTTGCAAGAGGCATTTTATTAGGAGCCATAGTCATGGCTGAGGATATCAGAGCAGGAGTAGATTCATTTACACACAAAGAAATTATTATTGACCCGTTAACGGAAAAAGAGTGGGAAGCCCTTCCAGAACAAATAAAAAAGACTCTGCTTGCTTCTGTAGCTCGAAGAGTCCTTCAACCATCTAAATCCGGCTCTCGCTGGTAACATATCTAAATTAATCTAAAAAATCTCGTAGATTTAAAAAATTTACTTACAAATGGAACTCATGGAGCCAGTAAAGTTTCGGTTTCCGAGCGAGGAGATACTGACAAAATATCTATTCGAAAAATCCTTTTTCAACGACCCTTATTATATAGAGAAGGGCATTACAGACGCGGTTGCAAAACTAGCAGGCCGCCGCTTTGCTGGCGGGGAGAGGTATAAAAAAGGTGTTTTATTCGGAGCCCAAATGATGGCTAAAGATATCCTAGCGGGAAAAGATGCATTTGACGAGGTAAAATTTACAGTTTATCCTCTATCAGACCTAGACCGAGCCGACCTTGCAGGACAAATAAACCACGCTCTTCTTCACTGTGCAGTAAGAGTTCTGCCTAAACGCACTCTATAGGCTAAGAGGCTTCTAAGCTCTTAGCTTTGGCTCGTAACTGTACTAAAAATGAGTCAGCATTAACTCCAATAGCCCACACCAGAACCTTTGGGAACAAAGTAGCTGCTCTAGTCATTTTTGAAAAACTATGGTTTTGAATGCGAGGAACTCGAGAAGCCGATCCTCAAGCAAGCTTTGATGCTTGGAATCAACTTGTCTCTTTTTTTTATAAAAGCTTAAAATCAATGTAAAACACCATTATGGAAGCGAATCACAAAAAATTTTCTATTTTAAAACGACTCCATTTACCCATGGGTCAATATGCGATTACAGGAAGCGGTCCTGAGGTATTGGCTCTCCAATCCTGCCATGACAACTTAAACATTTTGCCTCAGCATCTGGATCTAAGGCTACTTTCCATTCAGGACAGGTGGACAATGCAAAAACGAGGCGATCTGAAATAGCCATAAAATCCTCTCTAGTATTTTACAGGGATGCAAGAGGATATAGAAGATTTACTTTTAATCACAAGAGCAAGCTAGACAAGTTTATTGCTAAAGGCGCCCGGGTTATAGCTATATATATTCTCTCAGCTAATAGTCACGAGAGACACAAAAAAGGTCTTACCATAAGGAGCGCCAGTCTAGGCCCGGGGCCCCTAAAAAGCTGCTCTTAACTCATCAGCTGAGGCCTCGTTGACACACAAGAATAAGCTAAAAGAGCCTTAAAATCTAAGAAGCAAGAGTATTTCTACAGATCTTCGTCGCTTGGCAAGAACGTGAATGGACCATCTTCAACAAAAAGAATAGTACGTCTGGCCACTATTTCGGCTTTGGTACCGTAATAAGCTTCTGTACGCTCTCCCTCTGTACATCTAACATCAACTAAGCGCCCATCTTTAAGCCAAAACCCAATGGGAGGTGTGATCGACAACCAATCTCCATCTTCTATTACTTTATGAAACTGATAGTCAGATTTTTGTAAGAGTTTTCGCCACTCATCTTGCTTTTCTCCAGGACCCAAGCCAAAAGTGTTATAAGCTCGACACATCCATTTTTCTGTAACTTCACAACGCACGTCAAAAATACAGGCTGAGCTTCGTAAAGTAGCAATAATTGGAGCTGTAAGAGCTTCTGGTATTGGCTCTGATGGTGTAATTCGACTTACCATAATTTCCTATTGAGACTACGAAATGTTTAAAATCACGAAGAATTATACCGCTACTAAAAATCTGAACAAATCTACTCATTACTGAGAAGAGCGTCAGAACGTCAGCCAAGCAGTTTTGCTGACGATTCACGTAGGGTATTTCAGCCATAACAATCAGGATGTGCTGTCACAAGAATCGGATTAGGATTCCAGGATCGATATTGTTTCGCCCGAAAGTGCGCTTTTAGCGCCGTTGTTAATTTCTTCTTCACCTCTTTCC
>JAFEGE010000126.1 GCA_018240105.1 Verrucomicrobiota bacterium | reverse complement strand
TGGAAGATGGGGAGAAGTTTTTGGATGTCTTCGAAGTGAAGGCCGATCGTTGGCTCATCGAGAAGGTAGAGAGTGTTACCCTGGCTTCTTTTGACAAGCTCTTTTGTAAGGTGGAGGCGACCGAATTCTCCGCCGGAGAGGCTCTGGGTCTCTTGGCCAAGGGTTAGGTAGCCAAGGCCAACATTTTGAATCTCTTTAAGAAGGCGATGTATTTTCGGAATCGGTGGGAGGAATTCTTTGGCTTGATCAACCGTGAGCTGTAAAATTTGGCCGAGGTTCTTTCCTTTGTAAGTGACAAGAAGGCTTGCTGGATTTAGGCGAAGGCCATGGCACGCATCACAGGCAACCTTTGCCGGCGGTAGGAACTGTAGCTCTACGATCTGATAGCCAAGGCCGCGGCAGGTTTTACACATCCCGCTCTTGTGGTTAAAGCTAAAATGCTTTGGAAAGAGGCCATGGGTGACAGCGGCTGGAAGGGAGGCAAAAAAGTAGCGCAGAGAGGTGAGAAGATCTACATAAGTTACAACATCGGATCGATTCGTCTGCTCGCCAAAAGAGGGGTCTAAGATGATAAGATTTTCAAAGCCGTGCACCTCCCGAAAAGAGGCGCTCTCCGTGGTAAAGCTCTCTTTAGGGGTTCTCTTTCTTGTGTTTTCTAAAAGAGCAGGAGCTAAAATATCGTGAACAAGTGTCGACTTACCAGCCCCTGATACGCCCGTTACACAGGTGAGCGCTCTCTTAGGTATTTGGCAAGAGAGGTTCTCAATGTTGTGCTTGGAGGCGTTATCGATAAAAAAGAACTCCGAGAGGGGGCGTCTTTTTACTGGAGCCTCTACCTTCTTCTTACCAGAGAGGTATGCGCCGGTTAAAGAATGTGGATCCTTCATAAGCTCTTTTGGTGTGCCAGAGGCTGTGATGTGGCCGCCTAAATGGCCGGCACCCGGGCCAAAGTCAAAGACTAAGTCTGAGGCTAAGATGATCTCTTTATCGTGCTCTACAAGAATAAGGGTGTTTCCAAGATCTTTTAGCTGGTTTAAGGCTGTAAGAAGAAGCGCATTATTATAAGGATGAAGAGAGATCGTCGGTTCATCTAAGACATAGAGAACACCTGTAAGGCCAGAGCCTAACTGCTTAGCAAGTCTTGTTCTTTGGATTTCACCACTAGATAGCGTTGGCGCCTTTCTCTCTAAAGAGAGATAGGAGAGGCCAAGCGTTATAAGTAAGGAGAGGCGCGCTTTGACAGTCTCTAAAGCCTCTTGGAGAACTTTACTTCCTTTACACCCCTGTATAAAGGCTAAAACTTCGGTAAGGGCCATTTTTGTAAGCTTTGGTAGCGTTACGCCATTTACCTCTACACGGCTTGCTAAAGGATTTAAGCGGCTCCCTTCGCAGGAGGCGCAGTCGTACTCTTTTAAAAGAGGAAGAAGAGGCTCGCGTAAATCTCTCTTACCCATCTTAGCGATGCGTAGCAGCATAGAGTGAAGCCCCAGCCAACGAAGTGAGATACCCTCTAGCTCTTTTCCTTTCAAAGCCCCTTCAAATAAGAGCTCTTTTTGCTCTTTTGTAAACTGCTTAATAGGTAAATCTAAGGGAAGACCCTCTTTTTCTAAAAGCCTACATAAAAGGTCAGAGGTATCATCATCGAAGTAGTTTTTGAGGAGCCTCTCCAAAAGCTCAGGTATTGTGCTTTTCAAAAGAGCGGCTGTTGTATCTAAAGAGACGCCGTAGCGAACACCAAGGCCACTACACTCTAAACACATACCCTCCGGGCGGTTAAAGGAGAAGGTTTGGGGGGATAGGGTCGGATAGGTTTTACCTGTCGACTCCACAGCAAAGTTAAGGTTAAAAAAGAGATCTTTATCAGGAAGAGCGATTAACACTGTCCTATTAGCAAGAGAAGAGGCCTCTTCTATAGCAGTAAGGATGCGCTTTTCACTCTTTTTTTCTATGGTGACTCTATCGATCACAAGTAAGAGGCTATTTTTGCGGTGCGGGTCAAAGGGGATCTCTGTATCGAGCTCATAATAGACGTTGTTAAGACGCACGCGTAGATAGCCATCATTTTGTAGCTTTTCCTGAAACTTTGAGAAAGGCTCGCCGCGCTTTACCTCTACGGGAGCTAGAATTTGTATAGGCGTATCTACTGGATAGGTAAAGATTCTATCTAAAACATATTGAGCGGTAATCGAGGTGATCTTCTCTTTTGTCTCAGGGCAGTAGGCAACACCGAGTCTTGTATAGATAATCCTGAGATAGTCATAGACCTCTGTCAAAGTACCAAGGGTACTTCTTGGATTTGTCTGCTGTCTTTTTTGTTCCAAGGCGATAGCAGGGGAGAGGCCATCGACCTCCTCTACTTTAGGCCTCGGCAAAGCCTCGACAAACTGCCTTACATAGGAGGAGAGAGAGTCGATATAGCGCCTTTGCCCTTCTGCATAAATCGTCTCGAAAGCAAGAGAGGTTTTACCTGAGCCTGAGGGGCCTGTAAAGACAGAGATGGCCCCTCTTGGGATCTCAGCGCTCACAGCCTTTAGATTGTTTTGACTCGCTTTTTTTACCCGTATAAAGCTCTCTTTTTTTGTCGGTACAGGATGGTGCAGGATTCTCTCTTTTTCTGAGAAAACCTCCTTTAGAGCGCGTCCTGTAGGGGTGTCAAGCTTTGCAATACGCTCTGGCGTTCCTGTCCCTACAATCTCGCCACCGCCTTGCCCACCTTCAGGGCCGAGGTCTATAATGAAATCTGCTGTCTTGATAAGGTCTAGGTTGTGCTCGATGACAATAAGGGTGTTTTTTTTATCTACCAGTCTTTGGAGAAGCGGTAAGAGGGTGTTTATGTCGTGCCAGTGTAGACCAGTTGTCGGCTCATCAAGTAGATAGAGAGTACGACCTGTGGCAGGGCGAATCAGTTCCTTAGCAAGTTTAATCCGCTGCGCCTCACCACCCGACAGCGTGGTAGAGGGTTGTCCGAGGCTTAAATAGCCAAGGCCGACTTCGACTAAGAACTTTAATTTCTTCTCGATCGCTGGGATGTCTTGGAAAAATGTGTACGCCTCTTCGATAGCCATCTCTAACACATCAAAGATGTTTTTCCCTTTAAAGCGTACGCTAAGGGTTTTAGGATCGAAGCGCGCCCCCTTACACTCAGGACAAGAGATACTCTCATCCTCTAAAAAGTCCATATCTATCGCAAGGCTTCCCATCCCAGCACAAAAGGGGCAAGACCCCTCGCGCACGTTAAAGCTAAAGCGCCCCTTCGTGTAGCCAAAGGCTTTACTCTCACTGAGCGAGGCGTAGAGATCGCGAATATCATCTAAAACTTTGGTGTAGGTGGCAGGGTTGGAGCGCGAGGTTCTGCCGATAGGCGACTGATCGATCGCAATCACCTTATCAAGGTGCTCTAGCCCTTCGATCGCTTTAAATTTACCGACCTTCAAATTAGAGTCGTGGAAGTGGTTTGAAAGAAGAGGGTATAAGATGTCGACAACGAGAGACGACTTACCAGAGCCAGAGACCCCCGTGATACAAGTAAAAAGGCCAAGAGGGAAGGAGGCGTCAACATTTTTGAGATTATTGTGACAAGCACCCCGAATAGTGAGGAGCGCTTTTTTGTCCGCTACCCGCTTTTTAGGAATAGGAATGGTAAGACGTTTGGAGAGGTAAGCGCCTGTCAAAGATCTCTTTTCATTCTTTATTGTCTCAAGATCGCCGATTGCTAAAAGCTCGCCACCGCGCACACCGGCAAGCGGGCCAATATCCACAATGGTATCAGCACTCTTCACCATCTCTTCATCGTGTTCAATGACGATCACGGTATTGCCTTTATCGCGAAGCGCTAGCAAAGATTTGATAAGAAGATCATTATCGCGATGGTGGAGGCCAATAGAGGGCTCATCAAGGATATAGGCAGTCGATACAAGGCCAAAGCCAACGCCAGAGGCAAGGCGTACCCTTTGGGCCTCGCCACCAGAGAGGGTATTAGAAGAGCGTGATAAGGTTAGATAGTGAAGGCCAACGTTGTAGAGGAAAGACAAATGATCATAAACCTCTTTTACCATCTCTTCGCCAATAGCGAGCTCTTTCTTAGACATAGAGATCTTACCAAAGAAGGCAAGAAGCTCTGAAATTGGCAGTTCCATTAATTCAAATATTTTCTTGTCAAAAAACTGGGCCTCGCTTGGGTATGGCTTTAGGCGAGAGCCTTTGCAGCTTGCGCATGACATCTCGGTCATGAGGCTCTCCATTTTTGTGCGGTAGGCCGCTGAAGAGGCGTCTTGTAGTCTTTTCTTGGCCTCGTGTAAAACCCCTTTCCAAGAGACGTAATCTGTCCATCTGCTACCCGTGTTTGGATGGACAAAGTTTACTTTGAGCCACTTTTCTGTAATCCCGTAGAGAAAAATATCTTGCGCCTCTTTAGAGAGCTTTTCAAAAGGCACATCGACGCTAAAGCGGTAGTTTTTTGCCAGTTGGTTGTAGATGTTACCCCACCTTACCGTGTTGTAAGAGCCAGCAACGGCGCAGCAATCCTCGCGGATGCTCTTTTTCGGATCGAGCACTAAAGAGAGGTCAAAGTCTTGGACGTAGCCCAAACCATGGCAGGTAGCACACATCCCTTTGGGGTGGTTAAAGGAGAAATCATCAGGCTCTAGAGGGGGATAATAGGTGTCTGCCTTAGCAGAGTAGCCGTGCTCAGAGAAGAGCTCCTCTTCTTTTGTATCGGGATGAAAGAGGATAAGAAGTCCTTTACCGACATCTAACCCTGTCTCTACGGCTTCAGTAAGGCGCTGGACTTCTTTAGGGTCGATAGTGATGCGATCGATGACGATATCGATTGTGTGGGCAAGATTTTTTTGTAGGGCGGGCACTTCATCGGAGAGGTTGTATAGAGTCCCATTGACGCGTACTCTATGAAACCCTTTTTTTAGAAGATCTTCAAACTCTTCAACACACTCGCCCTTTTTGCTTTTAGTAAAGGGGGCTAAAAGCCACCACGTCTCACCGGGCTTTTTCTTTAAAATAGCCTCTTGGATAGAGGCTCTAGAGGTTGGCGTTACCCGCTCGCCTGTGATGGGGCAGTATGCGATAGAGAGTCTTGCGTATAAAACTCTTAAGTAGTCGTAGATGCCGGTCATGGTGCCGACCGTAGAGCGCGGGTTTTTAGGGGTGCTCTTCTGTTCTATGGCAATCGTTGGTGGGATACCTAAGACCTTTTCTACTTCAGGTTTAGGCAGGCCGCCTAAAAGGCGCCTTACCTGGGCCGAGAGCGATTCAATGTAGCGGCGCTGGCCCTCGACATAAATCGTATCAAAGGCAAGAGAGGTCTTTCCTGATCCGGAAACACCTGTAAAGACAATCAGTTCACCCCTTTTTAAATCTAAAGATATCTCCTTTAGATTGTGGTGCTTTGCCTTCCGGATCTCTATCTCTTCTTCTTTTTGCACGCATCAGTATAAAAACAAGTGAGAGAAAATCGCCAGCTTATTATCTTTAGGGTTATGAGACGCACAAAGATTATATGTACCTTAGGCCCTAGCTCTAATTCTAAAGAGATGATTCGCAAATTGGCCGAGCAGGGGATGGATGTGGCAAGGCTTAATTTTAGCCACGGGACCCATGAGGAGCATAAAAAGGTTATTACAGCGATTAAAGAGGTGAGAAGAGAGCTTGGTAAGCCCTTGGGTATTCTACTAGATACTAAAGGGCCTGAGATCCGAACAGGCGATATGGAAAAGGTCTCTCTTAAAGCGGGAGATATTATATATCTCGTTAAAGATAAGAAGTTTGAAAAAGATGTCCCTATAAGCCCTGGCTTTATTGCCAGCCAAATACAAGTCAAAGATAGAGTTCTTTTTGATGATGGCTATATCGAGGGTCTGGTTATTGCTAAAGAAGGCGAGCGCCTTACGGTAGAAATTCGAAATGATGGCGTCTTACAAAAGCAAAAACGGGTAAATGTCCCAGGGCAGGTCTTTGATCTACCCGATATCACCAAAGAGGATATCGAAGATATCGCCTTCGGCTGCCGCGAAGGGATCGAGATGATTGCGGCCTCTTTTATTAACCATGCCAAGCAAGTTTTGACAATTAGAGAGCTTCTCGAGAGAGAGGGGCGAGAAGACATCCTAATCATCTCCAAGATAGAGAGCAAAAGGGGGGTCCAGAACTTCGAGGAGATTTTAGAGGTCTCTGATGGGATTATGGTGGCTCGAGGCGATCTTGGTGTAGAGGTCTTTGTCCCGCAAGTGCCGCCGCTCCAAAAGAAGATGATCCGAGAATCTAACCGCAAAGCAAAGCCTGTGATCATTGCGACACAGATGCTTGAGTCTATGATCAAAAATCCAAGACCGACCCGAGCCGAAGCCTCCGATGTGGCTAATGCCATTTATGATGCTGCCTCCGCTGTTATGCTATCAGGGGAGACTGCTGTTGGCGCCTACCCTCTACAAACCGTTGCTATGATGGATCAGATCATTCGAGAAGCGGAAAAGGATTTTGACTACAGTAAATTTTTTAAAGGAGAGTCTGAACTCCTAACGCAAGAGATACCGTCGGCAGTTGCTAGAGCAGCTGTTCACACAGCCTACGATATTGGCGCGAAGGCAATCTTTGTCGCAACAGGCCACGGCCACGCTGTAAAGCGGATCTGCCGCTTCCACCCAAACATCCCGATCATCGCGATCACGCCAAGAGAGACCACTTTCCAGCAAACCTCACTCTTTTGGGGGACTACAGCCATTTTAGAGGCTGATACGGCAATCGAACTAGAGAGTAAAGTGTGCGCTAAAAGAGCTCTCAAAAAGGGATGGGTAGAGTATGGCGATCTTGTTATTATGGCAACCGGTAAGCCTTATGGTGTAAGCTTTACTACCAATATGATTATCGTCCAAAGTGTTGGCGAGGTGATCTTACGAGGTAAAAAGATGAAGGCGCCTCTTTCGCCCGTGACTGGTGAAATCGCCTTCTTACTTACCCCTGATCAAACCTTAGAGGGTAAGATTGTTGTCGTAAAATCTCTTACGCACTCTCTCTTAGAAAAACTTACCAAGGCCAAAGGGATCCTTCTACAAAATCCTCCCCTCGATACCGCCTCAGAAGAGCTTCTTATGAAATTTACAGAGAAGCGGCCAATCCCTTACATCACACGCATTGAGGGGGCGCTCTCTCTACTAAAAGAGGGGGATCTTGTTCGGTTAGACCCAACTCTCGGCGTTGTCTTCCAAGGTAAAAGCCCCACTAAAGAAGAGATGCTCTCTTAAGAGGTTGGTAGAGAAACTGAAGCTGCTGCAATAGCTTTAAAGACTATCTCTTGTGTATCTCGATTAGAAATTTTGAGTGCAAGATGTCGAGCTTCTTTAAGTTCGCCTCGAGCAATTAGCCCTAAGCATATATTGTGGAGGGCGTAGGGGTAGAATTTTTCAGGCTCTTTAAGAGTAGAGGCTAATGCTAATGCTTCTTCTGTAGAGCCGGCAGTTGCAAGGCCTTTAACAACAGGCATAACAACGTCCCTCTCAAAATGGCCAGAGGCGGCTTTTGTAACGTTTATAGCATCCTCGATTCTACCGAGGGCTATGAGAGCTGTGGCTAGGGGTTGTAAGAGCGCACAGCGCCTTCTTTCTCTGATCAATTCTTTAGAAACGGGAATGCCACTCGCAAGATCAAAGGCTTCCTCAAAACGTCCTGCTTGGAGAAGGGTTTCAAAAATGACTCGGAAATGAGGTGGAATGCTAGCTTGAGGTAGGGTTGCGAATAAGGCGAGCTGATGGGTAATCTTAGTAAGCCTCTCTTCAATTCTAAGAGCTGCCCTTGTGTTGCCTGTTATTCTAAAGATACGCGCAATACATTCTAAATCGGTAACCCGTCCTTCTGAAATTGTGAAGGCTCGTGGGATTCTAGTCTCTACAGCGCTCTCTAATGAAAGGAGTCTAAAAGAGCGTTTAGAGATCTGTGCTAGGTTTTTTAATGTTGCAAGGTCAAGAAAAGAGAGAACTTCTTCGAATGCCTGATCTGGCATATAATGACGACTAGGGGATCCGTCGAGAAATTCTACTCTAAACATAATAAGCTCATTTTTTACACAGCAATTATGCATAAAAAATGTTAAAGCAAAATTAAATAATTTTATTTACGATTCGCTGTTCTAAAGAACCTTTATACCGAGAGTAATACAAGAATCGGGATGTGGCAAGAAGGTGCCTCGCATTTGAAATAGGCAAAGCCGGTGCCAAAATTAGCCAAACTTAAAAAGTTGGCTAAATTTTGGCAATTTCAAAGGTGAGAGCTACCGACGATGCCAAAACCGATTCTTGAATCACGAGCGGTATAAAACGATGAAACCCAGTGAAGATCGGCTTTTGCACGATCTTCTATCCCTTTGGTCAAAGTTGTAAGAGCTACCACACCGGTAGACTCTCTAACCAACTAAGAGCTTCGGTTCGAATAGCTTCATCTTTGATAGCCTCTAGAAGACTTTGAGCTCTTACAAAACCTTGGATGTCCACGAGCCCATCAACAAGAGATTGCAAAAGTTCAGTCCGGCTCGATTCATTGGTAATAGCTCCTAAAGATCGAAACGCTTCTTCCATATCTACTTCATGTGCGTGTCCAAAAGCTTCTAAAAGGCTTCTGGAAGTTGAAGCGCGTAAATGAGGATTACGGATATCTCTAGCTGCTTGGAGAGCTTTTACGATATCTTGCGCAGATTGTAAATGAGGGGTAACAGCAGAAAGAACATTAAATTGTGTAGTTGGATCAGAGATGGCTACAGCGATTGCAAAAGCCTTGTAAGGCTCTACCTTTTGTGGATCTTTTAAAGCTTCAAAAAGAGCAGCCTGCGTTTGGCTACGTAAAGCTTCATTTGAGATTGTTTGTGCAAGAGCAAGGGCAGTATCAATATCAACATGTTGTAAATTCACTAAAACAGTGCTAAGAGCAGTCAAAGCCTGTAAGCGAAGAGGTTCATCTGAAATACTATTTGCTATAATAAAGGCTTCTTCGATGGTTGTAGTTCCTAAAGATACCAAGGATGTAGAAAGGGCTGTAAGAGTCTCTAAGCGTATGTTGGCGTCGGGGATAGTCTCTCCAATTTTAAAAGCTCTAGCCAAATCATCTGTTGTAGCCCTATCTCTAAAATGGATAGCAACTGAGCTTAGAGCTAAAGATTTTACAATAGGATCCGAAATACTGTTTGCTTCCGTAAGAGCCTCTTCCGCATTTGTAGATAGCAAGCCTTCGACTTTTTCTAAAGGTTGCCAACGTATCTGTTCTGTTTGTAATTCTCTATGGACTTGATCAAGAGACCAGCGTCTTCTAGGATCTACTGTTAGCATGCCTTGTAAAATTTCGCGAATCTTTGCGTTTTTAGCACCAGGGATTGCTTCTGCTAGATGAGTTGTAAGGGTTGTATGAAAGTCTGGCTTAGAAAATAATCTAAAGAGATATTCTGCATTTGAGAGGGCACTAAGATTTGAATCCCATGGCGCTAGCATCCGGCCAGTAAATAATTCGTATACAGTACAACCTAAAGCCCAAACATCTATTTTTGGCGCATTAGCTTGTTGAAAACGCCAGAACTCTTCTTGTAAGACTGTTCGAAGTCCTTCAGGAGAAAGGTATGTGTATGTCCCCGGGCGGACAAAGCTTGAGCTAGCAAATCCAATGTCACTAACAACAACTCTACCTTCACCATCTACTAGAAAGTTATCTGGTTTAAGATCAAAATGATATAGTGTCTTGTCGTGCAAGGTTTTAACAGCGTCAATAGTTTCTAGGGCTACGCGGCGTTTATCTGAACCCGTAAGGGGCTCTTTGCTCATAAAGCTTGTTAAAGTTCCTCCTTCATAAAGAGGGAAAAACCAATATCTTTTTTCAGGTTTTTTAGAAGAATGTGAATGGCCGTTAGTATCTTGCCACGTTCTGTTACCTCTACTTATATTGCGAGCGGTAGCTAACAATTTCACAACATTTGGTGTATCTTTAAATTGGAAAAGGGTGCTCCCTTCTTTATTCGCCTCAGCAGTAGAAGTGACTCCCCAAAACTCTTCAGATTCAACTTCCATTTTTGCGCAGGCAACGATCTCTCCGTCATCCATGCATACAGCTTTAGTAACTGTTTTAAAGCTTCCACTTCCTAAAAAAGCTGTGGCCTCTTGCGCTTTAGAAAATGTAGCATATATCTTTCTATCATGGGCTTTTACTAAAGAAGCGCGAGTCTGTAGAGCTCTTCCTTTGTGGAATCGAGAATGCTTTTCTCTTAGTTGGTCTGTTTGGATGGACAATTCCACAAAATCTTCAAAAGGAATAGCGGGGTCACACTTTTGGAGAGCTCTCGCGATTTTTAGGAGTTTTTGCGCCTTTTGCGATAGACTGCTAAAGGCTTGGTCAGGTAAGTTAGTTACATTACCGTAGTTAGCACGGATAAATTGATAATCTTTCTCTGAAATGCCAAGTTTTATGCAAGTTTCTCTTGGGAGGACTTTTGCAACAGCATCTCCTACTCTTTTTGGCAGACCATTTCCTACGAATATTTGTAAGACCTTAGGAGTAGCTCGTTTTTCTAAACTTCTTAAGTTCACATACCCACGTATGTCTCGGCCCCAGGTGTCTTTAATAAGGATTGGTGCCCAAAATCGATTCCGCCAAAGAGGATTAAACGAGAGAGGCGTGGCGTTAAGAGGGTTTTCGACATG